>JARIAN010000110.1 GCA_029257865.1 Phocaeicola sp.
TCCAATAGTTCCGGTTGTAAACAAACTACATAAGATAATTGTTTTGCTGAGAAAATTCATTTGTTTGGACTAGTTAAGGTCATTATAATAAATATGGAAGTTGGTTTAAGTAATTGGTTAAACCAACCTCTTTTAATTGTTTGCAAAGTTAGATAAAAAATGGGATTTTTAACCCAAGTTTGATAGTCAAATATAAAATTGGACATTTTTTTAGAAACTATAATGGAGCGATTCATTAGACTTTTTTTGTCAAGACTATATTGGTTTTCTTGTAGTTGATTGAAAGTTTACTGACAAGAAGTGGATTGACCAACTCAACATCAATCAGATTCGACGCTTCATTCGCATTAGGCAGAACATTCTGGTTGTCTAGTTGTCTACGGAAGAATAGGATAGAGCATGGTGGCTTTTAATTTTCTCAAGGTCGGACAGGAGATGTTCCACTGCAAACTCTTTCACATAAGGGGGGTATGTCTATCTTATCGGTAGTCGAATCAAGAGCTCTGCCGGTGTGCTAGAACTTCAGATCCTGATTTGTTTCAATAGGTCTAAAGATAGAATAGTGACTTACAAAGAGAGGGGAGTTTGCAACGGAATTCTGTGTCATGAAATATTCGGGCTTTAACATAGAGGATACCTACTTGTACTACAGAGGGTGTATCGTACGTCTGTTTGCGATAGTTTGCATTGCTTTTGTATTTGATTTTTAGGTGTTTTAAAAAAAATAATAGATTTTATCATTATTGTAAAGTCCTTTTTTATATCTTTGCAATATGAGAACAATATATTTACGTAGCATATTTGTACTATTTTTATCTCTTGTCACCATTTATTGTGGTACAGGAGTTGCTTTTGTGCATATATGTTCCTCATATTGTCAAACTCAGAAAGAAGTCCGTAATGAGTCGTGCCAAAAAGACCAGACGGCAGTAGAGGGTGGATGTCATAGCACTAAACAGTCTTGTTGTCATCACAAGGTGTTCACCTCTTCTTGCTCTTGTTTAGATGTTTCTTATCAGATAGACTATTACTATCAGACTCCTTGCTGTTCATCTCTTTCTGTGACATTGTTTCCCGTTGAAACATTGTTTTCTATTGTCAGATTTTGCCAGCCTCAATGTGAATTGCTTTTATCTTTGCAGGGACCCAATGCTCCTCCCCGGCTGCATTATGGGCGTACATTGCTGGCTCTTCATTCCATGCTTATTATTTAGTAGAGAGAAATATACAACCGTGATTTCTTGAAGAAGTTTCATGAGGTAACCTTATCCTTTAAGGAGCAGGTTGTCTTATGCAAATTGATATGTCTAATAAATAACAAGTATTTTTGAATGAGAATATTATTTACTATTTTATATTTTTTGACTACTATTTCTCTTTTCGCCCAGCAGACTTTAGTTGGAACTGTTACTGACACCAATTCTGAACCTATTCCGGGTGCCAATCTGATTTGGTTAAACACCAGTACAGGGGCGATAACCGATATGTCTGGCAATTTTACAATCCACCGCCCGTCGGGTGCACGTAAGTTAGTAGTGAGTTTTACCGGATTTAATACAGATACAATTTCAGTATCTCCAGAACAAGAATATATTGATATTATACTAACTGAGGGAATTGAACTTCAGGAAGTCAGTATAGTAGGTCGTAAAATGGGGCTGCAGAAAATAAGGAGTAGCGTGGCCAATGCAGATATGATTTCAGCAGACGAGTTGTGCCGTGCCGCTTGTTGTAATTTGGGGGAAAGTTTTGTGACTAATCCTTCGGTGGATGTGAATTATTCGGATGCAGCTACAGGTGCCAAGCAGATACGCCTTTTGGGACTATCGGGCACTTATGTGCAGATGCTTACTGAAAATATCCCTAACTTCAGGGGTGCATCGGCTGCCTATGGTCTGGGATATGTGCCAGGACCATGGATGAACAGTATTCAGGTGAGCAAAGGAACCTCTTCTGTAAAGAATGGTTACGAATCTCTTACCGGGCAGATAAACTTGGAGTATAAGAAGCCTCAGGCAGCCGAAGCAGATTGGGTCTCTGCCAATCTGTTTGCAAGTACCACCAACCGTTATGAAGCTAATGCAGATGCATCTGTGAAGATTTCTGATAAATGGAGCACCATGTTGTTGGCACATTATGAAAACGAGACCAAGGCACACGATGGAGATGGAGACGGGTTTGCCGATATCCCCCAAGTGGAGCAGTACAATCTCTTTAACCGATGGGCATATATGGGTGAAAAATATATTTTTCAGGCAGGTGTGAAGTTCTTGAAGGAAGACCGTCAGGGAGGGCAGGTAAATGGACATGGAGGGCACTCCATCCAAAATCCTTATCGCATCGACATGAATACAGACAGATACGAAGGTTTCATTAAGCAAGCGTATATTTTCGATAAAGCCCATAACACCAATCTGGCTCTGATTACAGCCGGAACCATTCATAAGATGGATGCAGTTTATGGAAAAAAACTATATAATGTGGAGCAGCAGAATGCATACGCTTCGTTATTGTTTGAAACTGAATTTACCAAGAAACATGCGCTTTCTACCGGCCTAAGTTTGAATTATGACCGTTATGACCAGCATTTCCGTCTGACAAATCGGGAAGATGAGGGATTGACTCCAAAGTTGGATAAAGAAACGGCTGGCGGAGGATACGTGCAATACACCTATACCCCTAGTGAGCAGTTTACTTTTATGGCTGGACTTCGAGGAGATTACAGCAGCAGATACGGATTCTTCATGACTCCGCGCGCTAATATTCGTTATGCTCCTAACGAGTATATTCATGTTCGTGCATCAGTAGGAAAAGGGTATCGTACCAACCATGTACTGGCAGAGAATCATTTCTTGTTGGCTAGCAGTCGTAAGGTGGAAATTGCGGGCGATTTGAAACAAGAAGAAGCTTGGAATTATGGTTTGAGCCTAGCCACTTACCTGCCTGTTTTCGGCAAGACGTTAAATTTGAATGCCGAGTATTATTATACAGATTTCCAGGAGCAGATGGTAGTGGATATGGAGAGTAATCCTCATGTGGTATCATTCTCCAATCTGAAGGGGCGTTCTTATTCACATGTCTTTCAGGTGGAGGCTACCTATCCGTTTTTTGAGGGTTTCAATCTGACTGCGGCATGGCGATTGACAGATGTGAAACATGAAATAGGAGGAGTGATGTATGAGAAAGCGTTGACCTCTAAATACAAAGGACTGGTTACGGCTTCCTATAAGACCCCTCTCGGGAAATGGCAGTTTGATGGTACAGTGCAGCTGAATGGTGGAGGTAGGATGCCTTCTCCTTATAAAACATCTGAAGGCAACTGGTCATGGCAAGAGAGATATAAGAGTTATGAGCAGTTGAGTTTGCAGATTACCCGCTATTTCCGTCGCTGGTCGATATATGTTGGAGGAGAGAATCTGACAAATTTCAAGCAGAAGAATCCGATAGTCGGAGCAGACAATCCTTGGGGAGATACGTTTGATGCCTCTATGATTTGGGGACCGATGCATGGAGCTAAAGGATATGTGGGAGTTCGTTTCAATCTGCCAAGAGAGTAAGAAAAGAGATTCATGAATAAAAAAGAATAAAGACAATGAAAAGATTTTTGATTTTGTCGGGGTTGTTCCTGATGGGTGTGGGCATCCAGTTGTCGGCAAAGGAACTCCGTATGGTAGTTTTTAAGGTGATGCAGATGGAATGTCCTAATTGTGAAAAGAAGGTGAAGAAGAACATAACCTTTGAAAATGGGCTGAAGGGCCTGGAAACAGACTTGAAGAAACGTACTGTCACCATCACTTATGATGCTGAAAAGACTTCTGTAAAGCAGTTAAAAGAAGGTTTTGCGAAGTTTGAATATGATGCAAAGGTTATCAGTGACAAGAAACTGGAAAATGATAGCGAGAACTGACAGTAGTCTTCACAAATTCTTGTTTCTTCCTGTATGAGAAATGAAAACTCGCTATATAGTCGTTCTTAAAAGTGGATGCTATATAGCGAGTTTCTTATTGGAAAGAAAGTGTAACCTTTCTATTTCAGGCTAAAGTTAGTGTAGAGTTTGAAACTGTGGGCAGGAACTTTGATATCTTTCGATGTGATAGATTCTTTTTGTCCCTCGGCCATTACGTTATACCATTCACCCGTTTGAGGGAATACATTGTATACTGTAGCCTCTTGGTTGGTGAAGTTCCCGGCTACTATCAGTTTCTTTCCATCTACCGATTCCAGTCTGAGGTATCGTCCGTTGTCCCAGTCATTGCCTGTTACCTTCCATTCTTTGAACGCAGCCTGACTGAATAGAGTTTCATTAGCGTTGCGTAAAGCAATCAGTTTGCTATAGGTAGTGTATAGCTGATGGCGTTCCTTCACATCTTTGTATTCCCAACGAATCGGTTTGCGGTCGGTTTTATGGTCTTCTCCCGGGATGATGTTTCCTTCTTTGTTGGCATCTCTAGAAACATCATATCCTAATTCACCGAATTGCCAAATCATTTTCGGTCCGGAAACGGTAAAGAAGAATGCAGCATTGACTCCCAATTGATTCATGCGTGCGTTTAAGTTCGTTTTCAGCGGCTCTTGTGAATAGGCCGTTTGCTTGTAGGCACATCTCTCTTCATCATGACTTTCCATATATCCCACCCAACCACCTTCTTTCATCGGGGTATTCCAAGTGGTCAGTCTGCTAAAATCACTGTTGTCTTTATATCCCATAGCCGACTGACAAAAAGCATCGTTCAAGTTTCTCCAAAGCATCATACCCTGTTGGGAAAGAGCAGATTCTTCTTCAATGCCAGCCAAGTGTTCGCATATCATGACAGCATGAGGATTTTTTTCTTTGATGGTCTTGTAGTAGTCGGTCAAGATATTTACACGCGACTGATCATATTTGGATGCTGAACTCTCATCGCTTGTAGTATTGGTAAATCCTTTGGTCAAGTCGAAACGGAAACCGTCAATTCGATATTCATCAAGCAAGAACTTCAGGTTTCTTTTTACAAAGTTTCGGGTTAATGAGGATTCATGATTGAAGTCGTGGAATACATTATACGGATGAGGAGCGGTGACATTAAACCAAGGGTTGTTGGGGGCAGTCTGGTTTTTACTGCTATCCCAATATAGTTGTGCAAATGGCATACTTCCAGTAGCATGATTGTAGACTACATCAAACAGCACTGCAATATTACGTTGGTGACATTCATCGATGAATCTTTTATGCATTTCTGTAGTGCCATATGCTTTGTCCATAGCAAAGAAGAAGCATGGATTATACCCCCAGCTGTCATTCCCGTCAAATTCTTGTACTGGCATCAGTTCGATGGCATTAATACCCAAATGTTGCAGATAATCAAGTTTCTGGATAGCTCCGTTTAGGTCACCGGTTTCTGTAAAGTCGCGCAAATGCATTTCATATATTATCAAGTTCTTAGGATTTTTGATTTTAAAATTGTCAACACTCCATTCAAACGGTTCTTTCTGTATTTTGAAGGTAGCTACCATTCCGATAGCTTGTTCCGGATAAGTCCTTTCAGCAGAAGGATAAGTGCTTGCTGGAATGTATTTGTCATTGTGTGGGTCAAGAACCTTTTCGGTGTAAGGATCTGCAATTCGCATAGGTCCTTCAGCTTTAGTTCCGATATAATACTGGAAGCGATATTCTTTGGTTGGGTCCAACTCATTGATGGTAATCCACCAACATCCGGCTGCATTGTCACGATACATTTGTGATTTTTCATCATTGCTTAGGGTCCAGTTGTTGAAATCGCCAATTACGTGTGCATAATCCTTGTGATTTCCTTCGGTATCTTTGTCGTAAAGAACCAAAGTAACCGAATTGTCTTTTTCATTTAGATTGATTCCGTCAATGGCTGCTGCTGGTTTGCTTTGTTCTTTGATATTGGCAGGAACGAAAGCCGTAAACTGATTGTCGGTCACCTCCACAAACTGGTCCTGTTCGAATCCTTTTTTGGAACCATTGGCATTTCGGACGACTATGCCCAACTTGTTGACAGGGGTTTCTCCAGAATTAAACCATTTTCTGATAGTCGGTTCTAGAGTAATAGACCAAGTATTGTTGGCTATTCGTTTCATTTTACATTTTTCGATGTTTTCATTCCATTGAGCTTGGACATATTTCCAATGTCCTTCTTCTATCACCCCGATATGGATATATACATCTCCTTTATATCCATATAGTTTAGATTTGACTTCAGCTTTAAAATAAACAGTGATGGGTTGGTCTGCGTCCAGTTGGTCCGATGAATAAGATAATCCCTCTTTGATTTCATCCTCTTCGTGGTTAGAATCATGGCCAGAAGTTTCAGCTTCGTTTTCAATATGTTCGTCTGAGCAAGCCTGTAAAGAGAGTGAAGAAGAAGTGATAAGTGTAAAGGCCAGTATCCCAAAGAAATATGTTTTTTTCATATCAATTAAATTAAAAAAAGGATTGTCATTCATCAAATAGATAGTATCTGAAATGAATGACAATCCTAGGTTAAGTTAGGTCTTTATTTTGCAAAGAATGCAAATCGTCCGGTGATGTCGTTGAAGTACACATCATAAGTACCTTTAGGGATTGTCATATTGTCTCCTCCAGGTTTCAAAGCTCCAAATGCATTGTCACCAATATTGATTTTATCTCCCCAACTATCTTTCCAGTCCTTATCAGCTCGGAATTTTATTTCTCCGTCAGCGTCAACTTTGAAGTTTTTGATGTACCAATTGTGTTCAGAAGATTGGAGTAGCAGTTCATCACCACTCCATTGGTTGAAGTTGCCAATCAAGGAAATAGATTGGAACACTTTGGTTTTTTGTACTTCTACTTTTTCCAACTTGTAGCTCATGTCAAGTAAATTGACCGTAAGCGTATAGATTCCTTTGTCGGGAGTTTGGATGGCTCCACCTTTTTCAACTAAAGTACCTTCAAGGCTAGTATCTCCATCTTTTGGAGTCCCAATAGCTTTGTCCCAATTGCCGAAATCGTTACATGAGATAAGTTTGAAGTTTGGGCTTCCATCAAGTTTTTGGTCGATAATGTTATTAGAAAAATTGGTTGTAATAGAGAAAATGTTTTTCTCTAAGTCAATAGGGTACAATGCACAAATCTTCTTATTATCATCCATAGACCATCCTTGTAAATTGCCTAGCAGATAATATTCAGGAACGATAACCGGTTTCTTTGGAGTAACTTTAATTTCGATAGGGTTTGATTCAATCAGTAAAGCCTGTCCGTTGATTATCATATTGATATTGGCTTTTAAGCAGATGGTTCTCTCTATAAACTCTTTGTTATACAGATGTTCAATAGCTTTTTGTAATGTCTCTACGTCAGTTTCTCCTTCAGATGTCACTTCAATCTTGCCCCAAGTCTCTTCATTAGGTTTTGAGATGAATGCTGAAAGATTGTTCAAAGTGGAATGTTCCACTTGGTTTTCTACTGTTGAGTTGAATAGTTTAACAGAGTTTCCTTGAACTGTTTCCAGATTAATACTCTCTACGGGAGTTAAAATAAATTTAGAAACATTTGCCATATCTTCTTGTTCCCATTTCTGAGGAGCAGCTACCTCATCGTTGAAATCTTCATCACAAGATGAAAAGGCAAATAACGCGATGAGTAAATTGGTATATAAAAATGACTTTTTCATAGACGTTTAATATTTATATTATTCAATTTTTCCAGTGCCGGCAGTGAAGTTGATGTATAATTTCTGTCCAGCTTTACAACCGATTCTATCTTGGTCGCCTCCATTACCTCTATATTCAAGTTTTTCGTTAATTATGATGAATTCGCTCTTCCACCAATCATAGCCGCCTATTACAACACAAGCTCTGACTCCAGTATCGGTAGTAGTTGGGATATCTGCTGTAAATGCGGGAGAAACAAAGAAGTCGTCGGCCTTTTCAGGAACGGTGAATTTGTTGGTGTCCTTAGCTTCCCAAAGGTTGCCAATAGCAGGTCCGAAAAGATAAACTGCAGGTTCGTTGATATCAAGTGTATATTTAATTTCAGTGCCTACGGCTTCTGTTTTGATTACACACAAATACCATCCTCCCTTAGTGATGCCGATATTTCCATCTGCATTTTTGATTTCAGCCTTTTGATTGTCGTTGACAGTTATTTTGTCGAAGCCTATATCGTTTCCATTCCATGATGTTGCAGAATTGAATTTGAAACCAGAGTTGCCTGGCAAATAAATCAGTCTCCAAAATACCCCATCAGCACCATTGACCGGTATCATTTCAAAAGCCTTGTCCCAATTCCATTCACAGAAATCTCCAATAAAGTACATCTTTTTCGGAAGTTCCACAGGAGGAAGCGAGTAGTCTAAGTTGGCATTGATTTCTATAGAATTAGAAGTGGTTTTTCCTATATTTCCTTCCAATTGTGCAATCAAGCGAATGTAGATTGTAGCTTCCAAAGGAAAGTCTACATCTGTTTTACCTGCTTCCACCAATAGGCTTGTAGTAGCTACAGCGAATTCAGAAGCATCGATGTTCATCTTGGCAGAAGTATATTGAGTAGGTAGCACTGTACTGCTTTTGAAATCACTCTGAAGAGAGAGCTCTACAGAATATGATACCGCAGCTGTGAAGCCATAATTGGGCTGGGTGCAAGTCAGTTCAATAAAAGACGATTGCTTTAAGTCGAAAACATTGTCGGAGAGTTCGGGGGTATTCAATAGAAATTCAGTGGGCTGTTGAAGTACAGGATTCGAATCTCTATCGCTCTCACAAGAGCAAAATGCTGCCATTCCAGCAAACAATATTGCGAAAATACTATGTTTGTTCATTGTATGTTAATAATTAGGTCTGTTAAACTGATAATATACCACAGTAAACAAGATTTTCGTTTACTGTGGACTTAGATAAATGTTAGTATCCAGGGTTCTGTTTAAGATTAGGATTGGCCACTAAATCTTTGGTAGGTATACCATATAGATTTTTGTTGGCACTGAAGCTGGTGCCATCTTTGGCTCCACCTTTCCATTCCCATGCATAATCAGTGTTTCCTCCAAATTTGTTGAATCGGATTAAGTCCATTCTTCTTCTACCTTCGAAATAGAATTCTCGGGCCCATTCATCGCAGATATCATCAAGGGAATATGAAGGTTGAGTCTTGGCGTTAGCTCTTTTGCGCAATTCATCAATGGCTGACTTTATCAGGTCATTGTTTTTGCCTAATCTAGCGTTAGCTTCAGCATAAGTAAGATAAGCTTCAGCCATTCTCAAAAATGGAATATCCATATCTACGTGTTTGGCGTCTTTCGGAGTGCTCCCATCTGAATATAAATTGGTGTATTTGGCGCAAGAGTATCCATCTGTAAAGTTCGCTTTATCTTCAATGGAGATTTTTCTTTCCAGACCATAGAACAGAGCTCTGTCATCATTTGCAGCTTTTGCCATCTCTTTTTCATTAACTGTAGGAGCTTGGCTATTGGGGAAAAATTTATCGACAAGTTGTCTTCTGATTCTGTTTCCAGCCCAATTTTCACTAGTACCACCATTTTCCATATCATTTTTATGAGTAGATGCTATCAAGAACAAGGCGCCACCAAAGTTTTGAGTATCAATACCATCTTGTAGAATAGGTAAAAGAATTTCTTGTTGCGCTCCGTTTTTGTCATTGTCTCCCATGAATAAATTTTTATATTCAGTAGAGAGAGTATATCCAGATTCAATAACTTTAGAAGCATAATCGGCAGCCTTTTGCCATTGTGCTGTTCCAGTATAAACTTCTGCATTCAGATACAAACGGGCCAACAACATCCATGCGGCAGCCTTGTCTGCCCTTCCGTAAGTGTTTGTTTTAGGGTCTTTCATATCGTTGACACATTCGGTCAATTCTTTTTCTATATATGCAAAAATCTCTGCTCTGCTATGTTGAGGAGCCTTTTCGGTAGAAACTACTTCTGTAAAAGGTATATTCCCGTAGAAATCCATTGCATAGTAGTAATATAATGCACGTAAAAAACGTGCTTCTGCTCTTTGGTCGGTAGCAGATGTGTCTCCTTCCGTCATTTCCAAGAAGTAATTACTCAGTGTAATGCCAAAATATAAGCGGTAGTACATGGCAGTAATCATACCATGCGAAGCATCCCATTGTGCAAAGTTGAATTCTGGGATTCCAGGGTCTCCCCAGCAGCACATTGCTTCATCGGTAGGCAATTCGTTCATGTTCCATAATTGTCTGTAAAAGTCGGATGTTCCTTCGTCGATACCATCGATATCACCATTCCCTGCCGGTCCTTGGTTGCCCGAAAGAGCCATATTGGCATAAAGTTTCGCAAAGACTTGGTCTCTGTTGAAAACCATAGAAGTACTTTTATCGATTGTAGGGTCTACATCCAAATCTCCAATACAGGAGCTGGTTCCTAGTGATAATGAAATTATCAGTGCAGGAAATATATTTTTAATTGATTTGATTTTCATAAGTCTCTTATTTATTCGATTAGAAATTAAGGGTTAGTCCTAGCATTGAAACCAAAGGTCTAGGATAGATATTATTGTCAATACCACTGTTTACTTCCGGGTCAAGTCCTTTATAATCTGTAATAGTGAATACATTTTGCACAGTGAAATAAGCGCGTCCGTCCAAAACTCCGAACAGTTTGTTGAAAGAGTATCCTAATGTGATGTTGTCACATTTCAGGAATGAAGCGTTTTGTACAAAATAATCAGACATATAATAGTTTCCTACACCCTGGAAGTTCTTGTCCAGGTTGCCCTTGATATAATTGGAGAAGAATCCAGACTGTGAATAAACAGCTGAAGGACCTACGTTGGAGTTGTTTGATTCTACATTGTTGAACACATAGTTGTTTAGGCTGGTTCTTAAAGTGAAACTCAAGTCCCATTTTTTATAGACCATTTTTGAAGACAATCCCATCAAAACATCGCCTACAGGCTTTTTGTAGAAATATCGGTCCTTATCACTGATAACACCATCACCGTTACGGTCTACGAATGTATTTTCTATGGGCATACCTTTGTCGTCATATACTTGCTGATATACATAGAATGCATTGGCTGGATGTCCAACAGCATGAGCTTGTATCGTATTGCCTGTACCTCCAGCGATACCTCCTACAGGAATATAATATCCGTCTTGGCTGCCGGTTGTAAGTTTGGTAATTTCATTCTTGTTCCATGTAAGGTTATAGTTTAAGTTCCAATAGAAATCTTTTGTTTCGATGACATTTCCTCCTACTGAAAATTCAATACCGGTATTTTCCAAAGAACCGACATTTGAGGTTACCATGTTTTTGAAATTAGATCCGGCAGCGACAGCTACATTTTGCAGCAAGTCTTTGGTCTTGCGTTTGTAGAAGTCAAAAGAAGCAGTAAATCTTCCGTTGAGAATACCAAAGTCCATTCCGGCATTCCATGTTGTAGTCTTTTCCCAGGTTAGATTTTTATTGTACGCATTAGGTCTAGACAATTGGCCATCTCCTATGATAGGATAGTATGCATGCTCCATGTTGTTTACATAAGAAGCAAAGTAGCTATATTCACCGATACCTTCTTGCTGACCTGTGATACCCCATCCTAAACGCAGTTTCCAGTCAGACATCCAATCCCATTTCTTTGCAAATTTTTCTTCATTGATTTTCCATGCAAGCGCGAAAGAAGGGAATGTTCCCCATCTGTTGTCTTTGTTGAATTTAGAAGAACCGTCTGCACGTACTGTAGCGGTAAGCATATATCTTCCTAGAAGAGAATAGTTGGCACGGCCGAAGAATGAAACTAAATAACTTTCATTGGCCCATTCTTTGTCCTTTTTGTTGTATGCTTGTCCTGCAAGGCTTGCATCAGCATTAGTGTCTTGATAATAACCACAACCATAGTTGTATCCTTTTCTGTGGAAGTGTTGCCATTCATAACCTCCCATTATGCTGAAGTTATGGTTCTTTATTTCTTTGGCATATTGTAAATAGGAAGTTAGCAACAGATTATACTTGTCTGTATTGTCCACTCCATGCCAGCCGTAATAGTTGTTGCTTGCAGAACGTGGGTCGATGTCATTTTTCTGTTTACCGGTAGAAAGGTCCATACCACCGTTCACGTGGAAGTTCATTTCAGGCAAAAAGTGGAATTTATAATCCAGTTCGATGTTACCGATTAAGGATTTTGAGGTAGCACGGTTGTTTTGCATGTCCAATGTAGCTACAGGGTTGGCTTGTGCCAATGAGTTAAAGGCAAGAGGCCATTCTAGGTCGTTGAAGTTGTTTTGACCAGTCCATTGGAAATATCCTCCAAATGCAGTCATGTACTCAGGAGACTGGTTAAAGACAGGCTGAGTAGGGTCGAATGTTGCGGCTGCACCTACAACTCCACCATCTGCAAATCTGTTTTTGGCAATCATTCCTTTCAAGTTTGCATTGATGTTAAGATGATTGTCGAAGAAAGAAGGAGAAATGCTGAATGAACCGGTATATCGTTCAAAGTTAGAAGTCTTGATAATACCGTTTTGGTTGGTGTATCCGAATGATATGCGGAAAGGTGCACCTGCAATATTTCCGGCAGCGGTGATGTTGTGGTCATGGCTCCATGCACCACGGTAAATTTCATCTTGCCAGTCGGTATTGGCTGAACCTAATTTACCATAGATTTCACTGTCTTCTCCATAAATTTTGCCAACAAACTGTTTGTATTCAGTTGCATCCATTACATCCAAAGTTTCCTTTACTGTGCTCAAAGACACGTTTCCGTTATAAGAAATTTTGATGTTGCCCGATTTGGAGCCTTTTTTAGTAGTGATGATGATGACACCATTAGACGCACGAGAACCATAGATAGCAGTGGCAGATGCATCTTTCAATACAGTGAATGTTTCAATGTCGTTAGGGTTTACCATAGAAAGTGGATTCGATAAGCCTTGTACACCTTTATCGTCAAGGGCAAATCCGTCAATTACGATAAGCGGGTTGTTTGATGCGTTCAAAGAAGAACCGCCACGGATACGGATGGTTGATCCGCTTCCCGGAGCACCACCATCAGACACTACATTGACACCAGCTATTTTACCTTGCATCAAATCCTGTGCATTAGTAGCCAATCCGCGGTTCATTTTATCGGGCTTGATGGCGGTTACAGAGCCTGTCACATCATTCTTCTTGGCAGAACCGTAGCCGATGACTACTACATCATCCAGCATTTCCGAATCGTCTTGGAGGATGACATTCATGAGAGGAGATGCAGGGAGTTCTTGAGTCTTGTAGCCGATAAACGAGATGACAATGATATCTCCTTTATTGGCTGTCAGGGTGAAGTTTCCATCGAAATCTGTAATCGTTCCGTTGGTGCTTCCCTTTACCAAGATGTTTGCACCTATCACACCTATACCAGTGTTGTCTTTCACACAACCTTTAACTGTAAGCTCTTGTGCATAAGCTTGTACAGATAGTAAGATTCCCACAATCCATAAGAGTAGGAATCTACCTGAGTTTTTCATTTTAATTTCCATATTATAAATTTAAAGTGTTTTTATTTAATTTCTTTGATTGAAATAGCATATCCGCCACCGATGGCTGCTTTAAGGTGTAGTTTGCTTTTGCAGGTTACTTTCTTTTTCGTGATGGTATATGCTTGTGGATTGGTTTCCCAATGTGCATCTTTAGCATCGGCATAAATTGTTGCTTCATATTTCTTGCCTGGAGCAAGGAAATTTAGCACTAGTTTTGACTCGTGTCCGTTATATCCGGCAGTACATCCCACATACCAGTCATTGCTATTTTTGGCGCGGCGTGCGATGGTGATATATTCTCCAGGCTCAGCTTCCAGGTATTTGCTTTCATCCCAGTCTATAGCCACATCTTTGATAAACTGGAACGCATCCATGAATCGTTCATAGTTTTCTGGAATGTCTGCTGCCATTTGTAGTGGACTATACATGGTGACATACAGAGCGAGTTGGCGGGCTAGGGTAGAGCGTACACGGGAGTGGTTGCTTGGGCTCATTTTACTACAGTCTGTTTCGAATATTCCTGGTGTATAATCCATCGGCCCACCAATCAGTCGGGTAAATGGCAGGATTGTAGTATGGTTCACGTTGTTTCCTCCAAATGATTCGTATTCTGTACCTCTAGCCGATTCGTTACCTATCAAGTTCGGATAAGTACGGCAAAGTCCGGTTGGGCGGACGGCTTCATGGGCATTGACCATAATTTTATATTCACCGGCTTTTTTGACCGCATAGAGATAATGATTGACCATCCATTGTCCGTAATGATGTTCCCCACGAGGGATGATGTCTCCTACATAACCGCTTTTAACCGAGTTGTATCCGTTGTCTACCATAAATTGGTATGCTTTATCCATGTGGCGTTCATAGTTGCGTACAGAGCTGGAAGTTTCGTGATGCATCATCATCTTGACACCTTTGGATGCAGCATAACGATGAATTTCTTTCACATCAAAATCTGGATATGGAGTTACAAAATCGAATACATAGTCTTTGCTCTTTCCAAACCAGTCTTCCCATCCTTCATTCCATCCTTCTACCAGTACAGCATCAAATCCATGTTCGGCTGCAAAATCGATGTATCGTTTTACATTGCTTGTATTGGCTGAATGTTTTCCGTTAGGATGAGTCTTTGTATAATCTGTTTCACCCAATTTTACGCTTGACAGTTCATCTGTATATGCCCAACTTCCTTTTCCTGTAATCATATCCCACCATACGCCAATGTATTTTACAGGCTTAATCCATGAAGTATCAGTATATTTGCATGGGTCGTTCAGATTCAGAGTCATGCGTGAGGCAAGAATGTCTCTGGCGTCATCACTTACGATGACAGTGCGCCATGGAGAATGGCAAGGTGTTTGCATGTATCCTTTATCTCCTTGTGCGTCTGGTGTCAGCCAAGATTCAAAGACCATATTCTTGTCATCAAGATTCAGGTGCATACAAGCATATTCTACCAGTGCTGCTTCATGAAGGTTGATATATAGTCGGTCATCTGTTTTCATCATCAGCGATGTCTGTACAGAAGTAGGAGTGGCTAATGTCTGCGACGAGTTTTCTGTATATGCTTTTTTCATCAGTCCTCTGATTTCAGAAAGTCGAGAAGTGGTGTAGTCATATTCTTGTGTGTCATAGTCTCCCGGAATCCAAAAGGCAGTATGATTGCCGTTCATGGCAAACTGAGAATGTTCTTCTTTGATGATAAAATAATTCAGGTTTTTCTGTTGAGGGAATTCATATCTGAATCCCAGCCCGTCATTAAAGAGGCGGAAACGAATTACCATATTGCGGTCGTTTGATGCTTGATGAAGTGTAACTGCCAGTTCGTTGTAATGATTCTGGATTGTTTTTTCTTCTCCCCATACAGGCGACCATGTTTCGTTGAATGTTGTGGTTTGAGTATTTGCAATGGTAAATCCGTTCATCAGATTTGTTTTTTGATCAAGTAACTCTTGGTCATTACGTGCAGTCCATTCAAAATCGATTTTCTTGTTTGCATTTTCTTTTTTCAGTTCCAATCCGAGGGTGCTAGGTTTGATGACTGTTTTGTTTTTAAAAGACAGTTCATAAACGGGTGCACCTTTGGTGTTGAGGCTGAAGTTCATGGTTAAGTTTCCATTTGGAGAACTTATCTCTTGAGCTTTGGCAAGGAGAGTGCTACATAATAATGTGGCAAATAAGATGTGTGTCTTGAAGTTCATAAACGTATTTTGTTTGGTCAACTATTACAAAAGTATCTTTTTGTAATATTTATTGATAAGGTTAGAATGAAAATATAAAGTGCGTTTCTGCTTTGTTTAGTGTAATTATTTGGCAAACAGAATGTTGTCTGTTTGCCAAATAAAAAATAATATAAGTTATTTAAAAACTTAAAATGAGTGTCTCACGTTCTTTTAAGTGAAGAGTTTCGTTGAGTGTCACCTTTTTGCCTGTAAGAATATCTGTAGATTCTACACTTGGCAATACTTCCTGATATGGAGTAAGGTTCAAGTCTTTCGGCTGGTTGGTACCGTTCATGATAACTACTATCGATTGGTCTTTGTATTTACGTTCGTAAACATAAGTGCCGTTGGTAATAGAGAAATGTTTCAAGTTGCCTTTGCTGATTACTTCATTATTTTTTCTCCAATTTAGTAGCTTACGTGTATAATCGAATGCCTCATTTTGCAGTCTATTTCTGCCTTCGCTTTTAAAGCAATTCACCTTATCGCCTTTCCAACCTCCTGGGAAGTCTTTACGTAGGTTACCGTCGCCCATACTTTTGTCGGCTGCCATTAGAATTTCTGTACCATAGTATATCTGAGGAATACCTCTAGTTGTGAGCAGAAAAGCTAGTGCCTGTTTATATCTTGTCAGATTCTTGGTTTCGTCTTCGTTCTTGCAAAAACGTGACGTGTCGTGATTGTCCAAGAAAATCAACAAGTTCATAGGATTGGCATATACTAAATCTTGGGTAAGATAGTCATACAAACGATAAAGTCCATTTCCCCAGTCACCGGTTTCTTCATCAAAAGCCTGATTCATCAGCCCTTGTAGAGGAAAGTCCATCACTGTAGGTAGGTTTGAGTTTTTAGGAGCAGCCAGTTTGCTGTCTTTTTGCCAAAAAGAAATCAAAACATTACTATTCAGCCAAGTTTCTCCTACGATATTGAAATTAGGATACTCGTCCAGTACTTCCTTGCACCATTCTGCCATAAAGTCGAAATCTGCATAAGGATGTGTATCTTGTCTGATACCATTGATACCTGCATATTCAATCCACCAAATACTGCTTTGAATCAAGTATCTGGCTACATGACGGTTTCTTTGGTTCAAATCAGGCATAACTTCAGTAAACCATCCGTCGGTTGCTGTTTTACGTTCGTATTCGCTGGCGTGTATATCCTGTACACTAGCTGTTTTAAATGATGTCTGTACATATTCCGAACGGAAATTGAACCAGTCTTTAGAAGGTTTGTCCTTGAACAGATAATTTTCACTTCCACAGTGGTTGAAAATCATGTCCATCACAACTTTCAGTCCCTTTTGATGAGCTTGTTCGGTTAATGCCTTGAAGTCCTCATTGCTACCTAAACGGCGGTCCATTTGATAATAGTCTGTGATGGCATATCCATGGTAAGAACCATCTTTCATATCATTCTCTTGAGTAGGGTTTAGCCAGATGGCAGTTACTCCCAAGTCTGAGATATAATCTAGATGTTCCGAGATTCCTTTCAGGTCACCTCCATGTCGTGCATATTGTTCATTGCGGTTTACTGTATTTTCACGCATGCCGGGAATTACATCTATGTCTGGGTTGCCATTGGCAAAGCGGTCGGGCATAATAAGGTACAACACGTCGCTGGCATCAAATCCTTTGATGTCAGAACCTTTACGGGTTCGTTCTTTTAACTCGTATGGGATAGAAGTGGTTTTCTTTCCCGACTTAACTTCTATCTGAAAAGTCTGTGGTTTGGCATCTGTCAAATCCACATATAATAAGGTATAGTTAGGGCTTTCTTGTTTTACTATTTCTTTTAAGATAACGTCATTACCTTTTATGTGAAAAGTGGCATTGGCAATATCCTTACCGTGCAATAAAATTTGCAATTCCGGATTTTTCATACCTGCCCACCAACATGATGGAGCTACTTTGTCGATGATGGTTGCGGCTTGTGTCTTCATAATAGAACCAAACAAAGCCAACATGCTGCATAGGGTTAAAAGTGTCAGTCTCATAATAGTGAAAATTGGTTTGTTGCAAAAATACATTCTTATTGGTTAGGTAGGTGGCATATAGAATGAAAATATAAGTTTTTTAATTATGTATATAGATGATAATTAGGATGTTGGTGTGTTGTGTGACGTGGAAAAATATAAAAGAATTAAAACATTTATTTATCAAATTATTTTTATTATATTTGTGGAAATAACCGGTTGAAATATAGAAACACATGAAATACTTATATCTGATATTATTGTCGCTATTGCTTTTAGGGGGCAAAGTAGAAGCTGTAGAAAAAAAGACTTCAGTAGAAAATGTTCTTCAGGATCTAGATGAGGCTCTTTTACATAAGAAGAAGTTTCATGCAGCCAAAGAACTTCGTATCGCAAAGATAAAAAAAGACTTGCAGGCCGCTACTGATTTTAATGTGAGAGATGCCATTTATCGGGATATATATACCGAATACCTTCATTATCAAACAGACTCGGCTTTGTATTATGTAAATAAAAGAGGAGAAGAGTTGTTGAAAAACAATTATCTTCCAGGACAGCAATACGAAGTGATACTAGGGCGTGCAGAGATAATGGGGATTATGGGAATGTATAATGAGTCGTTGGAAGAATTACAAAAAATTCGTCCAGAGAGTCTTACAGGAGATATCTTGTTATCGTATTATCGTACGTTACGTGGCTATTATGGTTGGTTGACTGATTATACGGTAGCAGAAGCCGCTAAAAAGAAATATATAGAAAAGACGAATGCCTATAGAGATTCAATCTTGCTGAATTCTCCGAAGGGAATGAACTATGATATAGCCTATGCAGAAAAATGTATAGGTGATGGAAGGCCGGATTCAGCTTTTCATTGTTTGGAAAAATATATAGGAAAAACACCAGACATTAAGCAGAGTGCTTATATTTATTATACTTTGGCGGAGGCTTGTCAGGCTATGGGGAATGTAGACCGCCAGATATATTATTTGGCTAAGACTGCTTTATTAGATTTACGGATGGCAGAGAGAGAGTATGCTTCTTTACAGAAATTGGCTCGATTGGTTTTTCAGAAAAATGATTTAGTTCGGGCTTATCGTTATCTGAACTGTTCAATGGAGGATGCTGTGAATTGTAATGCAAGACTTCGATTTATGGAAGTAACTGAATATTATCCTATTATAGACAAGGCATATACTGCGAAAGAACTCCAAGAGCGTAGAAATACCCAGCGTATGTTGGTTATAGTGAGTTTGCTTGCTTTTTTGCTTATTGTTCTGGCTGCTTATCTCTATTACTGGATGAAGAAAATTTCGGTTGTGCGTAGCCATTTATATGAAGCCAATCGAAAATTAGTATCTGCCAATGCTGATTTGGCAAAGACCGGTAAGATAATGGAGGTTTATATAGCTCAGTATTTAGACCGCTGTGTGATGTATCTAGACAAACTGGAGCAGTACAGAAGGTCGCTTGAAAAATTGGCGATGGCTTCCAAAATTGAAGATTTATTTAAGGCTATTCGTTCGGAACAATTTCTTCGAGATGAGCGAAAAGCATTTTATATGGAGTTTGATAAGTCTTTTTTAGACCTTTTCCCAAACTTCATCTCCGACTTTAACAATTTATTAACAGAAGAAGGGCGAATTTATCCTAAGTCGGGTGAGCTATTAAACACAGAACTTCGTATCTTTGCAATGATTCGTTTAGGGGTAACTGATGCCACTCGTATCGCACATTTCTTGGGTTACTCTTTAGCCACTGTTTATAATTATAGAAGTAAAATTCGTAATAAAGCCTTAAGAGATAAAGACCGTTTTGAACAGGAGGTAATGAATCTGTAGGTTTAGATAAACATACATTTATATATTACCATGAAGAAAATACCTGATTTAAGTTTTTGGAAACTGTGGAATATCAGTTTCGGATTTTTTGGCGTGCAAATAGCATACGCTTTGCAGAGTGCGAATATTAGCCGGATTTTTTCTACGTTAGGGGCCGACCCTCATAGCTTGAGCTATTTTTGGATTTTACCTCCTTTGGCTGGAATTGTTGTGCAGCCTTTAATTGGGGCATTGAGTGACAAGACCTGGACGCGCTACGGGCGTCGTATTCCTTATTTATTTGTAGGGGCATTGATTGCAGTATTGGTGATGTGCTTGTTGCCTAATGCCGGAAGTTTTGGAATGTCGGTAGCTTCGGCCATGATTTTTGGGTTGTTCTCATTGATGTTTTTGGATACTTCCATTAATATTGCTATGCAGCCGTTCAAGATGATGGTGGGGGATATGGTGAATGAAAAACAAAAGGGCCTGGCTTATTCCATTCAGAGTTTCTTGTGTAATGCCGGTAGTTTGGCTGGATATCTTTTCCCGTTTTTGTTTGCATTGGTAGGTATTAGCAATGTGGCTCCCAAAGGTGTGGTGCCTGATTCTGTAATTTATTCCTTTTATATTGGCGCTTTGATTTTGATATTGTGTGTATTTTATACCACTATCAAAGTTAAGGAATATCCTCCTGCCCTGTATGCTGAGTATCATGGCATTTCTGCAAGTCTCAAAGATGAAAAGACCAACATGTTCCAATTGCTGCTTCGTGCTCCAAAGACATTTTGGACTGTTGGGCTAGTTCAATTCTTTTGCTGGGCGGCTTTTATGTTTATGTGGACTTACACTAATGGTACGGTAGCTGCCAATGTATTTAATACTCCTGTTGTAGAAATTCTGAAAGATGGCGTATCTCATTGGGTACTTGATACACAATCGCAGCAGTATCAGAATGCAGGTGATTGGGTGGGTATTCTTTTTGCTATTCAAGCAGTAGGGTCCGTAATTTGGGCTACTGTGATTCCTTCCATTAAAAGTCGTAAACTGGCTTATTCATTGAGTTTGATATTAGGGGGTGTTGGCTTTATTTCTGTAGGTTTTATAGCTGACCCTTATTGGATTTTTGTTTCTTTCTTATTGATTGGTTGCGCCTGGGCGGCTATGCTTGCCTTACCGTTTACTATACTAACTAATTCTCTGACCGGAGGACATATGGGAACTTATTTGGGATTGTTTAATGGTACCATCTGTATTCCGCAGATTATAGCAGCAGTGGTTGGCGGATGGATATTGAAAATGTTTACTTCTGAAGGCACTGTTCCGCCTGAAGAGAATATGTTGATGCTGGCGGGAGTCTTGTTGCTGGTAGGAGCTTTCTGTGTGAATATTATAAAAGAAAAGAAATAAGGGACTAGACAATAAATTCCATGGAAATGAATGTTTTATGTTGATATGGAAAACTTGTTGGTGTTTACCTATGCGAAACGGTATTCAAAAAGATGTTTTGCAACCATGCAGTCGTTTACAAACCAATAGCATAACTTGTATGCACTGCTATAATTAGGCTACTTGCTTGGAATAATATGGTGTTTCATGCCCCTAGAAACTAAGATTACAATCGGCGGTTTATAAAACGGCGTTGCTGATTAATGAAACGTAAGCACGATTTAATGAATCACAGGTTATAACTCAAAAATATGTGCACTATTTTTTATTAATTTAATTCTGCCAGTTGGTCAATATAGGTATATGATATGAAGAAACAGATTTCTTAAAGCGAATAGTTGATAAGAGACCCTTCTTTCTCCAAGGAACAAGACTGGATGTTTGTCTTCATTCAATTTCAACAGAGTAAAAACAGTTTGTCTGTAAGGCATAAAAGGAAGAATCGCTGTATGACACATTTTTGAATGTCGTCTTACAGCGATTCTTGTATAAAGAGAAGGCTTTCTTATTCAGGAACATAAATGATTTCTCCGTTGTCAAGTTCATAGGCGATACCCACTTTCTTGCCTTTTTTCCCACTCTTGGAAGATTGGTCTTCACTCGGAGTATATTTATTGATTTTCTCTCCTTCTTTAGTAATGATTTCCATATTCTCTTTTCCAGGATTCTTTACCATTGTGAAGTCTTCCTGACTGAACATCTCCGTCATATTATATCGGGTGACTAGAGCTACCATCAGTGCTACGGCGAATACCATGGCCACATCAAATAAGTTGCTCACCACGCTCATCGGGTCGTTGTCTTCCTCTTTGCGCAATAAATTTCTTTTCATCAGGCTTTTCTTTTTTCGTTCAACATTTCAGACAAGAATTCCAAGTTGGTCATATCTTGCAGATACCAACGTTGTTTTACCTGTTGGGTAATGAATCCAATCGCAGCAGCAAATAAGCCTACAACAGTAGTAGCAAATGCCACCTGCATATTATATGCCATGGAAGCAATGTCACCTGTAGAAAGTCCTACTAGGGCAGGTCCCATTGGGATAAGTGTACCCATCAGTCCGAGCATTGGTCCCATTTTGCTTAATGTTTTAGAAGTAGCCAAGTCTTTGTCAGCCATAATTTCGTAGTCGGCAAGCAGACGGCTGATATGTGCAGGGCTGTCTTTCATTTCCATCATTTTACGAATAGAGTTGATTACCAGACTGTTCGATTTTTTAGGGAGTTTGTCTACAAGTTGGTCTAATGTTTCAGGAGTAAGTGTGTCAAATTCCTGGCGGAGTAGAGATTCTGTTTTGCGGATGGCGATGTATTGTCCAAAGAAATTGCCAATAAGCAGTAGCGAGCGGATGAATAAGATAATCAATAATACGATGACAGGAACCAGAAGTCCGGTAGAAATCCAATACAAGATGTCGGTAATATAGTTCATAATGATTTACTTTTTGTGTAGCCAGGGCTACGGTTTGAAAATGTTATTTTTGAGCTAGTTTATTTATTTTGAATCGGCGGATTATAAGTCCGGCAGTTCCTCCACCAAGCACTAGGACTAGAAGTCCGGCTAGAGCCGACCAGTCTACTTCGCTGATGCCATTTACAGCTGTGCGTCCGTTTACGGTAGCTACAATACCTAAGATGGCAGTGAGTGCATTGGTGATGAACAGCAATTCCAGTCTAAGTTCTTTTTCCGGCAAAAGCCAGCGGAGCCCGATTGTTCCAAGAGGGATGGCTACCAATATGGCAGCAGCCAAGCACCATGCTATAGTAGAAAACTCCTTGCCCGGAAAGGCGAAGATAAGTGCTACCAGCATGCTGAACAAAACAGGAAAGAACATCAGTCCGGGAAACCAGCGGAGCACACGATACATCCATAAGGTGCGTGGCTTGGCTACGCCTCCGGTGAGCATGTGTACGGCCAACATACAAAAGGCCATTTGGGTGCATACGTCAATGCTCAATATGACTGAAGTGTCCAGCATGAGCTGAGGGTTGCCTAGCCAATCGGCAATCTGTGTCTTGGACTGTTCAATGGCATAAGGCCACATATTTCCCACAAACAAGGCACAGACGATGGAGGTTATCCCTACAGTCCAGCGTTTGCTGTAGGTCTGCTTCAGCATAAAGTTGAAACAGACCAATAATATTAATATGATAACAACTGTTTGCATGGTTAATTATTCTTCCTGTTGCTTACGTTTACGGCGGATAACGACTACAATCACCGCAAAGGCAGCAAATACAATGACAGCCACCAATGTGTTGTTGAGCATGTTGGTCTGAGTTTCACTTTCAGAAGGGTTCATTTCCTGTTTCTTCATGACCATACCCTTGTCGTCCGATTGAGTTACGTTTTCGCGTACCTCTTGAATCTTTTCCTTATACACTTGAGCCGATTTGCTGTCTGTGTTGGTAGCAATGAAATCGCGCAGTTTAGCATTGTCGCACACAAATCCGGAGCATCCGGGGTTATATTTCTCGACCAGTTCGGTATGTAGTTTGGCAATATCCTCCAATTGTTTCTTGCTTGCCTTCCACATTCCCTTTCGAGCTGTTTCCATCATCACAGCAGTGATTTCCTGAAGAGCAGCCGGGTTCTGGTCTTCAAAATATTTCTGCATACCCAGGTCGAACTTGTCCTTTACATATACATTGTAGATTTCATCCCACATTTCCTTGTCGATGGCCTTAGGCTTCATGACATTCCAGCCGTAAGTGTTTCGGATAATGTCTGCAAAAGAATTGGCAGAACTAGCTTCTCCTTTCATCTTCTCGCGGATATAGTTCGGGTTGAAGATGGTAGTACGGCTTTCCACTCCGATAGCTTCTTTTACTTCTTGCATGCGCACATTATTGCGGTTTCGGTAGTCACTCAGGTATGCATCAGGATCTTTGCCGGTCACATTCCGTACAGCCAGATTCATACCTCCCATGAATTCATATACATGGTCAAGGCTCAATGCCCCCCAGGTATTACTCTGTCGAGGTTGGATTACCGCATCGGTACGTGTAAGTGCAGCTTCAAAAGCAAATTGCTTAAATGCTTCCCAGTTCTTTTCACTTCCATAGTAAGCGCCCATGTTGTTCAGGTAGGTATCTGCAATTTCCTTTTCGCTTTCCCACCGGTCGCCAGATTCTACCATTCCGGTGATTCCTGTGCCATATCCTCCGTTGGCGCCTCCAAAGACGCGGAAGCTAGCTATTTCACGGGCGTCTTTAGGAGTAAGGCCTTTTTCAATCAAAGCACGTTCCGCTTCAACAACCCCTGCCGATACCATATTTTCAAACTGGTCGTCTTTTGCAGCTGCTGCCATTTCAACGGCACGGTTGATAAGGAACAGGCGAGATGCAGCCAAGTCGCGTAGCTGACCGCTAGTCTGCACTACTACATCAATACGAGGACGTCCTAACTCTTTAGAAGGAATCAGTCGGATGTCACTAACTCGTCCAAAGGCATCTCGTATCGGTTCTACTCCCAACATATACAGAATCTGTGCCACTGTAGCACCTTCTGTTTCAATAAATTCTCCGCTCCATAAAGTATAGCTTACTTTTCTAGGGATAGAGTCGTTATGGCGTTTCTTGTACATGTTGATGGTATTGTTTGCAAGGCGAATACCTTTTTCCCAAGCAGCTTCCGAAGGAGTGGCTTCTGCATTGATAGAATACAAGTTACGTCCGGTAGGCAAAGTATTTGGATTGGCTATCGGGTCACCCCCAGGAGACGGTTTGGTATATCCTCCGTTCATAGCATTAATCATGCTTTCCAACTCCATTTTAGGGCTGTTGGTCAAAGCCTCACGATATGCATGTACATTTTTGATGGTACGTTCCACTTCCATGATAGCCGAAGCCCGAGTAATCTGTTCTTTGGTGTACTCTTTCTTCTTCATCATCTTTTTCATCATGGCAGCCATTCCACCCTGTGGAGAGGTTGTTTCTTTTCCGTTGCTCTTTGCCATGGCATTTCCATGAGGATGTTTACCCGATTTCATCATTTCCATAGCTTCGGAGAATGACATGCCTCTGAGTGCTTCCAGCATTTTTGCAGGAATTTTCGATTTGACAGCTTCGGGTAATTTGTCGATGACTCCAGATAATGTTTTTGCATCTTTTGCTCCTTCCGTATTAGCGATGATGCTTGCCATCTCTTTCATCATAGATCCCATTTCAGGCATCTTCTTGGTAGTCGGTGCTTTCATTTTTGCTCCGCCCATCATTCCCATCATGCCACTCATTGAGCGGTTTTCAGAATCTTCGGCTGCTGCCATCATCATGGCCATCATGCCGTCTGGATTACTCTTTGCCTGGTTTATTTCATGAGCTTCTGCTAATTCTTCTTTGGTAATCTTGGCAGTACGGAGCACCAATTCATCTGTATCAGTATGAGGAGATGCAAGCAGTTGGGCAACTAGCTTACGTGCAGGGTTCAGATAGCGGCTTGTAAAGATGCTGCGATGCTTTTCTACTTGTGGAGCAGCTTCTCCTTTTAGCTTGTCTAAAGCCAGCAGGCTATAAGCGATAGGCTCTACCGACATTGCATATACGCTAGATTCAATGCGGGCTGCTTCGTAAGGAAGTCCCATGGTATATAGCTGTCCGGTAACCTTTTCGTTAGCTAATTCTTCTGCAAAACTTTCTATACGAGCTACTTCATCTTCTGAATAAGGATTTCCAGGAACGCTGTCCAGTTCCAGCTCACGATGGATACCCATCTGTAAGGTATATTGTTTTACCTTCAGTGAAGCTTTGTCTAGAGCCGCCTGTGAATGGTTTTCTTCGCCAAGCAAATTGTTATAGTTCTTGATGGCTTCATTCAGTTCGCGGTAGATTCCTCTTACGTTGCTTTCCATGAATGGAGGAGTAAGATATGACTGCAGTCCGGCATAAGAGCGGCGTTTTGCAATGATACCTTCACCCACATTGCCGATAGAGTAGACATAGAAGTGAGGCAAAGCTCCCACCAGACGGTCGGGCCAGTCGTTGGAACTCAAAGCCACTTGTTTCTTTGGAGTAAACTCAAGGCTTCCATGTGTTCCGAAATGAACCATAGCGTCAGCTTTGAAGCCGAACTGAGTCCATAGATAAGATGCAATGTAATTGTGTGGTGGTGCAGCATCGGTGCCATGTACAATCTTGAATGAGTTGCTACCTGAACCGGCAGCATGCTGTGGTATCAAGACTACATTACCCAACTCTACACGGGTAATTCCCAGTTTTCCGTCCTCGGTTGCCATATATGGGCCAGGAAAATCACCGTTGAGAGCCACTACTTCGGCATATTTGTCAGGGCGCAATGTTTGTTTCACCCAACTTTCATATTGTTCTTTTGTAATCAGTTCCGGTTTTCCGGTTTCCATGAATTTAGTGAAAGCTCCCTCCGCATACGAGTTAAATACAGCTCCTTGTTTTTGAATCAGTTCTGCCAGTTTTTCACTGCTTTCAGGCAGATTATCTACGCGGTATCCTTCTTTTTTCATCTCTTTCAAGAGATTGTATAATGAAGGAACAACCTCCATTCCTGCAGCAGTAAGCGAGTTCTGCCCCGGACCTTTGTAATAGAAGATAGCAACTCGCTTTTCTGAGTTAGGCTTATTCTTCAGGTTGATGTAGTTGTTGACAGTCTTTACAAATGTTTCCAAACGTTCAGGAATAGCATAGGCGTGCTGAAGTCCTTCTTCGTCCAGATAGTGTCCGAACAAGGCGAAAGGACGGATGGCACCGTCTATTTCAGGAGTGACAACACTTTGTGATAAGAATCCTCCGCTCATTCCCATATGGTCGTCTTCCCATTCATTGACCAAACGGTTAACATTCAACGGAGAGAACAACGGGATGTTTTGCTGTGAAAGGTAATCTACAATATAATCTCCCAAGCGTCCGTGTGCCATATTTATCACAGCCGAAGCACCGATAGAGTCGATGTGATGTCTTTTAATGAAAGTTCTGATAGAGCGTACAGGATAAACTATATTTCCGGTTTCCTCCAATTTAGAAATCAAGTCGGTAGGCTCACCCATCTGTCCTGTAATGACAATACCCGGAGCCCCTTCTTTCCAAATCCCGTTAGCTTTAAGAAATTCATTATATTCACTGATGGTATTAAATCCTAAAGGTTCTTCATTAGGTTGTTTAGGGTCGATGTGATAAATCATATCATTGGCGGCCTCTACCACAGTTTCCGGTTCTGTTACGTTGAATAGCTTCTTGTCGATATCCTTTCGCACAAAGTTCAGCAAGCTACGGTAATTTTTTCGCCCCCCATTGCCTAGATAATTGCGTAAAGAGTCAGCAGCGATAGAGTCCACCGAACAAATGTTGTTCATTGGATTAGTGATTGCCGTAGACAAGACAGGCAGACCATTGTCTGCCGCTTTTTTGATGATGGCACGCTGGTCTTCAGTAATGCGTAATCCCATCGCATTAATAAAGACCATATCGTAATCATTCAGTTTATCGAGTTCATCTGTGTTGATCTCGCTAATCTTAATCGAACTGTTGGTGTTGGCTTTGGATATTTCCCCTAGAGAGATAACTTGGTAGTTGATAAATCCTACCTTTGTGCTACTTCCCCAGAGACTCCATGCCCCTATGCCAGCAAGTGCAAATGCGGCAATTCCGCATCCGGTTAAAAGATTCTTTTTCTTCATTTATTTTCTTTTGTTGTTTACAGTTTAAATAAGTCTGCTAAGTTGATGGATAAAGATCCCACAAAACTGATACCTTTTTGCGGAACTTGTATTCCTGCATCAGCGGCCTTGTCTTTATAGTTGAAAAGGTTGTCGGCCATAAATCCACAAGTAATGCCTCGGGGAGCTTGTATGGTTAGGTTTAACGAGCAGATGGTACGAGGGTCATACGTAACGAAAGACATTTCTTTGTTTTCCGAATCGTATGTATAAGTATCCAATTGCGAGCTCCATTGTCCGTTCAAAGTAATGGTTCCGGTTACTTTCTTTATCTTTTTCATATATGAGGCATTGAAAGTGATGCTGTGAGGGCGTACGTTCGACATATTCTTTCCATTAATTTCAGAATAGTCATCAACGAATGCATAAGAGCCGGTAAGCGACACCCCACAGTTGTATTTCATTCGTAGTGTACTTTCTATACCAGTAGTATATGAATGATCCGTATTTTGATATTGTTGATTACCATCATTGCGTGAAATCAATTCAATCTTGTGTTTGAAACGGTTATGGTAGGCTGAAACAGAAGCATTGAAGCATCCTTTGTTGAATTCCGCCGATGCGCTTACCTGATGGCTCTGTTCTGCACGTAAATCTTCATTCCCGTAGATAGTGAACCAGCCAAGTCCTCCCATGTCGTAAGCGGAATAAAGTTCTTTGAGTGAAGGAGTACGATATCCTTGTGCATATCCTGTACGGAATATCCATTGTCTTCCCAAATGGTACATCATAGAAACTTTAGGAGTTACGTGGAAAGGGTATTTATCTTCAGAGTCGGCACGGACACCTAATACGATACTGAAATCGTCTGTCACCTTCCAGTCATCTTGTAGATATAAATTTAGATGTTTACGGTCGAAGTGTGCAGAATCTCGCATCATATAGTGTTTCATATATTCAGTCTGTCCTTCTATTCCAGCGCAGAAATTATGCTGTCCCATTTGTCCGGCATAGTTTAATCTCAGTGTTTGTTTCCGGTGGCTGAAATCTTTGGTTTTCTGATTGATTTCCCAATAATTCTGGTCTTTGTCATACCGGTCGAATATATATGAAAGGTCAATGGCGTGATTGTCTGTAATGAGATATTTCATTTTACCATTCACGGTATAATCCATATAGTCTTCTTGATATTTTTTACCTTCTCTAGCATCACGTTTGTTGTGGTAGATAGAACCTTTAAGTTCTGCATTCCACTTATCGGTAATAGAGAAATTAAACTTCTGCGAAGCATCCCAAATTTGGTAACCATAGATAGTGGTTTTTACAGGCTGGTCTTTTTGAGTTTCCGTACTTCCATCAGGTAAGATGGTTGTTACATCTTTACCTTCTTCATCTCCAATGGTGTAAGTGTCTTTATGTCGGTATCCTACACTAGTGTAAGTAGAGAAACGGCTTTTCTTTGCTCCTAGAGAAAGAGAGTAATTTTCTCCATTTACACCGGCATATCGTGCACTTATATTGCCCGAAAACGGGCGATTGGCTGATTTGGTGATGATGTTGATGACTCCTCCCAAAGCATTAGAGTCATATAGGGTAGATGCAGCTCCTCTTACCACTTCAATACGTTCTATATCATCTACATTAAAACGTGAGAAATCGATATTTTTTGCAGCTCCTTCACCCGAAACTCTTTCTCCATCTACCAAGAATACGATATAGTCTCCACCTACTCCTTGATAAGTGATAGTAGGGGCTTGGCTCATGTTGTTGTAGCCAATCTGTATGCCTGGCAATTCATATTGCAGGAGTGTTTGAAAATCTTGCGGGTTAGCCCGCTTGATGTCGTTGCTTGAAATGACCCGGGTAATAACAGGTATCTCCTTTAGAGGTCTTTCTGCTTTTGCTCCAGTAATTACAACCTCGTCAATAAAGTTGTCCGAAGGCTCTAAGCATATAGTCAGTTTCTTGTTCGAGTCTGTAGTGGTTTCAACAGTAGTAGGTTTATATCCGATGAAACTTATCTGCAAGGTCTGTTTCCCCGGCTTTCTTAGTACGATATTGAACTCTCCGTCGGTGTTAGTACCTGCACCGATAGTGGTACCCATTACCATAACCGAAGCTCCAGGCAATGGCAGTCCTTCTCTGTCTAATACGAGTCCCTTGATGCTATAGCGTGGTGCTTCGTTAGGATCTATGCCAAAAACGGTAGCCGAGGCCACCGTCATTAGTAGTAAGAATATGCTTAAAAATTGCTTCATACTGCTTTATTTCGAAATGTATTCGTATGAGAATTTAATTACTTTTTGTTTTCCTGTGCCGTCTAGTCTGTCAAGGAATTTCAGTTTGGCCCAGTTTCCGTTCTTGCATTTTACGATAAAGATTTTATTGTTGACTTCATATTTATATGGAGGCATTGTTCCTGTTGGAGTTTTTGTTACCCATTTGCAGAGTGTAGGGTTAATATGTCCTTTTGCATATCCTACCAGTCCTTTTTGCATATCTTTCATATCCACGATGATTTTCATCTCTTCTGCTTTTACAGGTGTATCCTCTGTAAAATTGTCGCTAGGCACTTCCTTTATTTCGTTGAATTGAGTGTTATTGGTTTCAATAGCTTCTCCTTCATTGGTGCAGATGTCATAGTAGTGGAAGGCGATATCCCAATTTTCAGGTATTTCACCTTTGATTTCCGGATTCGATGTGTGGTGTGTCTTATTATCTTTGTCAATATACGCCCAAGGACCTTTTACGGTTGCAGTCTGTGATTTTCCTGTTTTAAGGTCAATGTAGGTCCATACCCCATAGTCACTTGTAGGTATGGTTAGTTCTTTAATATTTTCTTCACTTCCATTAGGATTGTTGGTCGGAGTTTCATCATTGCTACATCCTATAGTAGCTATTGATAGAGCTGCTATAGCTAAAAATTTTGTTACTTTCATATCTATTACCTTAAATTATTACCGATTTGATTTTCGATGCAAAGGTAGATGGTCTGCAAGAATTGGTCAATACCTAAATATAGTGAAAAATTAATAAATGGAATGTAGCGAATGTTTAAAAATAGGTGAAGATTTGGAAATAAAAAAAGGTATGCCAATTGAATGGCATACCTTTTTATCGTTTAGCGAGCAGTTAGAATAGCTTACTTATTATTCTGTTGAGGTTTGCGTTCACGTCTAGGACGGCTTTCTTCGCTCATACCTTCTGGTTTTGAAAGTAATACTTTGCGAGAAAGTTTGAATTTACCGGTTTTAGAATCGATATCAAGCAACTTCACTTCAATTTCATCGCCTTCCTTCAATCCTGCTTCTTCAATAGTTTCTAGACGTTTCCAGTCGATTTCCGAAATATGGAGCAGACCATCTTTTCCTGGAAGGAATTCTACGAAAGCACCATAAGGCATGATAGAGCGTACTTTACCTTTGTAAACCTCACCGATTTCAGGAACGGCAACAATGCCCTTAATCAGATGCATTGCATTGTCAATACATTCTTTGTTATTGCCAGAAACTTCGATACGTCCAGCACCATCTACTTCTTCTATAGTGATAGTAGCCCCAGTTTCTTCCTGCATACCCTGAATAATCTTACCGCCCGGACCGATTACAGCACCGATGAATTCCTTAGGGATAATCATGGTTTCGATGCGAGGAGCATGAGGTTTCAAGTCTTCACGAGGAACAGCGATACAGTCTGTCAGTTTGCCCAAGATGTATTCACGTCCTTGCTTAGCCTGTAACAAAGCCTTTTCCAAAATATCGTAAGTAAGTCCGTCACACTTGATATCCATCTGAGTAGCAGTAATACCGTTTTTAGTACCTGTTACCTTGAAGTCCATATCACCCAAGTGGTCTTCATCACCCAAGATATCAGAAAGGATTGCATATTTTTCTTCCCCTGGATTCTTAATCAATCCCATAGCGATACCAGAAACAGGGTTCTTGATAGGTACACCTGCATCCATTAAAGCCAATGTTCCGGCACAAACAGTTGCCATTGAAGAAGAACCATTAGATTCAAGAATATCTGAAACGACACGTACACAGTAAGGGTAATCTGTAGGAACTTGTCCTTTCAAAGCCCGCCATGCTAAGTGACCATGACCAATTTCACGACGACCTACGCCACGTTGAGCTTTGGCTTCTCCGGTTGAGAATGGAGGAAAATTATAATGTAGCAAGAATCGTTCTTTATGCTGGTCAAGTACATCGTCCACAATCTTTTCGTCTAATTTAGTTCCGAGAGTAACAGTACTCAAAGACTGAGTTTCACCGCGGGTAAAGATTGAAGAACCGTGAGGCCCAGGCAGAGGGCTGGTTTCACACCAGATAGGGCGGATGTCAGTAGTTGCACGTCCGTCCAAGCGTTTGCCTTCATCAAGGATGCAGCGGCGCATAGCTTCTTTTTCCACATCATGGTAGTAGCGGTCAATTAGCGGAGCTTTTTCTTCCAGTTCTTCTTCAGTGAACTGAGCCTTGAATTCTTCGCGGATAGCGTCGAAAGCATCACCACGTTCGTGTTTGTTATTGTTTCCAGAAGCAGCTATAGCATAAGCCTTGTCGTAGCATGCATCGTGTACAGCCTTGCGCAGGTCTTCGTCGTTTTCTTCGTGGCAGTATTCACGTTTAACAGTAGAGCCCACTTCTTCCATCAGTTCCATCTGAGCTTTGCAGTGTACTTTGATAGCTTCATGTGCGCAGCGCATAGCTTCCAGCAAGTCTTGTTCACTAACTTCTTCCATTTCACCTTCCACCATCATGATGTTTTCGTAAGTAGCAGCTACCATTAAGTCCATATCGGCACGTTCAAGTGCTTCGAAAGTAGGGTTGATGACGAACTGTCCGTCGATACGTGCAACACGTACTTCGGAGATAGGTCCGTTGAATGGAATATCTGATACAGCAAGTGCTGCAGAAGCTGCAAGTCCGGCCAACGCATCAGGCATATCAACACCGTCAGCTGAGTAAAGTATGATATTTACATATACTTCTGCGTGGAAGTTGTCCGGGAAAAGAGGACGCAAAGCACGGTCTACCAGACGGCAGGTAAGGATTTCATAATCAGAAGCCTTTCCTTCACGTTTGGTGAAGCCACCAGGGAAACGTCCGAAAGCGGAATATTTTTCCTTATACTCTACCTGAAGCGGCATGAAATCTGTTCCGGGAACTGCATCTTTTGCTGCACAAACAGTAGCCAGCAACATGGTGTTACCCATGCGTAGCATTACAGCACCATCTGCCTGTTTTGCCAGCTTTCCCGTTTCGAGGGTGATGGTTCTTCCGTCACCTAGCTCGATCGTCTTAACAATAGGGTTGATCATAAAATATGTGTTAGATATAAATTTCGCTTCAAAGATACGAAAATCTTGTAGCAAAAGGACGAGAATGAGGTAAAAGTTTTGATGGTATAATGCTTTTGTTGCTATAACTATTGTTAATTGCATAAGGAATCTGTTTTTCTATCACTTAAAATAGGGAACTGTCTGATAAGAACTTGATTAAAAACTTTGCGAACTCGTGAAAAGCCGTATCTTTGCAACTCAAAATAAAACAACATTATGAAAAAGTGTGCATATATAGCAGCGGCCTTGATGTTGACCGGAATGGCTGCATGTAATGAAAAACCGGGTTTTAAGATAGAAGGAACTGTTTCTGGGGCAGCCGAAAAAACATTATATTTGGAGCAGGCAGGATTGGAAGGCATTGTAGCTCTTGATTCTGTAAAGCTGAATACAGAAGGTGATTTTAGTCTTGGTGCTGTACGTCCGTCATCTCCTGAGTTTTATCGCCTGAGAGTGGACAATAAGGTAATCAACTTTTCGGTGGACTCGACTGAAGTATTGAATCTTACTGCCGATTATAAAGATTTTGCAACTGGTTATCAGGTGAAAGGTTCAGACAACAGTGTAAAAATCAAAGAACTGGTATTGCTGCAGGCTGAATTGCAGAAAGAAGTAAATGGCTTGGCTAAATCGAGCATACCTGCCGGACTGGCACAAGATAGTTTGCTTAAGTTGGTCGATGCTTATAAAGATAAGGTGAAGAAGGATTATATTTTTCATGCTCCTAATAAGGCATATGCTTATTTCGCTTTGTTTCAGCAGTTGAATGGTTTTATGATTTTTGATCCGTTGGCAAACAAGGAAGACGTGAAATGTTTTGCTGCGGTAGCTACTAGTATGAATAATCTTTATCCTCATGCCGACCGTTCTCGCAATCTATATAATATGGTGATTAAGGGTATGAAAAATACTCGTGTCCCTAAAGAAAAGCCCGTGGAGATTCCGGTAGAGAAGGTAAAAGAGACTTCCATTATTGATATTCCTTTGATGGATCTTAAGGGAGTGACTCATCATTTGACTGACTTGAAAGGGAAGGTGGTGCTGATTGATTTTACCGCTTATGCCAACGCGATGTCTGGTGCACGTAATCTAGCTTTGCGTGAACTGTATGACAAGTATGCTTCACAGGGATTGGAAATTTATCAGATTTCATTGGATGCAGATGAACACTTTTGGAAGACTGCAGCCGACAATTTGCCATGGATTTGTGTGAGAGACCCTCGTGGCTCATATTCTACTTATGTCAATTTGTATGGAGTTACCCAAGTGCCTACTTCATTCTTGGTTAACCGTGACAATGAACTGGTGGTACGACTGAATGAGAAGAGCGATTTGGAAGCAGAAATCAAACGGTTGTTGTGATTCTCTAACATGTTGAAAAGCATGTGAAATACTGATAAGTGCTTTTGGCACATATTGATTAAAAGATTATCTTTGCAAAAATAATAAAAGGAAGGGTTCCGGCATATTCTGAATGTGTCGGGATTCTTTTTTGTTTTATAGTAAGAATTATTAAGAATAAAAATTATAGGAGGATAAAATTATGGCTTATATGTCAGAAGAAGGCTACCAGCAGTTGGTAGCAGAGTTGAGACATTTGGAGGCGGTAGAGCGTCCAAAGATTATAGCTGCTATTGCAGAGGCGCGTGATAAAGGTGACTTGTCAGAAAATGCAGAATACGATGCTGCAAAGGAAGCACAAGGTTTGTTGGAAATGAAGATTAGCCAGCTGAAGGCTACTATCGGAGATGCAAAGATTATTGATACTTCTAAACTGAATGCAGACACCGTACAGATTCTTACTCGTGTAGAGTTGAAGAATGTAAAGACTGGCATGAAGATGGCATATACTATCGTGTCGGAAACAGAAGCTAACCTGAAGCAGGGTAAGATTTCTGTAAACACTCCTATTGCTCAAGGATTGTTGGGTAAGAAAGTAGGTGATGTAGCTGAAATCACTATTCCTCAGGGAAAAATCAGTTTGGAAGTGACTGGTATTTCATTTTAATACACACATATTAAGGTAGGTCTGCTAAAAGGCAGGTCTACCTTTTTTTAATATTTTTTGTTATGGCTACAATATTCAGTAAGATTGCTGCGGGAGAAATCCCGAGCTACAAGGTGGCGGAAAATGAAAAGTTTTATGCTTTTCTGGATATTAATCCGTTGGTGAAGGGGCATACATTGGTTATCCCCAAAAAGGAAGTAGATTACATTTTTGACTTGGATGATGCTGAGTTGGCTGAGATGCAGGTTTTTGCCAAGCACGTAGCATTAGCTATCCAGACTGCTTTTCCATGCCGTAAGGTAGGGCAGGCAGTGATTGGCTTGGAAGTGCCCCATGCACATATTCATTTGATTCCAATCCAGAATGAGTCGGATATGCTTTTTTCAAATCCTAAGCTGAAGTTGAGCAGCGAAGAGTTTGAAGCTGTTGCCGAGGCTATCCGGTTGGCTTATGAGAAGATGAAATAATTTGAAGTCCCTCCTCTTTAATATGATTTAAATACGGCCCTTGCAATTCCTGGCGGAAACTGCAAGAGCCGTATTTTTTTGAGATATATTGACACCGGTAAATATCCGTTAGGAATATTTTTCTCCGAACTTCATCTCTACGTCATTTACAAATTTGCGGATGGCATCCTGGTCATCCTTCTTGCATACAAGTATCGTATTGTCCTTGGCTGCAACCAAGAAACCGTCCAAGTCTTTTATCACAGCCAGTTTGCCTTCCGGCATTACGATAATGTTGTTTTGGCTGTTATAGAGCAAAGTGTTGCTGTTGATGACAACGTTATGGTTCTGGTCTTTGGGCAAAGCGTCATACAGAGAATTCCAAGTGCCCAAGTCAGCCCATCCGAAGTCGCATAACTGCACATATACATTCTTGGCCTTTTCCATGATGCTGTAATCAATGGAAATATTAGGGCATGAAGTAAAGTCGGGTACATCACATTCCACTCGTGGGCATATATCAGACATCATTTGGTGGAAAGCCTTCAGTATGCTATTGACGTGCCAGATGAAGATGCCTGAGTTCCAAAAGAATTCGTTGCTCTTTATGAATATCTCGGCAAACTCTAGGGCCGGTTTTTCGATAAAAGTCTTCACCTTGTAAAAGTCATCGGTCTGCTCCTCATCTATTTGAATATACCCGTATCCTGTTTCCGGCCGGCTTGGCTTGATGCCCAATGTGACCAGTTTGTCATTTTGTGCAGCAAAGTCCATGCCTTTCAGAATTGCTTTTCCAAATTCATCCTGTTTTAAGATAAGATGGTCAGATGGTGCCACTACGATAGTAGCATTAGGGTTTATTTTTTGTATCACGTGTGAGGCGTATGCGATGGAAGGTGCAGTGTTACGCCATTCTTCTTCAATGATAAGCTGTTGTTCGTTTACCTCCGGCAAGATGTTTGCTACCAGTTCTTTATAGTTCTTATGAGTGGTGATGAAGATATTTTCTTGTGGAATGAACTGTTTGTATCTGTCGAAAGTCTGTCGCAACAAGGTTTCTCCAGTACCAAATAAGTCAAGAAACTGTTTGGGCTGATTCTTGCGGCTGTAAGGCCAGAAACGGCGTCCCATTCCGCCTGCCATGATGATACAGTAGTGATTATGATTCATGGTTAAAGTAACTCTTTTTAGATTGTTGATGCTAAGATAAGGTTTATTTTTGGAAGATACCTCAGAAAAGAAATAAAAACGAGTTATTGATTTTTAAAATTAAGTACTTTATGTACATCTTAAGAGATGGAGTATAGGTCGTTGGGAAGTGTTTTTCAGGATATTGCTTATCATTTCATTTTTATGTATTATCTTTGTCGCAAATATTCAGAACGTTGATAATATGGTGACAATAAAAGAGTTTTTTTCGTTGAAGAGCAATGGCTTTTTCTGGCTTAACCTGATAGCAATGGTAATAGTAGTTGTAGTTTCCGCATGGGGTGCTTTGGAATGGCTTGACCGGTACACTCATCATGGTGAGTCGTATGTGGTGACGGATGTGAAGAATAAGTCTTTGTCGGAGGCTAAGGCGATGCTGGCCGCCCAAAACCTGAGAGTGACGGTGGTTGACTCCAATTATGTCAAAGGGCTTCCTGCCGGAGTGGTGCTGGACCAGGCTCCTATAGGAGGAATGAGAGTGAAAGAAGGTCGCAACGTATATCTGACCATCAATACCAATGAGGTGCCGCTGGTCAATATTCCTGATGTGATTGACAATAGTTCTTATCGTCAGGCTGCCGCCAAGCTGAAAGCTATGGGATTTAAGTTGACTGAACCGGAACTGGTGGCTGGTGAGCAAGACTGGATTTACGGGATCAAATACAAAGGAAAGAGCCTTGAAATGAACGACAAGGTCCCTCATGAAGCATTGCTGACATTGTGTGTGGGCAATGTTCATTTACGCGATTCGTTGAATGGTGATTCGATGCATGTCGATTTAAGCACAATTCCTTCGGGCAATGACAGCGGTGCTCCCAAAGTGGATGAATCTTGGTTTTAATTAACAGAATTATTTAGGAATGGCTGAAGAATATATTGATGAATTAGAGGATTCATTGGATGATGTGGAGCCGGTGGCTCAAGAAGCAGAACTCTATGAACATTTTCGGGTAGTGGTGGATAAGGGGCAGGCTCCCGTAAGAATAGATAAGTATCTGTTTGAACGGATTGTCAATGCTTCGAGAAACCGTATTCAGATGGCGGCAGATGCGGGCTTCGTCATGGCCAATGGCAAGCCCGTGAAGAGCAGCTACAAGGTGAAGCCAATGGATGTGCTCACTGTAATGATGGACCGTCCTCGCTATGAGAACGACATTATCCCCGAAGATATTCCTTTAGATGTGGTGTATGAAGATGATGACCTGATGGTGGTGAACAAGCCTGCCGGACTGGTGGTGCATCCGGGGTGTGGCAACTATCATGGAACCTTGGTGAATGCCATCGCATGGCATCTGCGCAATGTGCCTAACTATGACCCGAACGATCCGCAGGTAGGGCTGGTACATCGTATCGATAAAGATACTTCCGGCTTATTGGTGATTGCAAAGACACCCGATGCCAAAACTAGCTTGGGACTTCAGTTTTTCAACAAGACCACCAAGCGGGAATATAATGCTTTGGTGTGGGGTATTGTAGAAAAGGATGAAGGTACTGTGGTAGGAAACATCGGCCGTAACCCTAAAGACCGTATGCAGATGGCTGTCCTTTCCGATCCGGAACAGGGAAAGCATGCTGTAACCCATTACCAAGTGTTGGAGCGTTTGGGGTATGTCACTTTGGTGAAATGTGTGCTTGAAACCGGGCGTACTCATCAGATTCGTGTTCACATGAAGCACATCGGACATACGCTTTTCAATGATGAACGGTATGGTGGACATGAAATTCTAAAAGGAACTCACTTTAGTAAATATAAACAATTTGTAAACAATTGCTTCGATATCTGCCCGCGCCAGGCGCTTCACGCCCGGACACTGGGCTTTGTGCATCCGCGCACCGGAAAGGAGATGTTCTTCACCTCCGAACTGCCTGCCGATATGCTTGCACTGCTCGACAGATGGAGAACTTACATTAGTAACAGAGAAGAATGAAGAAGCGTGTGATTGCAATCGTGGCTGGGGGAGACTCCTCTGAACACGGAGTGTCAATGCGTAGTGCCGAAGGTATCTACTCATTTATTGACCAGGAAAAGTATACTTTATATATTGTGGAGCTAACCCGTGAGAAATGGGAAGCGATTCTGCCGGATGGTTCGCGTGCGGCGATAGACCGCAATGACTTCAGTTTCCTGCAAGATGGAGAGAAGGTGAAACCTGATTTTGCTTATATCACTATCCATGGTACTCCAGGAGAAAATGGCATCCTTCAGGGGTATTTTGAACTGATAGGACTCCCTTATTCTACTTGTGATGTACTGGTGTCGGCTCTTACTTTCAGCAAGTTTGCCTTGAACCAGTACCTGAAAGGCTTTGGGGTGCGAGTGGCGGAATCTATGTTGGTCAACAAGCGTTTTGGAATTTCCAACCAGGATGTGATTGAGAAGATAGGCTTGCCTTGCTTTATCAAGCCTAATGCCAGCGGTTCCAGCTTTGGAGTGACTAAGGTCAAGACTCCCGAAGATATCCAGCCGGCTTTGCAGGCTGCCTTCAAGGAATCGGACGATGTGATGGTGGAAGCCTTTATGGATGGAGTGGAACTGGCCAACGGATGTTATAAGACCCGTTCCAAATCGGTGGTATTCCCTATTACGGAAGTGGTGAGCGACAATGAATTTTTCGACTATAATGCCAAGTACAAGGGAGAAGTGACAGAAATCACTCCGGCACGTTTGAGTCAGGAACTAACCGACCGTGTACAGAAACTTACTTCTGCCATTTATGATATTTTAGGTTGTAAGGGTATTGTGAGAATAGACTATATCATTACCGAAGGCGACAAGATTAACATGCTTGAAATCAACACCACTCCGGGTATGACTGCTACCAGCTTTATACCTCAGCAGGTGCGTGCGGCAGGTATTGATATTAAAGATGTGATGACTGACATTATTGAAGACCAGTTTTAAGTATACACGTCAGATGATAAGTTTCGGGTCGTTAAGTAGGAGGAATAAAATTATTTCCTTAACTTAGTGACCCGAAATTAGTTATATATACGAAATATAAAGGATATGATTATACCTGCTGAATTTGATGAAATTCGTCCTTATACGCCAGAAGAATTACCCGCAGTGTTCGAGGAACTTTTGGCAGACCCGATGTTCTTGTCGGTAGTATCAGAGGTGATGCCGGGCATTCCGGTGGAAATGCTTGCCGCACAGTTGCGCCAGTGTAAAAACAATTTGGAAGTGCAGAAGAACTTCTTCCACAAACTGCTGCATGGCATTATGGACAAGTGCAGCGATGGGTTTGACATGGATGTGGCCGGGCTGACTGATCAGGAACGTAGCTATACGTTTATTTCTAATCATCGTGACATTGTGCTCGATCCGGGATTCCTTTCGGTAGGACTTATCGACAATCACTTCCGCACTACTGTGGAGATTGCCATCGGTGATAATCTGCTCATTTTCCCTTGGATTAAGAAACTGGTACGTGTGAACAAGTCGTTCATCGTGCAGCGTACACTCTCTATGCGCCAGATACTGGAGTCATCGGCGCGTATGTCGCGTTACATTCATTTTGCTGTGACACAGAAACATGAGAATATCTGGATTGCACAGCGTGAAGGGCGTGCTAAGGATTCAAATGACCAGACTCAGGACAGCGTGCTGAAGATGTTGGCTATGGGAGGTGAAGGTGATGTGGTAGACCGTCTGTTGGAACTGAACATCGTTCCGATTGCTTTGTCGTATGAGTACGACCCTTGCGATTATTTAAAGGCTCAGGAAATGCAGCTTAAACGCGATATTGAAGGGTTTAAGAAAAGCCAGAAAGATGATTTGGACAATATGAAGACGGGGATTTTCGGATATAAGGGCAGAGTGCACTTTCAGGTATCCAAATGCATCAATGAAGAACTGGAGGCTTTGAGGGGGGTGCCTAAAGTAGAACTGTTCGCTCGTCTCTCTAAATTGATAGACAATTATATACACCGTGCTTACCGTTTGTATCCTGGAAACTTTGTTGCTTGCGATTTGCTAGAGGGAGATTCTCGTTTTGCCGACCGTTATACAGCGGAAGAGAAAGCGCGCTTTGAGGTCTATGTTCAAAAGAAACTCGCATTGATTGATATTCCGAATAAGGATGAGGCCTTCTTGCGTCGTTGCATACTTACGATGTATGCCAATCCGGCACTTAATCATTTGAAAGCGCTTTCAAAATGAAACTTCTGATAGCTGCTCTAATGCTTGGAATGACCTTTGTGGGAGTTTCGTGTAGTGATGAATATAATTATCCGGATGTGCTGACCGAGTTTGTAGATGTGCATACTAGTGCAGAAGGGGTAATTGATGAGTTGCACACCGATACAGGAGACAAATATGCCGTGAAGTTCCGTGAAGGTTTGGGAGGACTGGTGGCAGATAGTATTTACCGTTCGGTTTCTGTATATCAGTTGCTGCCCGAAGAGGAAGGTGATACAGCCGTAAAACTTTATTCTTCATTGTTGATTATAGCTTATAAACCCGTTGTGGCAGATGCTTTTCAAGAAGGAATCAAGACGGATGCGGTGGATGTGCAGAGCATTTGGCGTGCCGGAAAATATTTGAATATGGTTCTGCTGCCTAAAGTAAAAGAAGAGAAACATGCCTTTCACTTTATAGAGGAAGGTATCACTGTAGAGGAAGGGGTGAGGACTTTAAACTTACGCTTATATCACGACCGTGGAAATGATTTTGAGGCTTTTACAGAAAAGGTATATCTTTCTGTTCCTTTGTGGGCTTATGCCGATGACTTGAAAGAGGGCGATAAGGTTCGTTTTACCGTCAATACTTATAAAGATGGGGAGCGTTCTTGGGTGTTCCCTTATTGAAAGATACCGAATGATTGCAAAAGAGCAGTTACATTTTGACAAAATGTAACTGCTCTTTTGCGTGAATACGTTTTTTAGGAGGAGAGGATGTGTTGTTCCTGAATTCTTTAATCTGGAAGGGTGATTTGATGTGTATGTCGTTGTTGGATAGGGAGATAAGTCTTTAAAATCTATCTTTAAATTTACTCATTCTAGCTTTGCTAAGCAGGTGAAATGTCATAGGTGACAGGAAGAGGAACAAAACATCGGCATATTTTTTATCAAACTTCTTGCCATTTTCAGTGGAATATGTAATCATTTTGCGTAAAATATATAAATAATTGGGTGAAAATGTCCGTAAGATTAGACTGTAATTTGTATATAAGTGGCAAATATGCTGTATATATGCAGAAAAAGTTGTATATAAATGCGTAATTGGCCGCTAGATGGAAGATTTTATTCAAGTAGATAAAAAGTAAAAATCGGAATTTTGCATCATTGTGATAGCGAAATGCTTTTAATGATGACTAATTGGTTTTGGCAGATGCATTGGTAAGTATAATGGGAGAGGGGAGCACGAATGATTGTAGAGAGGTGTCTTGCAAATCATTGTGGAAATTTGTTCCTTTGTATAATAGAAATGTATCAATTTTTAAATATCGTTTTATGATTAAAGGTTCTTATTTTATGTTTTTTGTCTTTGCCTTTTTGTTGGGA
>JARIAN010000039.1 GCA_029257865.1 Phocaeicola sp.
CGTCTCAATGATATATCTCTTTCTAAGCATCATTTTATCATAAAAGGACATAAGCTTGTTTTTCATGTTTGTCTTAATCCCGTGTACGAGCTGGATGCCATCATCAAATAAGGAATCAAACAGTTTGGGAGAGATGTAGCCTCTGTCAGCAAAGACCTTTCCATACAAGTCTTTGGCCAGGATTTTCCATACCTTTGGATTCCTGTCGTCAATATTTGCTCCTGTAAGACAGAATATTATGATTTCTCCTCTGTCATTGCACAACAGATGAAGTTTGAAGCCATGACACCATCCCATTGTACCTTTTCCATCGGTAGCCACTCCTTTGAATACCTTGTTGGCATAACGTCTTAGATTTTGACATACCGGTATCATGGCACTATCAACAAAACTTATACCCGTACATCTTCCGAACGCAAAAAGTTTAAGGAAGAAAACAAGCTTGAAGAATACGCGCTGTTCCAGTTCTACAAATCTGTTATATGATACAACATTGGGGAAATCACGTTTCATATGTTTACGATTACAATAGATGTAATAATGCTTGAAATTACGATAAGTTCCGAAATGGGAAAGGAGAAGAATGGTCATGATTTCACTATCAGACAAGGAGACTTTCCAGTTACGATGCTTTTTTCCATCAGTTACCGGAAGAAGATTTTTCTTCAGTTCAAACTCAAAATTCTTATCAAACTCATCAATAATACAGAAAATTTCCGTAACTTTATCTTGGTAATCATTGCTATTAATTTTGTAATTACTTGTTTATCAGACTTAAAGAAACAAAATAATTCAGTGATTACCAACTTCTAATGATACTTTCTTATCCCGAACTCACGTATATAGGCATTCAGATCACATGACTTGCGGCTTTTGCCTCTGGCGGATTCCTTAGCCTGACTCTAGAGAGACGGGTCAATGCTTTTGCGGATGTTGTTTTCAACTTGCATACCATCTACAGTGATACGCATACAAACGAATGCTTCTCCGTTTTTCAGCAGCTTGGTCTTCTTCAAGAAGAAAAGCACATTGAATAAACTTCTTTTCATTTTTCTACAGTTTTTAGTTTGGACAAAAGTAGGAAACCGACCACGTTTTCTTGATACGCAAAACATTGCAAATCAGCGAGAAAGACTTTAATTCGGTGGAGATTTTTGCTCCGCCTTTTATCTCCACCTCAAACGGTAATATTTTGCCGTTTTTTGCGTGCTTGGGGAAAACAAAAAAAATCCCGATTCCGATTGGAAATCAGGATTTTACTGCTTTTTGCTTTTCTTCAAAGTGGTGCCACCAGGAATCGAACCGGGGACACAAGGATTTTCAGTCCTTTGCTCTACCAACTGAGCTATGGCACCATTCTTTTGTTTTACTATCGTTGTTTCTCGATTGCGATGCAAAGGTACGCATTATTTTTAAATTACCAAACATTTGGCGAGGAAATTTGTTTATTTTCTTCAAAAAAAAGAATTTTCGTCCTCTCCTTTCAATCAAAGAGGACGAAAATATACCTTTTTTATTTCTACAATGGATTCCAACCTTGCGCTTTCAAAGTTAATTCATTACCGTCGCGAGTAATCAAAGCACATCCCAACTCTTCTTTAGTGATATGTCCAATTACTTTCACCCCTTTTAACTGGCTCACTTGCTCATGAGCAGTAAGAGGAACAGTAAACAGTAATTCATAATCTTCTCCTCCATTCAGCGCACAGGTACTCAAATTCATATTAAACTCTTCAGCCATCACTGCAGTCTGGTAGTCAATAGGAATACGTTCTTCATAAACACGGCATCCAACCTTACTCTGCGAACAGATATGCATCAATTCGGAAGAAAGTCCATCCGAAACGTCCATCATAGAAGTAGGCTTGATGCCTGCCTTACCCAATTCCTGAATAATATCTTTACGAGCTTCCGGCTTCAAGAAGCGTTCCAACAGATACTCCTTTCCGGCAAAATCCGGTTGAACTTCTTTTTCCCCTTGAAATACTGCTTTTTCGCGTTCCATCAGCTGCAATCCCATATAGGCAGCACCTAAATCACCGGTAACGCAAATCAAATCGGTTTCCTTAGCTCCGTTTCGGTATACCACCTTGTCTTTATCAGCCTCACCGATACAAGTGATGGAAATGGCAAGTCCGGTAACCGATGAAGTCGTATCCCCTCCTACAATATCTACTCCGTGCTGCTGGCAAGCCAGGCGGATTCCATCATAGAAGTCTTCCATATCTTCGATGCAGAACCTCTTCGACAAGGCCAAAGAAACAGTTATCTGTTTCGGAGTACCATTCATTGCATATATATCCGAGAAATTCACCATTGCCGATTTGTAACCCAAATGCTTCAACGGAGTATACACCAAATCAAAATGTACCCCTTCCATCAACAAGTCAGTGGTAACCAACACTTGCTTCTCCGGATATTCCAATACTGCAGCATCATCTCCCACTCCATACACACTTTCCTTATTTTGAAGTTTGATGTTCTCGGTAAGATGCTTTATCAAGCCAAATTCTCCTAAAGTGGAGATTTCTGTTCTGTTTCCTTCGTGCATGATATCTATACTTATGCTCTATTTATCAATTCTTTCATAATCGTGGTCATACGTGGCTGAGCTGCATCGGCTGCTTTCTGCACTTCTTCGTGTGACACTTCCACAATCTTTCCTTCTACGCCCAGATCTGTAATAACAGAAACCCCAAAGACTTTGATTCCGCAATGATTTGCCACAATCACTTCCGGCACGGTTGACATACCTACGGCATCCGCTCCAAGAATATGAAACATCTTATATTCTGCCGGAGTTTCAAACGTAGGTCCCTGCGTACCCAAATACACGCCTTGCTGCACCTTGATACCTTTTTCGGCTGCTATTTCCAAAGCTTTTGCTATCAACTCCTTAGAATAGGCTTCACTCATATCCGGAAAACGAGGACCGTATTCCACATTCTTTCCTCTTAATGGATTCTCTGGGAAGAAATTGATATGGTCAGTAATAATCATCAAATCACCGATTTCAAACGCCGCATTGGTTCCTCCTGCAGCATTGGATACAAACAGTGTCTTGATACCTAATTCGCGCATTACACGAACAGGAAAAGTAACCTCCTGCATTGAATATCCTTCATAGAAATGGAAACGTCCCTGCATTGCCATAATATCTTTATCTCCCAATTTACCAAAGATAAGCTTTCCACTATGACCTTCTACCGTAGATACTGGAAAATTAGGAATCTCCGAATAAGCAATCTCATACTTATCTGTAATTTCATGTACCAAACTACCTAATCCTGTACCCAAAATAATGGCAGTTTCAGGGTGAGTGTGCATCTTAGCCTTTAAGAAGGCTGCTGTTTCTTGAATTTTTTCTAACATACTCGATTATATTTTGGTTAAATAATAATTCTTGTCCATCCAAAAAGAACACCTCGATAGGGAGAGTGAACAGATATGGTTTCAACTCTTCTTCCATCCCCGGATGATGAAGTAAGCGCACCGCGTCTTTGTCGGTTGTCACTATCAAGCGTTTGCCTTTTGGCAGTTTTCCGTATACTTCTGCCACATGCTTCATCTCACTTTCGGTAAACAGATGGTGATCTGGAAAAGTAAGCGGAATGATATGGGAGGTATACTCTGACAGCTTGCGGATGATGGGTGCTGGAGAAGCTATCCCCGTAAGAAGCAACAAATGCATCTCCGCAAGATTGTCGCCCAACGGCACTGATATTTCAGGATGAAAGACATTCTGCAGATGATGATACTTAAATGAAGTGAAAAATACTTGCTGTCCACAGTCGGGAGCTATCACGCGAAGCCAGTCTGCCCGGTCTTGTTCTGTCATCGTTTCCGGACATTTGCTGACAATGATTATATCTGCCCGACGTTTTTCTTGTGCCGGCTCACGCAAACGTCCTGCCGGAAGCATTGCATCATAAAAAATAGGACGGTTATAGTCTATCAAGAGAATACTCAATCCCGGCTTCACATATCGGTGCTGGTAGGCATCGTCCAATACGATGACCTCCTTTTCTACCTCCTCCAAGTCAAGCAGAGAGTCTATCCCATGACAGCGGTCTCTATCTACTGCCACATTGATTTGAGGAAATTTAGTCCACATCTGATAAGGTTCATCACCAATATCTTCTATCGTAATGCCATCCTGTGCCAATACAAAGCCTTTCGACTTACGTTTATACCCTCTACTAAGCACTGCCAACTTAAATTGGTTGGAGAGCAAACGTATCAGATATTCGGTATGCGGTGTCTTCCCTGTACCACCCACTGTAATATTTCCGACACTGATTACCGGAATATCAAACGAACGGGTATGCAGCCACCCTTTTTCGAAACACCAGTTCCGAAAGATTACTACCGCCTGATATATCCAAGAAAAAGGCAGCAAGAATTTATAGACTGAAGGTCGCTTTAATCTATTGCTCATATCCTCTTCACTATTAATGTAAATCTAAAGTAAAAGGCATTCTAGCATGCAAATAATCTTTCTTTTCTAAATTTTTCAGAAAAGAAAGATGAGTATACCACGCTCCCCATCTACTTTTCAACTGGCTGTTAATATATCGTTCGCTTCCTGAATCTAGCAAGAATGTCAGAAAATCTTGCTGCTCCGGATAATATACCAACGCATTTCTTTCTATCTCCACCTTTTCTTTAGCCATGGTAACTGCCGATTTATAAGTTCCAATACGAAATACCTGCATCTTTCCTAGTTTATCCAACATCTCCTTATAAGACATTGTACGGGAAGACAATCCATGCAAAGCAATGCTTCCTGAAGGGTTTATCATTATCTTATCAGCCACACTAGCCAAATAGTATCCGCCTTGAGTGTAAGCACCGCTATAAGCTACCAAAAATTTTCCGCTTTCCTTAAAATCCTGTAAAGTTGTACGTATATACTGCAAACTGGCTGTAGAACAGATAAAGTTTTCCGGAACCAAATAAATGCCTTTCACTGCAGGATTTTCCTTTGCATTGCGAATAGATGAAATGATTTTATCCAAACCATAGGTAAGAAACAGTTTTCCTAAAAACTGGTCGATTAGAGATGGTTGATACCTTTCTACAATATTATCTTTCAAAGCAAGTACCAATACCGAATGGTCTTTCACTTTGACAGTCCTCTCACTACTTATCGCTATACCATCCAAGCTCACGACTCCTAGAATCGTAAAGAAGGCACCTGTTATTACCAAGCCCAACACTGTAGCGAGAATATATTTAAAGAAATCTTTCATTTCACCTCTATTAAAATTAACATCATAACAAAGATATTCTTTTTTATGAAATATAACAAGATATTATGAATTAAGAGGATGAGTAAAAATGAATGAAAGGCTATCGTTGTTAGATTACATTTTTTTGATTTTATTAATTTGATACAAAAAAAGCCCCGAAGCGTTTCCGCTCGGGGCTCACTAAAACGGCAACTACCTACTCTCCCACAATCTGCAGTACCATCGGCGTGACGAAGCTTAACTTCTCTGTTCGGAATGGGAAGAGGTGGAAC
>JARIAN010000062.1 GCA_029257865.1 Phocaeicola sp.
CGTTGGCTTACCTTTGCATCAGTAAAACAAAAGGTATAATAACAATTAAATAAGAAAAGCGTATGCAAAAGAGAGAATTGAAAACATTGGGAATTGAAGAATTGAAAAATGTAAGTGGTGGAGTAGCACCAGGGCCTAACGGTGAAGGTTGTACAGAACATTGGTTACCGGATTTCTTGAAAGACAAGACTCTCTTGGATATTTTTAAACACAAATAGTGGAAGAATGATATCTGAAAGAATCATAAATAAGAATAGTATTAAGAAAAACAATGCGTATGAAAGAATTGAACAAAGATGAGAACCTGTCAATTATAGGCGGGTATTTCCCTCCATCAGAGGAACAGTTGAAAAATTTGAATCCTATTGAGAAAATTATTGTTTGTTGGTAAAATGTAAAAAAAGTAACGTATGGAGAAAAGTGAAATGATGCATACTATGAGTATGCAAGAATTACAAGAAACTACCGGAGGAGTAGTAGTTTGTACAATATTAGGAGTTGCTATAACAGGTAAAGCCTTAGCATGGGCTGCTGCTACTGGTATATTTGCAGCAGGTGTATATGTTGGGTATAATCAAGATTAATGCCTATGAATGATAATTTATATATTGACATGACTCTTGAAGATCAAGAAAATATGTCAGGAGGCTTTTTAATGACATTTTTAGCTATAGGTGGAATAGCTACTGCAGGTGTTGCTATTTATGAAGCTGGTAAAGTTACAGGTGAATTTATTGCAGAATGTATAAAATGATTTATTATATGTATGATTTATTGTCAAAAATTCAAAATATCATAATCGAAAATGGATTTGCAAAGACTTTTATTACCATTGGAATCTTTGCTGTTATATTTTGCATTATATATTATTTAGGAAAAGAAGTAGGGGCATTATTCGCCTTTATGATAAAATAAATATTCTACGACTAAAGAGCAAATGTGAATACTTATCTTAACCTAAAGATAACATAAGCATAACATATTCTCTTTTTCAGAACGGTTACTTTTGTTCCTGTGAAAAGGATATAAAAGTAACCGTTTAAATTTTAATCAGATATGTTATTACCGAACGAATGGATAGAAAATAGTATTGAAACATACATCTATCAGCACACAACAAAATCGCAGATAATCTACTGGATTGTTTTATTTGCAGTAACTGTCACATTAGTGGCACTGCCCTTTATCTATGTAGATATTTCCATACAAGGAAGTGGAGTAGTGAGGCCGGTAGCGGAAAAAGCAGAAATAACTTCTTCCATTACAGAAATTGTAGATTCAGTTTTTGTAAAGGAAGGAGAGCAGGTTAACAAGGGTGACGTGATACTAAGATTCAGAACCAATAGTTCTGATTATAAAATCAATTATCAGACCAGCCGACTGAATGATTGCAGCGCACAGCTTGCCGACCTTGCTTTTCTGGCAGAGGGCGATTGTCCGAAGCTCTTCAGTTCTCCGGTAAGACAACAGGAATATGCCTATTTCATCCGTAAGAAACAGGAACTGGAAACAGGATTGGCACAAGCGGAAAAGGAATATCTCAGGAATAAAACTTTGTTTGAAAAGAAAGTTATCTCTGAGGAGGAATACGACAGTTACTATTTCAAGTACAAAAGCCAACAAAATGAATTGGCATCGCTGGTACAAAGCCAGATCAGTACATGGCAGGCAGACCAGAATACATACAGGAATTCATACAATGAAATGAGTACCAACCTGAAGCAGGAAATAAAAGATAAGGATATGTATATTGTCCGTAGTCCGGTAGATGGAACTGTTGACCAGTTCTCTGGAGTATATCGTGGCAGCAGCATTCAGGCAGGACAGTCTTTAGCTGTCATAAGTCCCGACTCAACACTATGTATTGAGGTATATGTCACACCAAGAAATATCGGATTCATGAGTGTTGGCATACCTGTAAATGTGCAGGTGGAATCCTTCAATTACAACGAATGGGGAACAATACCGGGAAAAGTGAAGGATATATCATCAGACTTCCTGACAGACAGTCAAGGAAATTCCTTCTACAAGGTAAAATGTGAAATGGAGCGCGACTTCCTTCAACTGAAGAGCGGGAGGATAGGAAAGCTGAAAAAAGGGATGACGGTAAATGCACATTTTATGGTAACAAGACGGTCATTGTTCGACCTGCTTTATCAGAAGATGGACGGATGGGTAAATCCGAAGCAGTATGAGAATGAAACGATGGTAGCTAAACTGAATTGATTGTGAATATAGAATAAAAGAATTATGTATAGAAAAGGAATCAAAATTAAACAGCATGACATTACTGACTGCAGTGCTGCATGTCTTGCCTCTGTATGTGCACATTATGGACTTCAATTCCCTGTTGCCCGCATCCGCCAGTATGCCTTTACAGACCAAAAGGGAACTAACGTATTGGGGATGATTGAAGCAGCAAACCGTCTCGGACTTTCTGCAAAAGGTGTAAGAGCACAGTTTGAAGCTCTTTCCATCGTACCTAAACCAACAATTGCACATGTGATTGTGCACGAGCATTTGCAGCACTTTATTGTCCTGTATAAGGTAGAAAAGGAACACATTACCTATATGGATCCCGGTGACGGTAAAATGCATAAGGTTACGAATGCTGAGTTCCAGAAAATGTGGACAGGTGTACTTGTTCTGATGGAACCGGAGGAGACCTTTAAAAAGGGAAACATGAAAACGAGCATGACAAGGAAATTCTTCTCACTTCTGGCTCCACATAAGAGTGTCATGATGCAGGCTGTATTCGGGGCGTTAATATACAGTATATTAGGACTTTCTACTTCTGTATATGTAGGTAAGATTACTGATTATGTCCTGGTAGACGGAAATATCAACCTGCTTAACCTTATGGGAATTGTGATGATTATTATTCTGATACTTCGTACTTTCATAGGGTTAATGAAAAGCATTCTGGCATTGAAGACTGGGCAAAGAATAGATGCGGCTCTGATTCTCGGTTACTATAAGCATTTGCTGACATTGCCGCAACAGTTTTTCGATACCATGCGTGTGGGGGAAATCATTTCGCGTGTGAACGATGCGGTGAAGATACGAAACTTTATCAACAATGTATCTCTTGATCTGGTAGTAAACATGATGATTTTGTTATTCTCGGTAGGCCTGATGTTCGTGTATTCGTGGGAACTTGCCTTAGTGACATTGGCATCCGCGCCGTTATTTTTTCTCATTTTCTGGGCTTTCAATAGGCTGAACAGAAAATATCAACGTGGCATCATGGAAAGCAGTGCAGATCTGGAGTCTCAGTTGGTTGAATCTATAAATTCCATTTCCACTATCAAGCGTTTCGGTATAGAAGACTTTGCGAATTTGAAAACAGAAACACGTTTTGTACATCTCCTGAAGAACACCTATCGCAGCATTTATGGGGCAATTATGGCTCAGGGAGGTATCCAGTTTGTATCAACCGCAATAACCATTGCTGTGCTATGGATGGGAAGTGTTCTGGTCATAGACAAGGAACTTACACCTGGTACGCTGATGGTATTCTATTCGCTTATCAGTTATGTCATATCACCGATAGGGTCATTGATTTCATCCAACCAGACAATACAGGATGCGCTGATTGCAGCAGATCGCCTTTTTCAGATTATGGATCTTGAGCGTGAACAGGATGACAGCCAGAAAATAGAACTCAGAAAGGATATGATCGGTGATATTGTGTTTGAGAATGTATCATTCCGATACGGCTCCCGTAAGGAGGTATTTAACGGACTCAACCTGAAGATAGATAAAGGAAATACCACTGCAGTCATCGGTGAGAGTGGGTCCGGTAAAACTACACTCATATCATTGCTTCAACATATTTATCCGATTCAAAGTGGTCAGATACGTATTGGTGGATATGATATTTCCCAAATAAGCAATAAGAGCCTTCGTAGTCTTGTTGGTACTGTACCGCAGCAAATTGAACTTTTTGCCGGTACTATTATAGAGAATATAGCAGTTGGTGACCTCCAACCTGATATGAAGCGTATTGTAGATTTGGTAGAACAACTTGGTTTGAAGGACTTTATTGAGCGTCTCCCCAATGGCTACATGACCTATATAGGAGAACATGGAGCTTCTTTATCTGGTGGTGAACGTCAGCGAATAGCCATAGCCCGTGCGCTGTATAAGGAGCCGGAAATTCTGATTTTTGATGAAGCGACTTCTTCCTTGGACTCAATATCTGAGAAGCATGTAAAGAGAACACTTGATACACTGGCCAGTTCCGGAAAGACAGTCATTATCATTGCTCATCGTTTGAGTACTGTAAAAAATGCAGATATGATTGTGGTACTTGATAATGGAAAAGTATCCGAAACAGGGACACACAAACAATTGTTTGATTCCAATGGAATTTACAACAGATTATGGAATGAGCAGTTTGATCAGTTGGATTAAAAATAAAGAACTATTGCAATAGTATAATTATAATTTTATCAACCTAAAAATTTTAAATAATGGAAATAACAAATGTAAAAAAATCGTTGCTTTATCAGAAAAGGAAAGTCAACAAATAGAAGGAGGCATTGTCCAATTTCTTATTGGAGCAATAATTGGAGGGTTTATATATGATTGTATTTCTGAACCTGGTGATTGTATAAAAGGATTTTGTGATGGTATGAACAATGGTCTTAAATAGTTTTTATTATGAGAGATTTAACAATAACAGATATGGTGAACACACATGGTGGTTCTACACTTTCGTACTATGTTTTTTGGTTCCTAGGTAGATCGTTTGTATCGCCTGCAGAACTTAATAAGAATGGTATGAATCCAGTACACTTATGGAACTAATAATCAACAGACTATTAGTATTTCTATCAATAAATAAAGAAGATGAGTTTCTTGTAAATTTCGCTTAGATATTAATAAATAGTTGTCTGAGATGATCTATACAAACTCATCTTCTATTTAAGTATCCTATTTTTAACAAGATGATACTTATAAAAAATATTTACCTCACTGATAAATATTATAAAAATATCATGAAAATTCAAATATGAATAAGAAACTTTCTTTATACGGTATATTAATTGGCATAGTTGGACTAATTCTATCACATACGTATAGACCATATATATATAGTCACAATCTTTTTGATTTTCATATAGCAGATGTTATTGGTAGTATTGTGTGTGTGCCTTCATCAGTTTTATTTTTTTTGGGGATGAGCCCTAAATATTCTGTGAAAAAGTATACTATTTATTCTACAATTATATTTATAATTTATGAGTTGTTCGGGCTTATGAATATACATGGTACCTTTGATATATATGATATTATTGCAATTATTATTAGTGCTTTCTGTTTTTATTTTATTTATACCTGTTTAAATAAAAAACTTCATTGAATAGAATGATTTCGTATCTAATTTCGCAATCTATTTCTTAACCTTATAATAACAATCTGATAACCTGAATCCTTTTCTAATGCGCTTACATTTGCATCATAAATAAGGAATTAAGTATAACATAAAATTTTAATTATTATGATAGCAGAATTAATCGTTTCAGCAGTAGCATCAGTATCTCTGTCAACACCAAAGGTTGTTTATAATGTAGCCTCAGATGATAAGAAAGTGACTAACATTGAGGCATATTCGGTAAGTGAAGGCAAGTATCTAAAACGTATTTATAAGATACACTTTATTTATAATGCAGAAGGGGAAGTGACCGATAAGAATACATATCAGTGGGATGAAAGAAACTCCGGATACGTTCTTAGGGATATTGAGAAATTTACTAAATAATGAAATCATAATTCTTCTCTTAAAAGTTAAAACGTAAAATCCCTAATTATGTACGAATAAGTACTGAATATCAGGGATTTTTTTCATTGTAGATAATGAGATATATAAATCTTACAATATAGATTTTATAATTATTGGATTCTTTGTTAACATTGCGATAATATGCTTGTGTATTCCCTTGAATGGATTTAACATTGGACAATGTGAAGGGTAAGCTTCGGTAAGTGAATTCTTTTAACCTACTGATAACATTAGGATAACTTCAATCTTCTTTCTGCCTTTATATTTTTGTGGTGAACAAATAAAAATGATTAAAGATGAAAAGATTGACATTTATACTAGTTATTGTCGGATTGTTTTTCTATTCCGAATATGGATATGCGCAAGAAAAAAAATGGACTCTTTCGGAGTGTATTGATTATGCGGTAGCACACAGCATAGAGGTAAAACAAAGCGACAATCAGATTCAAAGTCTGAAAGTAGAGAAGAATACATTAAGAAACAGTTTCCTACCAGACCTGTATGCAGGTGCTTCGCAGAACTTTACATTCGGGCGTTCTCTTAATCAGAGTAATACATATGAAAACAGCAACATACAGAACTCTTCTTTCTCTGTAAAATCTGAAATTCCTATTTTTATGGGATTCAAACGTACAGCTTCTCTGTCACAGAATAAATTTGATTTACTTGCAGCCGAAGCAAATAAGGAACTTATAAAAAACAACCTGTTGATAAATGTGGCTGGGGCATATTTTCAGATACTGCTTAATAAAGAAATATATAATATATCACTGAAGCAGATACAACTTACCAAAGAGCAGGAAGTATGTACAAAGATACTGATTGATAATGGGAAAGCAGCGGAGTCACAACTTTATGATGTCCGTGCTCAACTGGCTGATGATGAATTGACAGCAACAGAAGCACGAAATTCATTACGACTTTCTTTTCTTGAACTGGTACAACTTATGGAATTAGATGAATATGAGGATTTTGATGTTGATTCCATGAATGGGGATATTGTTATTGCCGATACTTTGAGTCCGGTAAATATTTATCAGTCAGCTCTAACATGTATGCCACAGATACGTAAAGCATATTATGCATTGCAAAGTAAGACAAAAGGTATAAAGATAGCCAAATCTGGATTTTATCCTACTATATCTTTTGCAGCAGGAATGAGTACAAATTACTATAACAACAATTCTGCTCTATATGATAATTTCAGTGAGCAGTTTAATAACAACATGCAGAAAAGCTTGTGTCTGACGGTTAGTATACCTCTTTTCGACCGGCTTTCAGCGAGAAACAAAGTACGGTCAGCACGTATAGAAGAGAATGATGCTAGATTGTCATTGGAAAATGAGAAGAAGCAATTATATAAAGATATAGAACAGGCTTATACGGATGTTATTTCTGCCTATGAAAAATATCGCTCTACAACAAAAGCGGTAATGGCTAACGAAGAAGCGCACAGATATGCTTTAGAGAAGTATGCGGCAGGAAAGTCAACTGTGTTTGAATATAATGAAATCAAGATGAAACTTGCTGATGTACTCTCACAACAGTCTCAGGCAAAATATACTTATCTGCTGAAAGATCGTATTCTGGCCTTTTATTCATGCTTTACATTAACTGATTAATACAGATAATCATGCGTGTGATAGAATTAAACTTGGAGTAAAAGCATTGCTGTCCGGTAAAGTTCCGTGAATGAAACATACTTTGGGCTGCTGGTTTGGAATTTACGTAGACAACGGATTCTAGAAACTTGAGTTTTAAATTCTTCTATTCATTGCTAACATTATTTTGGGGGGAGGAACTCAAAGGTAGCTAAAATAGTTTACAGGACAACAATGTAAAAGAATCAAGAAAAATGCCCCTTGCTACAAATACTCGTAGCACAAGGGGCATTCTTTTCTATGTTTGATTCAAATAAAGTAAAAAAATCTTATTTGGTTTTGCTCCAATATAGAGGTACGTTGGTATCATTTTTTCCGCCTAATAGCTGCAGTGCTTGATTATAGCTATCCTTGCTATTGGTTTCCAGGTTGGCTGGATAACGCAGACGTTTAGGATAAAATTCCAACTTACACTCCTTGTAATTGGATTTTGTCAGTGGAACTTCGTGGTTGGAAGTTACATAGTCTACCTCTACAGCCTGATTTTCAAAGAAAGGTAAGCCTAGACGACGATGGTCATTCCATGCTTCCAGCGGCAGGTAAGGGTAGTTGGCGATATACTTCTGAGTGATAATCTTGGTTAAATGGTCATTGTTCACATGTGACTTATAAACTGCATTGTTAGGGTAGTGATAAGTCATGGTTTTTGATTGGTTAGTGTATCCGTCTGTATAGGAAACCTGATAGTCCGTAGCCTCGGTGGTATGGTCATAATTTACGGAGGTTCCCACACGGTTGTAATCATTGCTTGACAAGTATTTATCTACCAGATGGCTTACACCATTATATTCAAAGCTGGCTTTGATACCCTCTTCATAATACATCTTTGCAGATGTGGAAATCCATCCATATTCAGCAGCTTCAGCCAGTAAGAAATAGGTCTCCCAGTTTCCGAACCAGATTCTGTAGTTGGTGCCATTTCTGAACTTTTCTGCTGTAGAAGGGAAGTTTACACTTTCGCCTGTAAGAGGACTGGAGTAATCCGATTTTTTATTCCATCTTCCTGCTACCCAGGTATTCCAAGTATATTGTACATCCAGTTTTATTTTTTCTCCTTTTTCTCCTTTTTCCGGTTCACGGCTTAGTTCAATTTTACCGGCTAACTTTCCAAAACATGAAGGATAGGTTCCGGTAGGTGATTTACGGTCGTCATATCCGGGGATGTTGAACAGGACGGTAGCACGAGGGTCAATCTTTGACGGCAGTCCGTTGAAGAAGAAGCCTGCACTAGGATCGTTTGTTGTGACTGGCAGGTGTTTTTCCAAACGGATACCCATGTCTTTCTTGGGGTCAATAAGTTTAACCTTCTTCTTCAGTGTATCATTTAGCTGGATGTCAATACCTCCCAATCCCAGCAAAATATTGTTCATTGTACTGGAAATAGGCTGAGAGTTCCATACGCGTGACATGACTGCAGTGGCAGGAGACCATCCGTCTTTTTCTTTTACTTTTGCAATTTGGTCGGGTGTTTCAATCAGAGGGAGTTTGGCCACTTCTGCAACATGTTGTTTAGCCGTTTCAGGTTCCACACTGCTTAGTCTCATAGCCAGGCGCAGGCGCAATGAGTTGGCATAACGCTGCCATTTGCTCATATCTCCGTTATAGAATAAGTCAGAATTATTGCCGTTTTGTGTGATACTAGACATGTCTGCATCTAGTTTAAGGCCGGCAGATGCTTCTTTCAGTTCTTTTAGTATAAAAGCATACAAATCTTTTACAGACTTATAAGGAGGAATAGTACCGTCGAACGAATTTTCGGCAGGAATAGGGCCGAAAGAATCCGATAATTCAGAAATTAGGTAAGCTCTCCATATTCTGGCCATTTGATAGAGATTTACTTCTACTTCAGTAGCCGTGCCTGCATCCATCCGTTTTTTTGCAAGATTGATGGCATTGTTAGCATAGTTCAGCCATCCCACTCCAAAACCTGTGCTCAGATAATCCGTATTCCATCCGTCATTGTCGGTACCGATGGAGATTCCGTTGGCACGGTCATAGCGAGCTGCCGATTTCCATGTCAGTACAAAAATACGTTCTGCGATGTGTGGGCTTTGCTGTGCTTCATAAATAGACTTGTTCAGCAAGTGTCCGATTTGAACTTTATCTTCTGTAATTGAAGTAGGATTAATGTTTATATCTTCAAAGTCACTGCATGAGGAAAACAGAGCCAGTGCAGAAGATAGTCCGAGTATATATTTATTAATTACTTTCATAATAGTGTACAATAAATTTGTTAGAAGCCAACTGTTACGTTAAAAGTATAAGATCTAGGAGTAGGAGCGCCACCCAATTCAATACCAGTTGCATTGGTATTGGTAGTTGCAATAGATTCAGGGTCAATACCTGGGATATGGCTCTTTATCATCCAGACATTGTTCATGGTAAGTGAGAGTCTCAGACGTTGTACATGATTACCTAGCATTTTCTTGTTGAAATCATAGCCTAGGGTAATGTTGCGCAGGCGTACATTGGTGGCATCATATAGAAAGGCTTCGCCTACTCCTAGATTGCCCTGAGCCATGTGTTCCCAATAACGTTGCGGAGAAATAGCCGTGTTGTTGACCGAACCGTCTTCTTTAACTGAATTAGGTACGACAAAATCTTCGCGCTTTCCGTTGATTACCGTACCGGCGGCATTACCTGTTCCGAACAGGCGGGCCGTAGTGGCTGAGTAAATCTTACCTCCAAAGCGTGCATCAATCAGGAAACTTAGCGAGAAGTTCTTGTAGCTGAAACTATTGGTAATGCCCAGCATACAGGTAGGTTGCTGGTTACCCAGGTATGCCAGGTCGCTGTTGATGATAGGTAATCCTTCATTGTTTACTATAATCTGTCCCTGTTCGTTCCTCTTAAATGTCTTTCCGTAGATATCTCCGTAGTTTCCTCCGGTATGCGCTACAATTTTTACTTCATCAAATCCTCCTTTTGACAAGGCTGTTTCGTTAATGCCATCTGCCAGTTCTATAATTTTGTTCTTGTTCTTTGAAAGGTTGGTAGATAAGGTCCAGTTGAATCCTTTCTGATTGCGGAAGATATCAAAGTAAGCCATTATCTCAATACCGCTATTCTGGATGTTACCAGCATTAATCATTTTAGAACTGAAGCCAGTGAACGGATCCAAAGGCAGAGCCAGCAACTGGTTGGTAGCATTGGTCTTATAGTATGAGAAATCAAGTCCAAATCGGTTATCGAAGAGTTTCAAATCGGCTCCAAATTCGTAAGATTTAACTAGCTCAGAACGCACATTTGCATTATATAGAACATCTCCGATATTGGCAACTGGATTTCCGTAATCATCCTTTCCCAATTCGTATACATTATATAATTTATACGGATCTAGGTCGTTACCAACTTCCGCATAAGAAGCTCTGACCTTGGCAAAAGTAAGCCAACTTGGGTAGGCAATATTGAGGTCTTCCAGCATATCAGTAATCACAGCAGAAACGCTGAATGATGGATAGAAGTAAGACCGATTAGATTTACTCATGGTAGATGACCAGTCATTGCGGGCTGTAATATCCAAGAATGCCCATCCTCCATAGTTTAGTTGGAGTGAGCCATAGAGTGAATTCATTTTACGTTCGGTCAGTGTGTACTCAAATTGCATCTGTAATTTGTCGGCTGCATTGTTGATTGAGAATAGGTTCGGAATCAGCAAGTCGCCTGTACTTGTTTTATGGACAGCTCTTTTCTGCATCATTAAGTTTCCTCCCAAAGTGAAGAATCCTCCAAATTTTCCGAAAAGATTATCTTTCTGCATAGTGCTCAGGAAACTGAAGTTGTTTTCGTAAAATGTTTCAGAATTTTCGCTGTATCTTCCTTTTGGATTAACGTTTCCTCCAGAGTGAATTTTTTCGTTTGAAGTGGTGGTATAATAGTCTGTTCCGGCCTTGATTTCCATGTTCCACCAGTCTGTAAACTTGTATGAGAGTGAACCGGCTGCCAGCAAGCGGTTTCGTGTATCTTCATTCAAGCGGTAATCTTTAGACCAATAAGGGTTTTCTTGAGGTGATTTTTCGGTATCCCACCATATCATGTTTCCTTTTTCATCCAGGCAGTTCTTCAAATCAAGAATGTTGATTGAACGCGGAATGTTATAGATTGTATAGAATGCATTGGACTGGTTTATTCCTTGTGTAGGGCGGTTGTGGCCTTTATTGTTCAAGTAAGTGATTTTTCCGTCCAATTTCCAGCGTTGATCTTTTCCGAACAAGGTGGTTCCTCGTAGGTTTACTGAAGTTTTTTCCAGTTTTGCTCCAGGGACAATACTGGTTTGGTCTGTACGGTTAACAGATGCAAAGACGGATGTTCCATCTTTAGATTGCTGGAACGAGACACCTTCATTGAATGACATACCTGTCTCAAAGTAATTTTTCAAATTATCATAGGTTCTCAGCGGGTGAGTTCCGTTCCATTGTTCGTATTCCGTTCCATCAGCAATCGGTCCCCAGCTTCCCCTAGATTTGATGTTGAAAATATTATTAGAACCTTGTCCATAGCTATTCTGCATGTCGGGAGTCATGAACATGGTTTCGGCAGTAATACTTGAAGTGACCGTAATACCTAGTCCTTCTTGTTTCTTTCCACTTTTTGTAGTAATGAGGATGACTCCATTTCCTGCACGTGATCCGTATAGGGCTGCAGCTGATGCTCCCTTTAATACAGACATAGATTCAATGTCGTCTGGGTTAATATCTGAGAGTCCATTACCCATATCTGCACCCTTGTTACCCCAGGCGTCTTCCACTCCGCTGGTAAAGTTATCCATAGGAACTCCATCGACTACAATGAGCGGTTGGTTGCTTCCTGAGATAGAACTATTTCCGCGGAGTACAATTTTAGAAGAAGATCCCGGTCCTCCAGAGCCGCGTACCACTTGCAGTCCGGCTACTTTACCTGAGAGAGAGTTGGCAAGGTTGCTTTCGCGTGATGAAACGAGTGCATCTCCTTTCAGTTCTTGTTGTGCATATCCCAATGCCTTTTTCTCACGTTTGATACCCAATGCAGTGACTACCACCTCTTCCAACACTTCTGTATCATCGTTCATCCGGATAGTGCCTAAATTAGGTTTTGCTGTGATTCTTTGAGACTGGTAGCCAATGTAGGAAAGTTCTAGCGTGGCTCCGGTATTTACCGACAGGGTGAATTTTCCATCAAAGTCGGTAATTGTTCCGTTTGTGGTACCAGATTCAAGGATGCTTACTCCAATCAAAGGCATGCCCTGTGCATCTACGATAGTACCTTGGACTGTAATTCTAGCTGCCTGTAGCGTTGTGCTGGCATTTATTGTCTGACCTGGACCTCCCCATACTGTTCCGCAGTTGGAAGCCATTAGCAATAAAAACAATTGTGAATACCTGCTAATTTTCATAGAATTAAAAAATGTTAATATTTATAAATAAATTAGATGTGTCTTGGTGCTTTGTTAGGATTTATCAATGTGTGGATTGTATAAATCTGCGCTATGAATATTTAGGCTTATTATGTTGTAATTGAAGACATCTTTCATAATGATATGAATTTTTGTATGTATTATTTTGTTAAGGCTATCTTTCTTTGTCCTTTTCAAAGATACGGATATTTTTACAATTCGTAAAAGATTATTGTGTTTTTTTGTGAACTTTAGCTGCTTTAGGTGAAAACATCGTTAGATAATAAAAGTTATAAAGGTTAATAATGAAACACATGGATATGCTTTGGAAAAATATATGGTAAGAGAGTCAATGGTCTTTTGGATATAATGGACTGAAATATTAAATAGGTGAATGCTTTTTCCCGATAGTCGCAAGCAAAATATATTTATCTGCTGAAAGACCGGAATCTTCTTTTTTTACTTTTCTCTTTTATTGGCAGAAAAATGAGGTTATGGAATGGATTGTGAGGAGAATAAATGGACTTTTCAAATCGTCGGCATATTTTTCTCGGAACGTCGATATATTTTTTTCGGATCGTCGGCTTATTTTCATCAGAATGACGGCATATTTTTCCCAAACTGTCTATATATTTTTCTCAAAATGACGGCAAGATTTTAGAGGCAAGAAAAATCGGATGGAATGGCTGTTGGATTGGTAGAATGAAATGATGAGATATGGTTGACTTTTTTTACTTATTTAATCTGAAGACAACATTAGGATAGCTTATATTCTCTTTCAGTTTGCGTGTGTTTGCATCATAAGAAAGGATAAAAACAACGTATAGGTTTAATGGTAATTTTTTTTGATATTATGACTGATGGCTCTGGTAATGATGTTGCTATTATTAATAGCGATAAGCAGTGATAGGTGAACCATATTCTGTAAATGGAAGTAAATAATTTAAACGAATGTGGCGGCCCGCTTTTGAGTGTGATGCAATGGATGAGACAGCCCGTAAATATACTCGTCAATGTGGAGAGCGTTGTGTTGCTTGTCTATTGAAGGGCAGTGAGAAGTAAGAAGGATAAGGAGAACTGTCTGCCGGCTTTCATTGAATCAGTGGTAGGGGAAATAGAAAGAGGATGTGTCAGCACTGAAGTGACACATCCTCTTTATTCCTCATTGTAAGATGCGAGGCCGGATTTTTAATGTTGGTTATATAAATAAAGCATACTTATGCATCGATGTTTGCATAGGTAGCGTGCTTTTCGATGAATTCGCGGCGAGGAGCAACATCATCTCCCATCAGCATGGAGAAGATATAGTCTGCTTCGGCAGCGTTTTCAATGTTCACCTGGCGCAAGATACGGGTTTCCGGATTCATGGTGGTTTCCCAAAGCTGCTCCGGATTCATTTCACCCAAACCTTTATATCGCTGAGTATGGATGCCGGTTTCGGTTCCGTCGCCATATTTTTGCATGAACTCAATACGTTCTTCTTCTGTGTAGCAATACTCGCTGATTTTTCCCTTTGAACATTTGTACAAAGGAGGGTTGGCAATATACAAGTGTCCTCCCTGGATGACTTCAGGCATATAGCGGTAGAAGAGTGTCATGATAAGGGTGTCGATGTGAGAGCCATCGACATCGGCATCGGTCATGATGATTACCTTATGGTAGCGTAGTTTGTCGATATTTGCCTTCTTGCTGTCTTCGTCTCCATCTACTCCGAAACGTACTCCCAGCGCCTGGATGATGTTGTTTACTTCATCGCTTTCGAAAGCCTTGTGCCACATTGCTTTTTCTACGTTGAGGATTTTACCTCTCAACGGAAGGATGGCCTGAAACTGACGGCTTCTGCCTTGTTTTGCAGAACCACCTGCAGAGTCACCCTCGACCAGGAAGAGTTCGCATTCTTCGGCGGTACGGCTGGAGCAGTCGGCCAGTTTGCCGGGCAGACCTCCGCCCCCCATCGGGCTCTTTCGCTGTACCGATTCACGGGCTTTGCGTGCAGCTACGCGTGCGGTTGCAGCCAGTACCACTTTGTCTACAATGGTTTTAGCTTCCTTAGGATGCTCCTCTAGGTAGTAGGTCAAGGCTTCACCTACAGCTTGATTCACGGCTCCGCTGACTTCGTTGTTGCCCAGTTTGGTTTTGGTCTGTCCTTCAAACTGAGGTTCTGAGACCTTTACAGAGATTACAGCGATGAGACCTTCTCGGAAGTCTTCTCCAGAGATTTCCACTTTAGCTTTCTCCAGCGCCTTGCTTTCTTCTGCATATTTCTTGAGAACTCGAGTCAGTGCGGTGCGGAATCCGGCTTCGTGTGTACCCCCTTCAATTGTATTGATGTTGTTGACATAAGAGTGGAGGTTTTCACGGAACCCGGTATTGTACATGATGGCACATTCGATAGGAATGCCCTGTTTTTCGGTGTTCAGATAGATGACATCGTCTATAAGCGGAGTATTGGTAGAGTTCAAGAAACGCACGAATTCTTTTACGCCTTCTTCCGAATGGAACACTTCCTTCTTGGTTTCTCCGTTTTCGTCTATCACACGGCGGTCGTTCAGCGTGATGGTAATGCCCTTGTTCAGGTAAGCCAGTTCGCGCATACGAGCCTGCAGAATGCTATATTTATATTCAGTAACGGTAAAGATGTTCCCGTCGGGCCAGAATGTCTGTCGGGTTCCGGTAATATCGGTTGTCCCAACTTCTTTTACGGCATAGAGCGGTTTACCGAACGCATATTCTTGCTGGTATACTTTTCCGTTACGGAATACGTTGGTGGTCATATGCGAAGACAAGGCATTGACGCACGAAACACCTACTCCGTGCAGTCCTCCAGATACTTTATATGAACCCTTATCGAATTTACCTCCTGCGTGCAGTACAGTCATGACTACTTCCAGAGCTGATTTCTTTTCTTTTTCGTGGTAGTCTACAGGGATTCCTCGTCCGTTGTCTTGTACGGTAATTGAGTTGTCTTCGTTAATGGTAACTTCTATATGTGTACAATATCCGGCCAGTGCTTCGTCGATGGAGTTGTCTACCACCTCATAGACCAAGTGGTGTAAACCTTTTTCGCTGATGTCGCCGATGTACATTGCAGGACGCTTACGTACAGCTTCCAATCCTTCAAGAACCTGGATGCTGCTTGCCGAATAGCTGTTTCCGCTGTTATGTGTCAGTTCTTCACTCATCTTTTTATCTTGATAAATCTAATTATATAATGTGCTCAAAGTTAGTAAAAAACTATGAGTATTTTTCTCTTTTAACCTTATTTTTAAGCGAGTTAAGATTGAAAATCTGCGTTGGGTGACTTGTATAAACGACAAAAGGCTGAATCGTTATGATTCAGCCTTAATATCCTTTGATAAGCAGATGCTTAAGCCAATTTGCTTACGTGAGCAGCCAGTTTTGACTTCAAGTTAGCAGCTTTATTCTTGTGGATGATGTTGCGTTTTGCCAACTTATCCAACATTTTCTGAATACCTGGGAACAAAGCGATAGCTTCTGCCTTTTCTGTAGTTCCACGGAGTTTCTTCACTGCATTACGCATTGTTTTAGCATAATATCTGTTGTGAAGTCTTCTCTTCTCTTCCTGTCTAATTCTTTTGATAGATGATTTGTGATTTGCCATCTCGACTAATCTTTAATATTGTTCGTGATTTTGTTTATTATGTAGCCCGTGGGGGAATCGAACCCCCCTTTCAAGAATGAAAATCTTGCGTCCTAACCGATAGACGAACGGGCCATCTTTTGCTGGCCTAAAACTAGGAACTCAGACTGTGCTTTAAGGTTGCTATTTCCTTGATTGCGGATGCAAAGGTATGAAGATTTTTCGTTTTACCAAAACTTTCGGCTTATTTTTTTATTTTTTTCTGCGTGAGTTAATGCTTTACAGTCCTTTTGGCACTAAAGTGTTATCTTTGCGGTTGAATTTGAAAAGGAGGAAATATGCTTCAGAAACTGGTAGGGGTGGTGCTTCATACGGTGAAGTACAGCGACAAGATGAATATAGTACATATATATACGGAGCGTATGGGGAGGGTGTCTTGCCTAGTCCCTGTGCAGCGTTCGCGTAAGGCGGGGATTCGCCAGGTGTTGTTTCAGCCTTTGTCGGTAGTGGAGTTTGAGGCGGAAATCCGTCCTAAGTCGGGTTTGCATCCCATTAAGGAGGCGCGTCCTTGGTGCTTGTTCCATTCGTTGCCCTATGATCCATACAAGTCGGCTATTACTATGTTTCTGTCTGAGTTTCTTTATCGTGTGTTGCGTGAGGAGACAGAAAATCTTCCTTTGTTCCGTTATTTGCTTCATTCGGTGGAGTGGCTGGATGTTTGTGAAACGGGTTTTGCCAATTTCCACCTTGTGTTTTTGATGCGTCTGTCGCGTTTTCTGGGGGTATATCCTAATCTGGAGGGCTATGAAGATGGCTGTTGTTTTGATTTGTTGAATGCTTGTTTTGTAAAAGAGGTGCCGCTGCATGGAATGTTCGTCCGCCCGAAGGAGTCTTTTCTCTTACAGAAACTGATGCGCCTTAACTATAAGACGATGCCTCTTTTCTTGATGAACCGGGTGGAGCGTAACCATTGTTTGGATATCATTTGTGAATATTATCGTCTTCATTTGCCGGATTTTCCTGAGTTGAAATCGTTGCCGGTGCTGCAGGAATTGTTTTGATGGTTGGCGTGTAGGGGGGAGGGCTGTAGAAATGATGGGTTTGTTTTAATGTCAAGATGATAAAAGCGGTTGAATTTGCTTTCTTGCATTGTTTTAGACATTAAATTCACATTTGGTATTTCTAATTAAGATGAATTATAGAATTTTGCAGTGTACTGCAAAGGTTTTGGGCATTTATTTATCCTATATTAACCTTTGTAGCTTTATGATTATTCCCCTGCTTTTTATTTATATTGGTTTGAATTAAGATAAATTGTGGAATTTTGCAGTGTACTACAAAGGTTTTCATCTTTTCTTTGTGTAATCTTAACAGATTGTCTGTTCCTTATTATGATTGAATTTTACTTAAATTGGTTGTGTTTAGTAGCAATTATAAAATTTTGCAGTGTACTGCAGAGGTATTTTATGTAATATTAACTAATAGGTTCTCAAACCAAATTACTATAAAACAAAAGATATAAAAAAACTCCGTTTCTGCCTTTTGTTATAGATGCAGAAACGGAGTTTGTTTATGATGAAATAAAAGAGATTACCCCAACAGTTCTTTTACTTTTGCAGAGATAGCACGTCCCTCAGCCAATCCGCTTAATTCTTTGCTGGCTACTCCCATCACTTTACCCATGTCTTTTCCACTGGTAGCTCCAGTGCGTGCGATAATTTCTTTCAGTTTTGCCTCCAGTTCCTCGGCGGAAAGTTGTTTTGGCAAGTACACTTCCATCACTTTAACCTGGGCCATTTCTTCTTCTGCCAGTTCTGTACGTCCTTTTTCTAGGTATACAGCTGCAGAGTCTTTACCCTGCTTTACCAGTTTCTGAATAATTTTGAGGGCAGTCTCATCAGTTAAGGTATCGTTGGCACCTGCAGCAGTTTTAGCCTCAAGGAATACTTTCTTGATATTTCTTAATGTTTCCAGTCTTACTTTATCTTTGGCTTTCATAGCCTCTTTGATATCATTGCTAATCTGTTCAAATAAGTCCATAATAGTTATAATATAATATGGTTAAAATTTAATAGTCATTGATCCCGAGTCGTTAGCTTCAGTCTTAGGAGTACGTTTCTCTTCGGCATTAGCTTTCGATTGAATAGCCTCCAGCACGGCTTTGCTTCTTTGGTAAGTAGGAGTAGTGTCTACCATGCTGATAATATCCTCATTGTCTAAGTCTTCCTGGCTGAAGATATAAGTGTTATGGCGACGTTTCTTACGGTTGTTTTTGTTGATGCTAGGTCCGTAGTAGATAATTCGTCGGTCGTCTTTCTGCTGTTCTTCCTCTTCCAGTTCTTCTTGTCTTTTCCGTTCTTCTTCGCTCAGGCGTACATCCATTCCCGGAATATCCTTGATTCCGAATCCGGTAGCCAAGATAGTGAATTTGACTTTCTTTTCCAGTGTCTCGTCCAGATAGAGTCCCCACTTGGTTTCCACATCCTTGCCAAACTTGCTCATGAAATCGTGTACTTCGCTGATTTCCTCCATCATCAAATCCTTGTTGCAAGAGATGTTGAACATAATCTTCTTTGAGCTGAAGATATCGTTGTTGTTCAGTAATGGAGAGTTCAGTGCATCGTTGATAGCCTGAGTAACCCTTCCTTCACCTTCTCCGTAGCCGGTACTCATGATAGCCACACCACCATCAATCAGTACAGTCTTCACATCGTTGAAGTCGAGGTTGATTTTTCCTCGTATGGTAATGATTTCGGCAATGCTTTTAGCAGCAACAGAAAGAGTGTCATCCGCTTTCCCGAAGGCGTTGATTACACTCAAGTCAGAATATACGTCACGCAGTCGTTCGTTGTTGATAACCAGCAATGCATCTACATGCTTGCTCATTTCTTCCACTCCGTCGAGTGCCTGGTCGATTTTCTTGTTGCCTTCAAACAGGAAAGGGATTGTAACAATACCAACGGTAAGAATTCCCATTTCCTTGGCAGTTTGTGCAATGATTGGTGCGGCACCAGTTCCGGTGCCACCTCCCATTCCGGCGGTGATGAAAACCATCTTACAACCATCATTGAGCATACCTTTGATTTCTTCCAAACTTTCTTCTGCGGCAGCGCGTGCCCTTGCCGGTCTGTTTCCGGCTCCCAGTCCTTCGTGTCCTAATTGGACTTTTACAGGTACAGGCGATTCGTCCAGCGCCTGATTGTCAGTATTGCATACCGCGAATGTTACATCGTGGATTCCTTCTCTATACATGTGGTTGACTGCATTTCCGCCGCCACCTCCTACGCCGATTACTTTGATGATGCTCAGTGAGCCTCCCTGGAAATCAAATGGCATAATAGTTTCATCAGACATAATTCTATCTTTTTATGCAGTAAATATTAATCGTTCATCATCTCTTCAGCTCCATTTCTTAGTTTGGTAAACCAATTGGAGAATGGGTTGTTGTCTTTTTTCTGTTTCAGAATTTCACGAATCAGTTCCTCGATTTCACCTTCTCTTTCGATGAGTCTCATGCTTTGTGCTTCTTCTGCTTTGGTCAGTGCGAATTTATATTTCTTAGCGTGCAAGAGTTTTCGTGCTTCGTTCAGCAATTCGTCACATTCGGCAATTCGTTTCTGCGTACGTTCTTTTTCCTGTTGTAGTTTGGCTTCTTGCAGTTGGCGTATTCTTTCCGCTTCTGCTCTTTGCTCGGCTCTAACTCTTTCCGCTTCCGCTTCTTGTTCCGCTTTGATTCTTTCCGCTTCCGCCTGTTTTTCCGCTTTCAGTTTTTCTGCTTCTTCTTTTTCCTGCAAATCATTGATGAAATCCAGTTGATGTCCCTTTCTTGGGTCGATTTTGCAGCAGTTTTCTTTTCCTACAGATAAGATTCCCATTAAGGTGTTTTGTGTACCATCTGTCAGATTGGTTGGGGTTTCATTTTCTATTTCCAGGCTGCTGGATAGTGCAATTCGGATTTTTTCAATTTGCGTGGTGAGAGTGAAGGCCTTGTCGATATTAGGCATTTTTGCTCCACCGCCCGTTATGACGACACCAGCTAACAACTTATCGCTATAGCCCGATACCTTGATTTGGTTCCAGACATTTTCCAATATTTCTTTTACACGTGCTTCTACTACTTCTTCCAATTTACGTGCACGTATTGTACATTTGCCGTCCAAGTTATATTCTTTGTTTGGTTCTTCGTCGTTTTCTGTCAGTTCAGTGTATGCACTGGCATAGTTGAGTTTGAGCTGTTCGGCATCTTCCTCCTCGATGAATAGGCTGCATAAATCTTTGGTGATGTTTGCTCCTCCAAGAGGGATGACAGCCAAATGTCGTAGGATGTTGTTTTTATAAACCGAAACAGTAGTAGTATCTGCTCCTAAATCGATTAATGCACATCCAGAACGTTTCTCACTGTCGGTAAGCAGCACATTGGCAGTAATCAGTGGAGAAATCAAATATTCTGCCACTTCATATCCCGTTTGGCGGAAACAGTGGCGGATGTTGCTTTTCAGTGAACTTCGCGCAATGATATTTAAAAAATGGGCTTCAATTCGGTCGGTTGGTATACCTACAGGTTCGTTGGTCAGCTGGTTGTTTCCTAACTTGTATTCTTGAGGTTCCACTGCCAATATTTCCTGGTCAATCAAAGACAACTCATGGTTGCTGTTCATTATGGAATCAATGAGTGCCTGTGATATTTTGGTATCTTCATTCAGTTGTTTTGTTTCCGTATTATGTATGCTTCTGATAGACTGTCCACCAATTCCGACATATACTTTTTTTACGGTAGCTTCTAATGTCTGCTCCAGTTTGTTGATGACAGAGGTGAGGCATTGTGTAGTCTTATCTAGGTTATATATGATTCCTTTTTTGATGCAGTCTGAAGAGTGTTCACTAGCATACGCAAGAATTTTAATGCTTCCATCACTATTTTTCTTTCCTGCTATGCCTGTGATTTCAGTAGATCCTAATTCTATTCCTACTATAAAATCTGTTGCCGCCATATATTTATTTCTCCTTTTTTGTGCAAATAATCTGATTATTAAACTCTATGCTAATCCGGCTATATTTGTTCCAACCTACCCGGTTTAGTCCTTTTTTGTAGAACGTTTGCAATTTACTGAATTTTTCTGTATAATCATTGGGTTTTCCAAAAAAGAGTATATGATTACCTACTCGAGGGATTAATTCAATCTCTTGTTTTGGAGTGATGTTTATCTGTTCTATCTGAGAATTCCAAAATAAATCCTCTTGTAAGAATTTGCCCAGTTCGTATAGTTCTTTTTGTGCAAACTTCCGGTCAATGAAACCGGTAGCGATGGCAACATGTATTGCCTTGTCGGGGGTAGCCATAATTTTACCTTCTGTATCCAGATAATAGTTGTCGCCGTTGTTGCTGATGACTCTTAATATAGGTATCCTTTGGTAGATGCTGACAGCAACTTTTCCTCCGGTGGTGAGATAACATTCGGCATTTTGGATAAACGGACTCTTGTCTAACGTTTCTTCTATGGTACGAATATTGATTTCGCATAGTTTTTTCCCCTCAGGGAGAACTCCTCCTTTTTTCAGAATCCTTTTCACCTCCGACGGGGTGATTAACTGATAGTCAACGCTGTCTTTAATCAGCAATTCCATACCCTTACAGGCTTGTTGCTCAGGTCTGTGATTAAAGACAGTAACGGCAATTATCAAGTAAGCCGTTATGCCTAAAAGCAGTGAGAGTATGAGAATCCTTTTTATCATTTGTCTTTTAAAATATCATATATCTGTGGTACATAATTTTCTATATCACCGGCTCCTAGGGTTATCAATACGTCGGTAGGATGGTTCTTTAGCAAGTCAATCAGGTCTGCTTTCTTGCAGATACATTTCTTCATCTCTGTTCTGAGCTGGTCGAATATCAACTGACTGCTCACCCCTTCTATCGGAAGTTCACGTGCAGGATAGATGTCAAGCAGGATTACTTCATCCAGCAATGACAGGCTTTCTGCAAATTCACGATAGAAGTCGCGTGTACGTGTATACAGGTGAGGTTGGAATACTGCAGTAATTTTGCGGCTGGGGTAGAGCGTACGTATCGACGTGATGCTTTGTTTGATTTCTGCTGGATGATGTGCATAGTCGCTAAGGAACACTACTCGTTCGTTCTTTATCTTGAAGTCAAATCGGCGGTCTACTCCACGGAAACTCAACATAGCATCTTTTATTTCTTGGGCATTAGCTCCTGCAACTTGTGCCAAGGCCATAGCAGCGATACCATTTTCTATATTGACGTATACAGGAACTCCAAGTTGGATATCTTTGATGTTACCTAGTGGCGAGATATAATCAAAATAGATTTCGCCGTTTTCTATGCGGATATTTTCTGCGTGGAAATCTCCTTTGTCTGTTCCATAAGTATACATCGTGACCCCTTGTTTTAAGTAGGGTTGCAGTTCCAAACCTTGCTTGATAATCAGTATTCCGTAAGGTTGGATAAGTGAAGTATATTTGCGGAAACTTTCCAGATAAGCCTCACGAGTGCCGTAAATGTCCAAGTGGTCTGAATCGACCGATGTAATGACAGTGGCGTATGGAGTGAGCCAGTGAAAAGAACGGTCAAACTCATCGGCCTCAATAACTACGTAGTCACTATGGTCAGATAGCAGCAAGTTGGTTTGATAGTTCTTTGCAATACCTCCCAGGAAGGCATTGCAGCCAATATGTGATTGGTGCAGCAGATGGGCGGCCATTGTAGAAGTGGTAGTCTTTCCGTGAGTACCAGCTACGCAAAGTCCTTTTTCTGTTTGGGTAAGCATGCCAAGCACTTGTGCGCGTTTCTGTATCTCAAACTGATTCTGGCGGAAGAACATTAATTCTTGATGAGATGCAGGGATGGCCGGAGTATAGATAACCAAGGTTTCTTCCGGATTTTTGAAATCGTCTGAAATAAGAGCAACGTTTTCTTCATAATGAATTTGTGCTCCTTCTTCAGATAGTTTATGTGTCAATTCACTGGGAGTACGGTCATAGCCTCCAACCTTTTTCCCTTTTGATAAGAAATATCGTACCAAGGCGCTCATTCCGATGCCTCCTGCTCCGATGAAATATACTGATTTTATGGTATGGATATTCATTGTTTTTTCTGATAATTTAAAGCTAGTTCATAAACTTTCGCTGCTATGATATTAGCAGAGTCTTTCAGTGCTAGCTTGGCAATATGAATGCTCAGTTCGTTTAGTGTATTTTGATTTTTTACTGTTTTGACTGCCAAATCAATCAAGTCTTTTTCAGCCTCGCTGTCTTTGACATAAAGGGCTGCTTTCTTGTTTACTAAAGCCAGTGCGTTCTTGGTTTGATGGTCTTCGGCTACATTAGGCGAAGGCACTAAAATGACAGGTTTTCCTAATAGACAGAATTCGGAAATGGAACCAGCTCCGGAACGGCTGATTACCAAGTCGGAAGCGCAATATGCAGCAGCCATATCAGTAATGAAATCTGTAACGTGAAGTGACTTCATCTTAGGATGGTTGTTGACCGCATTCCGAGCCTCATTGATATAGAACTTTCCTGTTTGCCAGATGAATTGTATATCATCATCTGCTATTTTGTCTAGTGCGTGCATTACGCAATTGTTGATTGTTCTGGCTCCTAGGCTTCCACCTATAATCAGTATTGTTTTCTTGTTAGGATCCAATCCGAATTGTGCGGCAGCTTTTTCACGGGTGATGGTGGTATTAGTCAATCCCTGTCTGACAGGATTTCCAGTTAAAATAATCTTTTTAGGGTCGAAAAATCGCTCCATCCCTTCATAGGCTACGCAAATGCAATCAGCTTTTTTAGCCAACAATTTATTGGTTACTCCGGCATAAGAATTTTGCTCCTGGATGAGAGTAGGGATGCCCATCATCCCAGCCATCTTTAAGGTTGGTCCGCTGGCATATCCGCCCACGCCCACTGCTGCATGAGGCTTGAAGTCTTTGATAATTCTTCTAGCCTTAAATTGGCTTTTGATTAACTTGATAATGACCGAAAAGTTTTTGAACAGGTTTTTTCGGTTGAAGCCGGCTACCGGAAGTCCGATGATTTTATATCCAGCACTAGGAACGCGCTGCATTTCCATACGTCCTTCTGCACCTACGAATAAAATGTCGGTATCTGGGTGTTGTTCTTTTATGGCATTTGCAATGGAAACAGCTGGGAAAATATGTCCACCTGTACCACCTCCACTGATGATGATTCTTATATTATCTTTCATAATTGTACTCTATTTATTGCAAAGGTAAAGAATAAACTTGTAAAAGGATGAGAAGAAAATTACTTTTCTTTTCCTACAGTTTTCTTTACCTTTTTTGCATTTAGGTTTTATCAGAGATAGTTATAATGGAGATGTTGTAGCATTGTTATTTGCTGCTTGTGAAACACTTTCAAGCAAAAGTGGAGTTATCTTGTTTTGTTGTTTAAGTTCTTCTTCTATTTGTTGCTTTTTGATATCTTCCACGTGCTTGCTTATACTTAGGATGATTCCAATATATATACTATTGATAATCATAGAAGTACCACCTTTACTGATTAGTGGTAGAGGCTGTCCGGTGACAGGCATTAGTCCTACAGCTACCATCATATTAAACAAAGCCTGTGTGACAAGCAAAAAACCTATTCCCATAATGAGAAAAGTGTAATATGGTTTGTCGCAATATCTGGCTATTTTCCCTATTCGCATCAAGAGCCAAATATATAGGAATGCCACGATTCCCCCTCCTACAAGTCCTAATTCTTCTATGATAATGGCATAAATGAAATCGGAATATGCTTGAGAAAGAAAATCACGTTGAACACTGTTTCCAGGACCTTTCCCGATGATATTGCTGGTGGCAATGGCAATATTGGCATGGGCTATCTGTGCATCATTACCTTTCGTGTCAAACTTTTCGGGAGGAATTTCACTCTTGTCGAAGTGTGAGTTCAGGCGGTTTTGCCAGGTAACCATACGATGGACTCCGATAGAGTCCCACCGTTCGGCAGGTACATATTTAATAGAGCAGAATGCGATAAGGATAACTCCGATTCCTACACCGCTAAGATAAAACATTTGTCGCAACGGAATTCTTCCCACAATCATCATCAGATATACACTGATAGCGAGCAGAAGTGCTGTAGAAAGGTTTTCTGTAAAGATACACAATATGGTGAGTCCTGTCACTCCCATTATATACATGATTGCTTTTTCTCCACTTTGTTCTTCTTCTTGCGAACGTGCCAATATGAACGATACGGTAATGATGGTAGCCATTTTGGCCAGCTCTGAGGGTTGGAATTGCATGAATCCCAAGTCAAACCATCGGCTTGCCCCATTGATAGCGGATGTACCTAGCACGACGATGAGCAATATAATGGAAAAAGGGTAAAGCACGATTCCTACTTTGAAGAAACGGCAAGGAATCTTGTGTATGACCCATACTGCTCCTACTCCCATTGTTAATGTTTTCAAGTGACTGGTAATAGGTGTCCAATGGTTACCGCTCTTGTAGGCCAGTGTACTGGAGGCACTGAACACTTCAATAATAGATACTAAACAGAGGACAAGGAAGATAATCCATATCACTTTGTCTCCTTTAAATAAGCCTCTAAATAAATCCATTTACTTCTTTTTTATAGGTTCTTTACACATTCCTTAAACTGGTCGCCGCGGTCTTCATAACTATTGAAAAGGTCGAAGCTGGCACAGCAAGGGCTCAACAATACGGTCTCTCCTTTTTGGGCCATTTGGTAAGCGGCATTTACTGCATCTTTCATGCTTTGCACATCGGCTACAGGAAGTCCGAATGAATCAAAGAATTGGTGCAACTTTTCGTTATGCAGTCCTAAATAGATGAGTCCGCAGCATTTTTCTTTTACCAGCTGGGCTATTTCTGTATAGTCATTTCCTTTATCTTTACCTCCTAATATTAAGATGGTTTTCGTGCGCATGCTTTGCAGTGCATACCAGCAAGAGTTTACATTGGTAGCTTTTGAGTCATTGATATATTCTACTTCTTTCACTCGTGCTACTCTCTCAAGGCGGTGCTCTACTCCCTTGAAGTCCATCAAAGCTTCACGGATACATTCTTTGTGGATGCCGGCAAGGTTGGCAGAAATACCTGCTGCCATAGAGTTGAATAGGTTGTGCTTGCCAGTCAGAGCCAGTTCTTCTTGTTCCATATTGAAGTCTATCGGCTTGGTGAAACATACTTTGTTTTGGTCTACAAAGGCTGCCAGCCCCTCTTTCTTGTCTTCTGCGAACGGGTAATAATGCCCGTGGATACCATATTTGCTCAATTCTTTCTGGATGATAGGGTCGTCGTTCCAGAAGATGAATGCATCGTTGTCGGTCTGGTTTTGAATGATACGGAATTTAGCATCTACATAGTTTTGCATCTTATAGTCGTATCGGTCTAGATGGTCGGGAGTGATGTTCATCAAGATGGCAATATCTGCGTGAAACTGGTACATATTATCCAACTGGAAACTGCTGAGTTCGATTACATAGTAGTCAAAGTTGCACTCGGCCACTTGATATGCAAGGCTTTGTCCGATATTGCCAGCCAGTCCTACATTCAATCCTGCTTTTCGGAAAATATGGTAGATTAAAGATGTGGTAGTAGTCTTGCCATTGCTTCCGGTGATACAGATCATTTTAGCATTGGTATAGCGTCCTGCAAACTCGATTTCAGAAATGACAGGAATATTTCTTTCCTTGATTTTCAGAATCATCGGGGCATTGTTTGGAATGCCTGGACTTTTGATGACTTCATCTGCATTTAAGATTAGTTCTTCGGTATGTTTGCCCTCTTCCCATGCAATTCCTCTTTCATTCAAGAGGTTTTTGTATTTCTCCTTTATGACAGACATATCTGATACAAAAGTATCAAACCCTTTTTTTTGTGCTAGTACGGCTGCTCCTGCACCGCTTTCTCCTGCACCTAAAATGACGATTCTTTTTGCCATGATTTATCTGATTTTTAATGTAATAATAGTTATTGCTGCCAGTACGATAGTGACAATCCAAAAGCGTACTGTGATTTTAGACTCATGAAATACATTACTAGGCCAGGTTACTAGATAGCTACAGTTCGAGTCTAGTTGTGTAAGAGTTGTTCGGAAATGGTCGTGGATAGGAGTACGTTTGAAGATACGTTGTTTCACCCCTTTTTTCTTTCCTCTTTGGAAGTATTTGACCTGTAGAATAACCGAAAGGTTTTCTACAAGGAAAACGCCGCAAAGAATAGGAATCAGCAGTTCTTTGTGGATGATAATGGCAAATACTGCGATGATACCTCCAATGGTAAGGCTTCCTGTATCACCCATAAACACTTGAGCAGGAAAAGCATTGTACCATAAAAAGCCAATCAAGGCTCCAATGAAGGCACAAATAAAGATTACCAGTTCTTCACTGCCAGGAATATACATGATATTCAAGTATCCTGCATATTCAATATGGCTGGACAGATAGGCTAAGATGCCGAGAGTAACTCCAATGATGGCTGAATTGCCTGCAGCCATGCCGTCCATGCCGTCATTAAGGTTAGCGCCGTTTGACACGGCAGTTACTACAAATATTGTTACCAATACAAAGACTATCCATCCGGCTTCTTGGGCGTAGTCGCCCATGAATCTTACAAAATCGGCATAGTCCAAGTTGTTGTTCTTAAAAAATGGGATAGTCGTTTTGGTTGACTTCTCGTTCTGATTTTTATGAATAACCTCTACAATTTGTCCATCTTGCTGTATTTCAATATTTTCTCTTAAGACGACTTGTGGGCTTAGATAAAGAGTCAGCCCCACGATGAGTCCCAATCCAACTTGCCCGATGATTTTAAATTTACCATGTAGTCCTTCCTTGTCTTTTCGGAACACCTTGATATAGTCATCCAAGAATCCCAATGCTCCGAGCCATAATGTTGTAATCAGCATCAGAATCATATAGACATTATGCAGTTTTCCAAGCAGTAAGCAAGGGATAAGTATGGCGATGATGATGATAACTCCTCCCATAGTAGGTACTCCTACTTTATTTACGTTGAAAGGGTCGATTGATGCATCGCGTTGGGTTTCGGTTATTTGCTTTCGTTTAAGCAGGTTGATGAAATAGCTTCCGAAGATTGAAGATATGAGCAGTGCCAAGATTACAGCCATCAGCGATCGGAATGACACATATCCAAACATTCGCGCTCCAGGAAAATCAAATTGTTCTAAGTAATTGAATAGGTAATATAACATGCCGTTTTAGGGTTATTCATTGTCAAAAATCTCTTTTAATATCTCTTTGTCATCAAAATGATGTTTCACTCCTTTGACGTCTTGATAATTCTCATGTCCTTTGCCTGCGACCAAAATTACATCACCGGTATTGGCAAGCATGCAAGCCGTGCGGATAGCTTCTTTGCGGTCAACAATGGAGATGACTTTCTTCTTGTCTTCTTTGTTGAGGCCTGCCAGCATATCGTTGATGATATCTTGTGGCTCTTCAAATCGAGGGTTGTCGGAGGTGATGATGACACGGTCGCTTTGTTGTACTGCTTCTTGTGCCATAAGAGGACGTTTACCTTTATCACGGTTGCCTCCGGCTCCCACTACTGTAATTACCTGCCCTCTTCCACAGAGAACTTCCTGAATGGTATTGAGTACATTTTTCAGTGCATCTGGAGTATGAGCATAATCTACGATAGCGGTATATCCTTTAGGTGAACGTATAGCATCAAATCTTCCAGCAACTGGGCGTAAAGTGCTTAGTGCAATCAAAACTTCTTCCGGTTGCTTGTTGAGCAGGCAAGCTGTGCTGTATACGGCAAGTAAGTTGGAAGCGTTGAATCGCCCAATGAATTGAACATTTACTTCACGGTTATTGATATCCATCAGCATACCTTCAAATCCGTCTTCTAAAACCTTACCTTTGAAATCGGCTAGAGTGCGTAGCGAATAAGTGGCAATTTTAGCTTGAGTATTCTGAACCATTACCATTCCGTTTTTGTCATCGGCATTAGTGATGGCAAAAGCGGTTTTGGGAAGCCCGTCAAAGAATGCTTTTTTTGCTTTCAGATAATTTTCTACCGTTTTATGATAGTCTAGATGGTCTCTAGTCAGATTAGTAAAGATACCACCAGCAAAGGTTAGTCCTCCAATGCGTTTTTGGTCAATGGAGTGTGAACTGACTTCCATAAAAGCATATTTACATCCCTCGTCGGCCATTCGTCCTAACAGGCTGTTTAGTGTAATCGGGTCTGGCGTAGTATGTTCTGTTGGGATAGCTTCTCCGTCAATATAATTGCAGACGGTAGAAATCAGGCCCACTTTATATCCGAAGTATCTGAACATTTCATAGAGCAAGGTAGCGATGGTTGTTTTTCCATTTGTGCCAGTCACTCCAATCAAATCTAGTTTTTCAGTAGGGTTGCCATAAAAGGTAGTTGCTAATTTACCTACCGCCTCCTCAGTATCCTTTACTTGGATGTATGTAATGTTGTCTGTCAGCCTTTCAGGAAGTTCTTGACAGACAACAGCATTTGCACCTAGTGAAATTGCTTTGTCAATATAAATATGGCCATCAGTCTGTGTTCCTTTTACGGCTACAAATAATTGTCCGGCTTTTATCAAGCGTGAGTCCATCTGAATACCTGTAATATCTAGGTCGGTATTTCCTGAAACCTTTATTACAGATATGGCTTTGATTATTTCTGTCAGTTTCATATTCTTAGTCAATCTAATTTTTTAAAATTAATGATATGGTTTGTCCCTTTCTCAGTGTAGTTCCAGGGCGCAAGCTTTGCTCCTTGACTTTTCCTACTCCCGAGATACGGACCCTAAGTCCTTGGTCTTCTAGTATGAATACAGCATCTTTTGCACCCATTCCGAGTACGTTAGGTACTAGTCCATGTATAGGCTCTTGAGATTTGAGCATTGCTTTATCACCTTCGTGTGACGCTTTGCCCCATACAATTGCTGCATTTTCATCAGTTGAATTATTTTGATAGTTCACTTCCAATTCATCCAATACATAAGCTGCTTCTATCATATTGCCGTTCTTGATGTCGGGTATCAAGATAGCGGTAGAGTCTTTGGCATGTTCCAAGTCGCGATACAGATGTTTGGCATATACACGTTCGGCAATTTTGCTGAACACACTTCCGGCTTGCAGACCTCCCGAAGCCGGTCCGTGAGGAATCTGAATGGAAACGATGCAGCTGTATTTAGGATTTTCGGATGGGAAATAGCCGCAGAAGCTGACCAGATAGCTTACGCCTCCGGCTTTATATCCACTTTTTCCTTGCGAAATTTGGGCGGTGCCGGTCTTGCCTGAAACATTGAACTGCTTGCTTCCTGCCGGTTTTGCCAAACCTTCCGATACTACCTTTTGCAAAATGGTTCGTATCATAGAGAGGGTACGATCTGAACATATTTTCGGGTTGACAATTTCCGTAGGGAACTCTTTGATGATATCTCCATTCTTGGCGATGGCTTTCACAAATTTCGGTTTAACCATTACCCCGTTGTTGGCAATGGCATTATAGAAGTTCAGTATATAAATAGGAGGCACCATCGTTTCATATCCGATACTCATCCACGGTAGAGTTGTTCTGCTCCATGGCAAGACCCCCTCTCTATTCTCTCGGTCTTTAGGTCCCAATATTCGGGGAGAAGCTTCGCCGGTAAATCCTAGATTAAGAGGTGTGTCAATACTCATTCTTCTCAGTCCGTCTACGTACTTCTGAGGGTCTTTCTTATAAAACTTGTCAATGATGCTCGATACACCCACATTGGATGAAACCTCTAAGATGCGAGTTACGTCGATGACACCATATCCACCTTTATACCAGTTCCAGTCTTTCATCCAGCTGCCATACATTTTTACCTGTCCGTTTCCGGTATCTACCACATAGTCTGGAGTAATAAAACCATCCTCCATAGCTACCATGATAGAAGCAGTCTTGAATGTAGACCCCGGTTCCATCAAGTTGCTTACCGCCAGATTTCTCATTTCGTAATAATTTCCGTCCTTACCTCTAGTCATATTAACATTGGCTTTCACCTCTCCCGATGCTACATCCATTACGATAGCCACTCCTGAAAGAGCTTCAAGATTTTCCAATTGGTCTACCAGCGCTTTTTCTGCAATATCTTGTACACCCACATTGATTGTTGTGATGATGTCACAACCGTCAATAGCCGGTTTATCAATGATATTCAAGTACTTATTCATGATTTTTTGTCGGTGTGTAATGCCGTTGGTTCCCTTTAGGATTGAGTCGTATGTAAGTTCCAGGCCATTTTTTGCCCCTTGTGCCATATCCGGAAACATATCTCCCAGTGTACGCATAGCCAGCGATCCGAAAGGTTTTTTTCGTTGATTGAAGGCTTCGGCATGTAGCCCTCCTCTGTTTTTCCCTAAATTGAAGACAGGCAATCTCTGCACCTCTTTATATTCAATATAAGAGATACGTTTAGGATAAATGAGGAAGTGTCTACTTTTTGATTTTCTACCTTTCAGCAAGTGTTTTCTGAACTCTTGGGCACTTTTTGACGGGAAGATTTCATGCAGTCCTTTGCAGATTTCCGACAGATGATTCATCAACATAGTATCTTTTGTGAGTCCTCCAGCCCGGAAGTCCATATAGATTTTATATTCCGGCAAGCTGCTGGCCATCAATTTACCATCATCTGAGATGATATTACCCCTGTTTGGTGTCACAATTACGTTTTCTTTGACGAATCGGTCGGCAACATCTTTCCAGTATTGTCTTTCAGCGAACATGATAATTCCACCTTTGACAATAACTGCTATAGCCAATAGCGCCATTACGAACACGATAAACGTGTAGCGCAACATAATATTTTTAAGTCCAGGTATCATCGTTTCAATGTTTATTTCTTAATCAAGTATGGGGGAGTGGCGGCAGTTTCCAGTGACGCACCTTTAGTTGAGATATACTCCTCAATTTTAGACTGTCGGCTACGTTCTGTCAGTTCAGACGAGATAGTCAGAGCATCATACTTGATATCAGTCAGTTCCTTTTTCAGCCGGTCTATTTCAATGAGCTCTTGCTGGCAAGAATATCGGTTGTCAATGTACAAGATGGTCATTATGGCAATCAAAATGATTAGATTAGCCTGTCGCTTTAGAAAGTCATGAGCCAGAATATCTCCTCCCAGTATCCCTTTGAGTGTTATTTTCGACTTATGTTCATTCTGTTCCATATTTGTTATCTATTTTTTTTCTGCTATCCTGAGTTTTGCACTTCTCGAGCGAGGATTTATATTCATTTCTTCATCAGAAGGTACAATTACTTTATTGTTGACTGCTCGCAGAGGGGTCTGGATATTTCCGTAGAAGTCCTGTTCTATTTTACCCTCTACATTTCCTGTCTTTATCAGGTTTTTCACCATTCTGTCTTCCAGCGAGTGATAAGTGATGATGACCAGTCGTCCTCTTGGTTTCAGAGATTCGGTAGCAGCGTAAAGCATTTCCTTCAGTGCTTCCATTTCCTGGTTGACTTCAATGCGTAGTGCTTGGAAAACCTTTGCCAGTTCTTTCTTTTCTCTTTCTCTGCCAAAGAGAGGTTTTATGATTTCCAGAAAGTCTCCAATAGTTTCTATCTTTTTCTGAGCGCGTGCTTTGGCCAGTACGGCAGCCAGTTTGCGGCTGTTTTTCAGTTCGCCATACAGATAGAAGATATCGGCCAGTTTATCTTCTTCGTAAGTGTTTATGATATCGGCAGCAGTGATTCCGGCACGTTTGTTCATGCGCATGTCCAGTTTTCCGTCAAAGCGGAAAGAGAAACCTCTTTCAGAGTCATCAAAGTGATGCGACGATACTCCTAGGTCGGCTAGGATGGCATCGGTCTGTTCCACCCCGTAGTATCGGAGAAAGTTATGGAGGTATCTGAAATTGCTTCGTACGAAAGTGAAACGCTTGTCGTTTACAATGTTTCTTTCCGCGTCTTCATCTTGGTCGAAGCTGAACAGACGGCTGTCACCATCCATCCGTCTAAGGATTTCTTTTGAATGCCCTCCTCCTCCAAAGGTCATGTCGGCATAGACTCCCTTTGGCTGAAGGTTCATTCCTTCGATACTTTCATTTAGCAATACCGGTATATGATATATTTTTTCTGTTTCTCCCATTGTTATTTGTCGATTATTTTTACGATTTTGATTGAGTGATATATATAGAGATTGTAAAATTACATATTTCTCAATAATCTGATAGTATACTTTTGCTTAAAAATATAAATAAGTTATCAACACCCCGTTTTGTTCACCAGGTAGTGTGAAAATATCACAAGAAGTAATCTTTTCTCGACTATTTTGTTGGCAATTCGTTTATCTTTTATCTGCATACGTAACGTTTCTTTATACGCTTTATGCAGTGTTTGGTCTTGCTTGAACTGATTTTTTATGAATCTTTTGCCATATTTTGTTCAATAAATAAGTATATATTCAAAAGATGAGTTACTTTTGCAGATAAATCTATGAGTAAAGTAATGGCTAGCGATTCGATATTTTTAATAGACATAGATAGAATCATTAAGGAAAAAGCAGGGAAGAAGGCAAAAAGAGTCCCTCGTTTTTTAGTATCCTATTTGAAACGGATTGTGCATCAAGAGGAAATCAATGAATTTCTGACAGGTGTATCAGATAAAAGTGGTGTTGATTTTCTAGAGTCATGTATGGACTTTCTAGATGCGAAGCTAGATGTACATGGTATGGAGAATCTTCCTTCCGACGGATTATGTACCTTTGTATCCAATCACCCTCTTGGCGGACAAGATGGTGTAGCGCTTGGGTATTTGTTGGGGAAGCATTATCAAGGTAAGGTGAAATATCTGGTTAACGACTTGTTGATGAATCTTCATGGCTTGGCACCGTTGTGTATTCCTATCAACAAGACAGGTTCACAGTCGCGTGATTTCCCTCGTATGGTAGAGGCTGGATTCCGTTCGGATAGTCATATCATTATGTTTCCTGCCGGCATTTGTTCTCGTAGACAAAAGGGGGTGATTAAAGACCTCGCATGGAAAAAAACATTCATTACCAAGAGTATAGAAACACAGAGATACGTGGTGCCTATTCATTTTGAAGGGCGAAATTCTGATTTTTTCTATAATTTAGCCAACTTATGCAAGAGTTTGGGTATCAAATTCAACATTGCAATGCTATATTTGGCCGATGAAATGTTCAAGAACCGCCATAAGACTTTTAAGGTAGTGATAGGAAAGCCTATTCCTTGGCAGACTTTTGACCATTCAAAGAGTCCTGTTGAATGGGCTGATTATGTGCGGGAACTTGTGTATAAACTCTAAAAAAGTAGCAGATTATATATGGAAGAGATTATTGCTCCCGTTGATAGGGAGTTGTTGAAATCGGAACTTACAGCCGAAAGACGCTTGAGGGCAACCAATAAAAGCAACAATGAAATCTATGTTGTAGATTGGAAAAATGCTCCTAATGTGTTGAAGGAAATAGGTCGTCTGCGTGAAATTGCTTTCCGTGCTGCTGGTGGTGGCACAGGACGTTCTATGGACCTTGATGAATACGATTTGATGGAGAATCCTTATCAGCAGCTGGTGGTATGGAATCCGGATGCAGAAGAAATTTTAGGAGGGTATCGTTATCTGCTGGGTGATGAAGTGGAATTTGATGCTCAAGGTAAGCCTGTTTTGGCTACTGCACACATGTTTAATTTCTCAGAAAAGTTCTTGAAGGAGTATTTGCCTACTACTGTAGAGTTGGGACGTTCTTTCGTGACTTTGGAATATCAGTCAACCCGTGCAGGGTCTAAGGGATTGTTTGCCTTGGATAACTTGTGGGATGGGCTGGGTGCATTGACAGTTATCAAACCGAATGTAAAATATTTCTTTGGGAAGATGACTATGTATCCTAGTTACAGCCGACTAGGACGTGACATGATTTTATATTTCCTGAAGAAGCATTTCTCTGATAAGGACCAGTTGATTACTCCAATGGTGGCATTGAAGATTGAAACAGATGAGGCTGTGTTGAAGGAACGGTTCTGCCATGATACTTTCAAGGAGGACTATAAAGTGCTGAATACCGAAGTGCGCAAGCTAGGATATAACATCCCTCCATTGGTAAATGCCTATATGAGCCTTTCTCCTACGATGCGTATGTTTGGTACAGCCATCAATGATGGTTTTGGAGATGTAGAAGAAACCGGCATCTTGATTGCTGTGGATGAGATTTTGGAGGAAAAACGTGTGCGTCATATTGAGTCTTACATTAAAGAACACCCAGAAGCATTACGTCTTACTTCTGGCGCTTGCCCAGTGGTCAACAGAGAATAAGTAATATTGATTACATAAAAAAAGGTTCGCAAAGAAGGTGAAAAAACTTATTGCGAACCTTTGTTGTCTTTATACGGCAGGGAGGCTGTTGCCGTTGATTTTACGATAAAGGTCGAGTGCATATACATCCGTCATTCCCGATATGTAGTCCAATACCGCTTGAATTTTTTCATAAAGTGTATCCGCCTGTATTTGGTATTGGCTTGAAACTCGGTTGATAAGTAATTGGGAGTAGGCTTTCTCCGGATGTCTCACTGCATCTATCATTAAGTCGATAAGTGTGGTGATAACCTGGTATCCGGCCAGTTCAATGTCTACCACATCTTTTGAACAATAAATTTTTTTCATTGCAGTGTCCGAGCAGCGTTGGTATGCTTGTCTGATATCCGTGGGGGTCTGTCTGATAAGTGTATCTTTAAAAGTGCCGTTCAAGATTTCCTGTTCGTGTGCGATGAATGTTTCTGTACATGCCTGAATCAAGGCTCCGATAGCTGAAGAACGAAGATAGGCTATCTGTTCATTGCTATCTTGCACCATTCTACAAATCTTTAAAATATGCTCTTGCCGTGTTTGGTCAAAGAATCCCAAATAGAGCTCTTTAGTTTTTTCGAAGGTCAGGATTTTCAGTTTATATGCATCTTCTATATCCATCATTTGGTAGCAGATATCATCGGCAGCTTCTACCAAATAGACTAGCGGATGCCGTGCATATCTGGTAGGCTCATTCTCTTTACTTAGGCGAATCATTCCTAACTCTTTGGCAATCTTGATGAAGTCTTTTTCTTCGCTGAGAAAAAATCCGAACTTTTGCTTGGTGCCTGCCAGTTGTGAGGAGAAAGGGTATTTCACGATAGAAGCCAGTGTAGAGTAAGTCATTACAAAACCTCCCGGTCTCCTTCCTTCAAACTGGTGAGTGAGTAGCCTGAAAGCATTGGCATTGCCTTCAAAGTGAGTAAGGTCGCACCACTCTGCATCCGAAAGCAGATTTTTTAGTCCCATGCCTTTCCCTTCCGAGAAGTAGGTGCCGATAGCTTTTTCTCCCGAATGCCCGAAAGGAGGATTCCCTAAGTCGTGGGCCAGGCAAGCAGCCGAAATGATAGATCCTATCTCTTGTAAATGTGAATCTCTCAGTTCTGGATGTAGTTGTAACAGGCGAGAGGCTACCTCATTTCCGAGTGAGCGACCTACGCACGATACTTCTAGGCTATGTGTGAGCCGGTTGTGTACAAAGATACTTCCCGGCAAGGGGAAAACCTGAGTCTTGTTTTGCAGTCGTCTGAAAGGAGCCGAGAAAATCAGCCGGTCATAGTCGCGTTGAAATTCTGTGCGGTCTTCCTTGCGGGTTTCATGCAAGCATTCCAGTCCGAACCGTTTGTTTGAAATCAACTGTTTCCAGTTCATGGCATTTGAGGTTTAATGTTTTTACAAACATAATTAAAAAAACGCGCTTTCCACAAGTGTATTCGTTATTTTTGTCGGGTGGAGAGCTATGAAAAAACCGGGCCGGTACGCAGGTACCGGTCCGGTTGATATGTTTCTATGTTGAAACGGGAAATTATTTTTCGATTTCCAGCAGTTCTACTTCAAAAATCAAAGTAGAGAAAGGTTTAATCTGACCTGCTTCACGTGCACCGTAAGCCAGTTCTTGAGGGATGTAAAGTTCCCATTTAGAACCTACAGGCATCATAGTAAGTGCTTCAGTCCATCCTTTGATAACCTGGTCGGCACGGAAACTGGTAGGTTCTTTACGGTCGTAAGAGCTGTCAAACTGAGTACCATCAATCAAAGTACCTTTGTAGTGAACTTTCACTTTTGAATCCTTAGTAGGGATAGCACCTTTACCTTCTTTTACCACTTTGTACTGCAATCCGCTTTCAGTAACCTTGATACCTTCTTTGCCTTTGTTTGCAGCCAGGAAGTCTTCATTTTCCTTCTTGTATTCAGCATATTTTTCCAACAAAGACTGTTCTCTGATAGCTTCAGCCTTAATACGGACATAAGTGCTTGCAGAGTCAGTACTAACCAAAGCCTTTTCCTGTGCTGCAGCAATGAATCCTGCCAGGAAGTTTTCCTTACTCAGTTTATTTACAGAGTCACCGTTGAAAATTTGATTGTTGATAGCATCAAACATTTCACCATTTACTTGCTGTCCAATCTGCATACCAGCCATATATGCTTTCTGCTTAGGGTCAGTAGTTTTAGCACCCTGTTCGATACCTCTGATGAAATCTTCCATATTTGCAGGGTCTACTCCCAGTCTGCCAGTTACATAATCTTTCAGTCCCTGAGTATTGGTAACTCCCATCATATAAGAAAGAGTATCAACTCCATCTTTCATGTTTGCTTTTGGTCCTTGAGAGGTACATGATGCCAAGCCTGCAGTAGCAGCCAACATCATAAATATTGTACTTTTTTTCATTGCTATAGTTTTGTTTTAAGTATGATAATAAAGTTAAATCGTTAATAGGTTACAGTACTTCAATCAGCTCTACTTCAAAGATAAGTGTGCTGTGAGGTGGAATCAACTCGCCTGCACCCTGTGCACCGTATGCCAATTCAGAAGGGATATATAGTTTCCATTTTGCACCTTCCGACATCAACTGGAGAGCTTCCACCCATCCTTTGATTACCTGGTTTACACCAAATACGGCAGGTTCGCCACGTTTTACAGAGCTGTCGAACAAAGTTCCGTCAATCAAAGTACCTTCATAATGGCAGCGTACACGGTCGGTAGCCTTAGGCTGCTTGCCGTTACCTTCGGTAATTACTTCATATTGCAATCCGCTAGGAAGTGTTACGATGTTAGGATTTTTCTTGTTTTCTTCCAGGAAAGCCTGACCTTTTGCAATGTTTTCAGCATTCATCTTTTCTTCCAACTCTGTGAAATACTTGTTTACGATTTCACGAGCTTCTGTATGGCTGATTGCAGTCTGATTTCCTTCCAATACGTCTTTGATAGCCTGTGCAAAGTCGTTTACATCAATGCTGCGAGCTCCCATGCTCAGCAAGTTCTGGCCTATACCCAGTCCAATGGCGTAGCTAAATTTATCCATGTTATGTTTTTTGATTAAAATATGTGATTTCTTTATTTGTAAGCGCAAAGGTATCTCTTTTCTTTGAAAATGAACTTCTTTAAGCGATTAAAAATTCTTATTTTTGTCAGAGTCTATAAATTCATGCAGTATATGAAAAAATTAGTAGTCCTTACAGGGGCAGGTATGAGTGCAGAAAGTGGAATCAGTACGTTTCGCGATTCTGGTGGCTTATGGGATAGGTATCCGGTAGAGCAGGTAGCTACTCCAGAAGGGTATGCAGCTAATCCTGAGCTCGTGATAAATTTTTATAATGAACGTAGAAAGCAGCTGCTGGAAGTGAAACCCAATAAGGGGCATGAACTTTTGGCTGAACTGGAGCGTCATTTTGATGTGACGGTCATTACACAAAATGTAGATAACTTGCACGAACGTGCGGGAAGCACTCGTGTGATTCATCTGCATGGCGAACTCACTAAGGTGACTTCTAGTCGTGAGCCTGGAAACCAGACTTATGTGAAGGAACTTGCTCCGGAGCAGTATGAAGTAAAAATGGGAGATTTGGCGGCCGATGGTTCTCAACTGCGCCCTTTTATCGTTTGGTTTGGAGAGGCGGTTCCTTTGATTGAAGTAGCTGCCGATTACGCTTTACAAGCAGATATCTTTGTGATTATAGGTACTTCACTTAATGTATATCCGGCTGCCGGATTGTTGTATAATGTTCCTCGGGGTGTTCCGGTTTACTTGATAGACCCTAACGAAGTGAATGTTTCTTCCTTGCGTGAAGTGCATGTGATTCGGGAAGGAGCTTCAAAAGGTGTAGAGATTTTAAAAAAAATGTTATTAAACGGATGATTGAAAACATTTTTAATTTATATTTGTTTTTGAATATAAAGTCGTTGATAAGGTTTGCTTTTCTCGATGAATGAAAATAGTAGTATTCATTAAATATAATTGATAGATTATGAAAAAATACATTTGCACAGTATGTGATTGGGTATATGATCCGGAAACAGGTGATCCAGAAAGCGGAATCGCTCCAGGTACAGCTTTTGAAGATATTCCAGAAGACTGGGTATGTCCGGTTTGTGGTGTTGGTAAGGAAGATTTCCAGGAAGTTGAAGATTAATTGTTTTCAATAATAAAAAGAATGAGGAGGGAGATGCGTAACGCATTTTCCTCCTCGTTTTTTTTTGCAGATGCGGCAGCCGTTTGGAATGTGAAAAAATAGGGCTTCCAAATCGTCGGTATATTTTGGGGAGAATATATAATCATTTTGAGAAAAATATGCCGTCATTTGAGTGAAAATATGCCGTCGATTGGAAAAAAATATGCTGACGATTGGTGAAAAATATGCCGTCGATTGGATTTTTCTTACGGAAAGCTGCTTTTGCAAGGTAGTTTTGCGACTCTTTTATATCAGGTTTAGAGAAATTGCGTACTTTTGTTGCTTACTATAAAATCAACGAATATTATGATACAAACTCGATTTCTATTGCTATGTGGAACTTCGTTCTTTCCGATGGCGGTCCAGAGCGTAATGGCCGAAAATCAGAAGATGAATGTTCTTTTTATCATGGCAGATGATATGCGTCCGGAATTAGGATGCTATGGAGTAAAAGATGTAAAGACTCCTCATATCGACCGGCTGGCTTCTTCCGGTGTCTTGTTTCAGAACGCTTATTGCAATGTGCCCGTCAGTGGGGCTTCAAGAGCCAGTTTGCTTACGGGAGTCTATCCGCATTATCCTGAACGCTTTGTGCATTATTCGGCGTATGCCAGCAAAGATTGCCCGCAGGCGATTCCTGTGTCACAATGGTTTACTTCGCATGGATATCACACCATATCGGATGGAAAAGTCTTTCATCACATTTCAGACCATGCAGATTCTTGGAGTGAACCGCCTTATCGGAATCATCCCGATGGATATGATGTGTATTGGGCAGAATACAACCGATGGGAGTTGTGGATGAATGATGCTTCTGCCCGTAGTATTAATCCTAAGACCAAACGCGGTCCTTTCTGTGAGAGTGCGGATGTGCCCGACAATGCTTACGATGATGGAAAACTGGCGGAAAGGGCGGTGCAGGATTTGAAACGTCTCAAGGAAAAAGGGAAACCTTTTTTTCTGGCCTGTGGCTTTTGGAAACCGCATCTTCCGTTTAATGCGCCTAAGAAGTACTGGGATTTATATGACAGAGATAAAATTCCGATGCCAAAGAACCGTTTTCGTCCTGAAGGGCTGCCGGCAGAGGTAAGGAACTCTTCGGAAATCTATGCCTATGCGCGGACTACTGTGCCTGATGATATTTACTTTCAGAAGGAAGCGAAACATGGCTATTATGCTTGCTTGAGTTATGTAGACGCCCAGATTGGTAAGGTGCTTGATGCGTTGGATGAGTTGGGGCTGGCCGAGAATACCATTGTTTTTTTGCTGGGCGACCACGGATGGCATTTGGGCGAGCATAATTTTCTGGGAAAACATAATCTGATGGACCGTGCCACTCATGTGCCGTTGATTGTGCGTGTGCCGGGCATGAAAAAGGGGAAGACGCAGTCAATGGTGGAGTTTGTAGACCTTTATCCTACGTTGTGTGAGTTGTGTGGATTGCCCCAACCGAAAGGACAGTTGGATGGTACGAGTTTTGTACCTGTACTCAAGGACTTAAATGTCAAGACTAAAGATTTTGTTTATATCCAATGGGAGGGAGGTGACAATGCCGTAGACAAACGTTTTAATTATGCTGAATGGAAGAAGAAAGGGGTGATACGTTCTCGTATGTTGTTTGATCATAAGAAAGACGTGGAAGAAAATGTCAATGTCGTGCAGGATTCTCGTTATCGAAAAGAGGTGGAACGCCTTTCAGAAAAAATAGAAGTAAAACGAAAAGAAAATAGTTTATGAATATCAAGCAGATAATTTGGTTTTCTCTTGCTCTGGTAGCAGGATGCCCGATATATGGTTGGGCTCAACTGTCAAAAAAAGATTGCAAGGCGGCACAACAAGTGATAGAACGAGTTTATCCGGAACTTTCCGGCAAAGTGCAGATTGAGTCTTTGTCGAAAGAGAACCGTTGTGACCGTTTTGAACAGAGAATAGAGGATGGCCGTCTGGTGGTAGGCGGAAGCAGTCCGGTAGCAGTGTGCAGAGGGGTGTATGACTTTGTGACTAAAAATGGATACGGCATTGCTTCTTGGAGCGGCAGCCGCCTGTCGCTCCCCGAGAAATTGGAGGGGAGCAAGACTCAAAATGTAACTTCCCCTTTTGAGCATCATTATTATTTTAATGTAGTGACTTATGGATACTCTATGCCTTATTGGGATTGGCACCGTTGGGAACAGGAAATAGACTGGATGGCTCTGCATGGGCTGGATATGCCTCTGGCTTTGGTGGCTAACGAGGCTATTTCGGCAAGGGTATGGCGTAAGCTGGGGCTTACCGACGAGGAGATTGCCAGTTATTTTGTAGGACCGGCTCATCTTCCGTGGATGCGGATGGGGAATATCAGCGGTATAGATGGTCCGATGCCTGAGGAGTGGCACGAAGACCAAGTGGCTCTTCAGCATAAAATATTGAAAAGGATGCGCAGTCTTGGTATGAAACCTATCTGTCCGGGGTTTGCCGGATTTATCCCCAAGGCTTTGAAACGGCTGTATCCTCATGTAAAGATTACCGAAACATCTTGGGCGGGGGCTTTTCACAACTGGATGCTTTCTCCAGAGGAGGATTTATTTGGTAAGATAGGAGCAATGTTCATCAAGGAATGGGAAAAGGAGTTTGGTAAGAATGAGTATTATCTGGCAGATAGTTTCAATGAGATGGATATTCCTTTTCCTCCTAAGGATGACCCTACGCGTTATTCGTTGCTGGCCTCTTATGGCGAAAAAGTATATCAGAGTATCAGAGAAGGCAACAAGGATGCCGTGTGGGTGATGCAGGGGTGGATGTTTGGCTATATGCGCAATATCTGGGACTATAAGACCTTGCAGGCTTTGGTGAGCCGTGTGCCGGATGACAAGATGCTGCTGCTCGATTTGGCGGTAGATTATAACCGCTGCTTTTGGAACAGTGAGGTGAACTGGGAGTTTTACCGAGGATTTTATAATAAGCCGTGGGTGTATAGTGTGATTCCCAATATGGGAGGGAAGTCGGGTATGACAGGTGTATTGGAAGTATATGCCAACGGACATTTGGATGCCTTGAAGTCTGAACATAGAGGAAGGCTGGTTGCACATGGTATGGCGCCCGAAGGAATAGAGAATAACGAGGTGATTTATGAACTGTTGGGTGATGCGGGATGGAGTGATTCAAGAATAGATGTGCGTAGTTGGCTGGAGAATTATTCGTTATGTCGTTATGGCCGCTGTCCGGAAGGCATCAAAACATTCTGGAACGGGTTGTTGGAGTCGGTCTATGGTACTTTTACCGATCATCCTCGTTACAACTGGCAGTTCCGTCCCGGACTGGTTCGTCAGGGGAGTATCCATGCCGATGAGGATTTCTTTGCGGCGATTGAGTCGTTTGCCTTGTGTGCTGATGAACTGAAGCATTCGGTAATGTATCAGACTGACCTTGCCGAACTTACCGCACAGTATGTGGGAGGTAAACTGGAACTGCTGCTCCAGGCTTTAGAGACAACCTTTGCGGAGGGAAATATGGAAGGGAGCAAACAGCTGGCAGCTGAATTTGAAGGATTGGCTAATAGAATGGACAGGGTATTGCAGTCGCATCCTACCCTCAGATTGGAGCGTTGGCTAGATTTTGCACGGCGTAAGGGGCATAATGTTGCGCTGCAAGCGTATTATCAGAAGAATGCCCGTAGAATTGTAACTATATGGGGACCTCCTGTAGACGATTATTCGGCCCGTATCTGGTCTGGATTGATAAGGGACTATTATGTGCCTCGTTGGAAACATTATTTTGAAAGCAAATGGAAGGGCGTTCCGTTTGATTTTGCAAAATGGGAACAAGACTGGGTGGAGCAGTCTAAAGGACTGTCAGCAGGAGAACCTTGTCAAGATTTGGTGGCAGAGTGTTTGTCTTTGATGGAAGATGCTCGTGGAGCGGTTTTAGAAAACAAACACACCTCGAAGTCGGAAGAATTGGGAGGATGGTCACCTGTGGATTTACAGACAAAGGAGACGGTACTCTTGTGGAATGTCCCGGTTGCTAGATTGAAGTCGTTAGCAGGAGTAGAGTTTGTATCACTCCGTGGAACAAATTATCTTTCAGTCTCTAAGGTTGTATTGGAAATGGACGGTGTAGTAGTCTGTGAAGGAAAATCAGACGGACAAAGTAGCACTATCTTCCGTTTCTCCATACCTGATGAGGCTTCTGGCAACAACTCATGTGTGTTGAAAGCCTGGGTTAAGGGAGAAAGAGGAACTGATACTTATGGAGTAGTAAAGATGGTAAAGCGTTAATCTGGCAGTAATAGCCAGATGAAAACAGTCAGCCATTTCGGCAAGGATTTTATTTGTCGGGTGATTGAATAATATATGATTTTTATTTTAGGAGAAGAGAAAAGGAGTAACAATAAATAATAGTGAGAGATTGGACAATAAATCTTAAATGTATACTTTTGAAATAGATTAAACATAGTGTTATGAAGAAGAAAATATTATTGGCCTCTTTGTTAGGGATTTGCGCCTTGACAACACTTCAGGCACAGACTAAGTCGGCAGATCGCACTTATTCTACTTATTACTATCAGCGCGCAACTCATTTTGAGCAACTACCTGTAACATCTAAAGATATTGTTTTTTTAGGGAACAGTATTACAGATGGAGCAGAATGGAGCGAATTGTTTGAAAACAGACATATAAAGAACCGTGGTATCAGTGGAGATACTACTTGGGGGGTATATGACAGGTTAGATGTCTTGTTGAAAGGCCGTCCTGCAAAAATATTTTTATTGATTGGTATAAATGATATCGGTCGTGGAAAAGATGACCAGTATGTCGTTAGTGGAATAGAACGTATTATTAAGAAGATAAGAAAAGAATCTCCTCAAACTCGATTGTATGTGCAGAGCCTTTTGCCTGTCAATCCTGTTTATGGAAAATTCAATGGTCATACATCCCAATGGAAACGTATTCCTGGATTGAATGTCCGTATTTGCCAGATTGCAGAAAAAGAAGGAGCTATATTTATTGATTTGTTCAAGCATTTTGCCAATGCAGAGGGTAAGATGAATACAGACTACTCTAATGATGGTTTGCACCTTTTGGGAGCAGGGTATCAAGTGTGGAAAGATACGGTGTTGCCATATATAAAGAAATAATGGCACTGTAGACCGAACAGTACGGGCATAAATTGAAAAACTTACGCCCGTATTTTTTATATGAGTGTGTAGAGTAAAGTATAACCTGTCAATAAATAGTATGATGAAGTTGAATTTTTTAGTTTGTGTATCGTTGCTTTCTGAACTCTTGTTTAATGGTTGTCGGGGCTTTTCGGAAAAACATTCTTTTCCAAATTATCCAGTTTCTGATGGAGTGTCTGCTCCCTTCGCTGGATTTATAGGGGATTATATGCTAGTCGGTGGAGGGTGTAATTTCCCTAACATACCTGCGGCAGATGGAGGAAAGAAGAAGTTTTATAAAGAAGTCTATTTGATACCGGTAGATACACAAGACAAGGTCTGGAAGCAAGTGAAAGACTTGCCTTTGCCTTTGGCGTATGGTGCATCTGCTGAAGTATACGATGGATTGATTTGTATCGGGGGGATGAATGCAGATTCAGTGACAACGCAAGTGTTTCGTATAAGCTTGGATAAAATGACCAATGATGTAGTGTATGAAAATCTTCCGTCGCTTCCCGAAGCGATAGACAATGCAGCTGCTGTATGCTTGGACGGGAAGGTTTATGTGGCAGGAGGAAATAGCGAGACGGGAAACAACTCTTTTTATGTACTCCGCCCTCAATCTGGCAGTTGGTTGAAGCTGAAGGATTATTCAGGGTATCAGCGAGTGCAGCCTGTCTTGTTGGCATCAGGAAAGACCCTCTATTTGGCTGGTGGTTTTGCATTTGACAAAGAAAAGAAACAGTGCCATCTTTCACCGGATATGATACCTTATAATATAGAGTCGGGGGAATGGGAAGATGCAATACCTTTTCCTGTAAAGGAAGATGGGAGGCATTATGCTATCTCAGGAGCGTCGGGCGTATCGGCTGGAGGAAAACTTTATATGACTGGCGGGGTAGACTTTGATATCTTTAAAGGCGCGATGGAAGGCAAAGCTCCGGCAGATTATATGAAGAAGCCATCGGAATGGTACCGTTTTAATAAGGATGTACTGGTTTATGATGTCTCAAAAGAAGAATGGAAGGTTTATGCCGATGTGGAAGGGATGAATAAAGCCGGAGGTGTTTTGTTGAGGAAAAGAGAGAAGATGTATATGGTTTGTGGAGAGATAAAACCAGGTGTGCGTACTTCGGAAATCAAGGTGATGAATTTAGGGAAGGAATAAAGAGATTGGTTGCGGAAAAGTCTTTTCCCAAGAAGATTTTTTCAAGAATAGCCATCCTCTGTTAACGAACACAAAAATATAGGAAGTTTGGACAATATTGCCCATTTTCTGTACAAGAGTTCTTGAAATAGTCCTGCTAAAACTGTGTAATTTCATTTTTTAGGTCTAAATTTGTGACATCTCAAAACATAATATTTTAACATTAAATTTAAGCCGTATGGTTAATTTTTCATTGGAAGGTAAGGTAGCTCTGGTAACTGGAGCTTCTTATGGAATTGGTTTTGCTATCGCAACAGGATTTGCTAAAGCTGGTGCAACAATTGTATTTAATGATATTAAACAGGAATTGGTAGACAAAGGTCTGGCTGCTTATAAAGAATTGGGTATTGAAGCACACGGTTACGTATGTGACGTTACCAATGAAGAAGCAGTGTTGGCAATGGTTGCTCAGATTGAGAAAGAAGTTGGTGTAATCGATATCTTGGTAAACAATGCAGGAATTATCAAGCGTATCCCTATGACTGAAATGTCTGCAGCTGAATTCCGTCAGGTTATTGATGTTGACTTGAACGCTCCATTTATCGTTTCTAAAGCTGTTATCCCGGCAATGATTAAGAAAGGTCATGGTAAGATTATCAACATCTGCTCTATGATGAGTGAATTGGGTCGTGAAACAGTTTCGGCATATGCAGCTGCTAAGGGTGGCTTGAAGATGCTGACTCGTAACATTGCTTCTGAATATGGTGAATTCAATATCCAGTGTAATGGTATTGGCCCGGGTTATATCGCTACTCCACAGACAGCTCCTTTGCGTGAGCCTCAGGCTGACGGTTCTCGTCATCCTTTCGATTCATTTATCATTGCTAAGACTCCTGCTGCACGTTGGGGTACTCCAGAAGACTTGATGGGTCCTGCAGTATTCTTGGCTTCAGATGCTTCAGACTTCGTAAACGGACATGTGTTGTACGTAGATGGCGGTATCTTGGCTTATATCGGCAAACAGCCTAAATAATTTAGTGGATTAAAGATTGAATATGAGTCTTATTACTAAAACAATGAATATCCTGTTGGCAGCTTGCTGCCTGACAGGATGTTCTGTCAATAAGCAGAAGGTAGAAGTGGATATCAACAATTCTACCGACCTGAATAGAGAGAATGAAATGGTAGAAATACCTATGCATGAGTTGGAACATTTGCTTGCCGACGGACAACTGGTGGTGATGGATAGCCAAAACAATCAGGTGCCTTATCAGGTAACTTATGATAGTTTGTTGATTTTTCCAGCTACGGTAGGGCCGAATCAGAATGTGGTATACACAGTGTCAACGGGTACTCCGGTTGTTGTAGATACAATCTCTTGCGGGCAGTTATATACAAACCGAATGGATGATATCGCATGGGAAAACGACAAGGCTGCTTATCGTGCATATGGTCCGGCATTGCAAAAGCTAGGTGAAAAAGCTTTTGGATATGATGTATTTACAAAATCTGTTTCAGAACCGGTTGTAGCACATAGATATCAGATGGAAACTGATACTGCAATCATTGCGCAGATACGTCTTCTTAGAGAACAAGGAATGAAGAAAAAGGCCGACAGTCTGCTGAATACAAAATCTTATCATGTAGACCATGGTAACGGCATGGACTGTTATAATGTAGGCCCTACGCTGGGAGGAGGTACAGCTGCACTGATGGAAGATTCTACTATCATCTATCCTTATTGCTATAAGGACTATGCTATTTTGGATAATGGTCCATTGCGTTTCTCTTTGAAATTGACATTCCACCCTCTTGAGGTGAAGGGCTCTTCTGAGGTGATTGAAACTCGTTTGATAACCCTTGACAAAGGGTCTTATCTGAATAAGACTGAAATTAGCTATGCAAACTTGCCGGAGCCAAAGACTGTAGTGACTGGCCTGGTCTTGCATCCGCAGAATCCTGATGGATATGTGGCCAATACTGCCGGCAGATACATTGCTTATGCCGATTCTACCAATAATGTAAATCATAATAATGGTGTCATCTTTGTAGGAGCTGTATTTACGTCTTCATTGGAAAATACAGGTGTGAAATGGTTCGATAAAGAGCAGACAAAAGTTGGTGCTTTGGGGCATGTGCTAGGTTACAGCACTTGTAAGCCAGGAACTGACTATGTGTATTACTGGGGTAGTGGATGGAGCAAGGCTGACATGCCTGATATGCAGTCTTGGGAAAAGTATTTGAAAGAGTATGCTTGCAAGGTAGCACAACCTTTGCAGGTTAAAGTTAAATGATAGATTTTTATGGAACAAGTATTTAGTTATATCATAGGCCTTGGTGCTGCGGTAATGATGCCTATCCTGTTTACGATTCTAGGGGTATGTATCGGTATCAAGTTTGGCAAGGCTCTTAAAAGCGGGCTTCTGGTAGGTGTCGGTTTTGTCGGCTTGTCTGTGATTACAGCGCTGCTTACTAGCAGTTTAGGTGAACCTTTGAAGAAGGTTACTGAAATTTACGGCTTGAGTTTGGGGATTTTTGATATGGGATGGCCGGCGGCAGCTTCGGTTGCTTATAACACTTCGGTGGGGGCTTTTATTATCCCGGTATGTTTGGCGGTAAATATTGTAATGCTTCTTACTAAGACAACTAAGACAGTCAACATCGACCTGTGGAACTATTGGCATTTTGCCTTTATCGGTGCTGTGGTTTATTTTGCAACCGAAAATATTTGGTGGGGATTCTTTGCTGCTATAATCTGTTACATCATCACTTTGGTAATGGCTGACCTTACCTGCAAGCAATTTCAGAGTTATTATGAAAAAATGGATGGTATTTCTATCCCTCAGCCATTCTGTCAGGGATTTGTACCATTTGCCTTGGTTGTCAACAAGGCACTTGACTTGATTCCCGGATTTGACAAGTTGAACATTGACGCCGATGGTATGAAAAAGAAATTCGGCATTATGGGTGAGCCCCTTTTCTTGGGTATCGTAGTAGGATGCGGCATCGGAGTCTTGGCTTGCAAGGACACTGATGAAATGGTAAATGGAATTCCGGCAATTCTTGGATTGGGTATTAAGATGGGAGCGGTGATGGAGTTGATTCCACGTGTCACTTCACTCTTTATCGAAGGTCTCCGTCCTATTTCAGATGCTACTAGAGAATTGATTGGAAAGAAGTTTAAGAATGCTTCAGGATTGAATATCGGTATGAGTCCTGCTTTGGTGATTGGTCACCCTACCACATTGGTTGTGTCTTTGCTGCTGATTCCGGTTACTCTGTTCTTGTCGGTGGTATTGCCCGGCAATCAGTTCCTTCCTTTGGCCTCTTTGGCTGGTATGTTCTATCTTTTCCCTGCTGTATTGCCTATTACAAGGGGTAATGTGTTGAAGACATTCATTGTGGGGCTGGTAGCTTTGATTGTGGGTCTGTATTTTGTGACCGACCTTGCTCCATTCTTTACTCAGGCAGCACACGATGTGTTTGTTAGAACAGGAGATGCTGCCGTGAAGATTCCGGAAGGCTTCCAAGGTGGTGCGCTTGACTTTGCTTCAAGTATTTTCTCTTGGTGCATTTTCCACTGCGTATATAATATGAAGATGGTGGGTGCAGGTATCTTGGTGCTTGTGGCTTTGGGGATGGCTATTTATAATCGCAGCCGTATCATCAAAGAAGGTAAGCAGAATTAAATATTACATTAAGAAATATCAATTAATCATTAAATAATTTTGAAGAGTATGAAAAAATTAGCAATTGCAATGATGATGGGTATGGCTGCTTTTTCAGCAAATGCTCAGATCGCCAGTGTACAGGAGCAGACTGCTTGTCACCCACAAGATGTGAAAACTTATGATACTCAGAGATTGCGCAGCAGTTTCGTAATGGAAAAAGTATTTTCTACCGATGAAATCAATCTGACTTATTCTATGTATGACCGTTTCATCTTTGGTGGTGCAATGCCTGTGAATAAAGAATTGACTCTGGAAACTATTGACCAGTTGAAAGCTCCTTACTTCTTGTTTAACCGTGAGTTGGGTGTTATCAACATTGGTGGTGACGGTATTGTGGTAGTTGACGGTAAGGAATATGCATTGAATTTTAAGGAAGCATTGTATATCGGTCGTGGCAACCAGAAGGTCTCTTTCAAGAGTAAAGACGCTTCAAAACCTGCCAAGTTCTATTTGAACTCGGCTTTGGCTCATAAAGAATACAAGACTCAGTGGATTACAATGGACGGAAGAAAGGGCTCTTTGAAGGCTAATTCGTTTGCTGCCGGCAAGATGGAAGATAGCAACGACCGTGTAATCAATCAGCTTATTGTAAAGAATGTGTTGAAAGAAGGACCTTGTCAGTTGCAGATGGGGCTTACTGAATTGAAGCCAGGAAGTGTATGGAACACAATGCCTGCGCATACTCATGCTCGTCGCGTTGAAGCATACTTCTACTTTAACCTGACTCCGGGCAACATGATTTGCCACATTATGGGAGAGCCTCAGGAAGAACGTTTGCTTTGGTTGGCTAATGAACAGGCTGTAATGTCTCCAGAATGGTCTATCCATGCTGCTGCCGGAACAAGCAATTATATGTTTATCTGGGGTATGGCTGGTGAAAACCTTGATTATACAGATATGGATAAGATTTCTTATACTGAAATGAGATAAGTTATTGTCTTAAAACATAACTGACTGCTCTGTAGCGCGGCGCTTATGCCGTGTTGCAGAGCTTTTTTTATTGTGCGAACTAAGACTAGTAGAATTATACTGACGTTTTTATGGAAACGTACCGGCATTTCTTCTGAAATATGCCGACATTTTCAGCAAAATATATAGTCGTTTTGAGAAAAATATGCCGTTGTTTTGAACCTGTCTTGCAAATTCATGAAAAAGAGTAGTAGGATAGATAAAAAAAAGAGAGCTGAAAAGCTCTCTTTCTGTTGGGCTACCTGGATTCGAACCAAGAAAAACAGGACCAGAATCTGTTGTGTTACCATTACACCATAGCCCAATAAATCAAATATTCTGTTGGGCTACCTGGATTCGAACCAAGAAAAACAGGACCAGAATCTGTTGTGTTACCATTACACCATAGCCCAAAATATCTGTCTTATGAGGTGCTCTCATATTGACGGTGCAAAGGTATGGCTTTTTTTATTAACTGCAAACTTTTTATTGTATTTTTTTCAAAAAAAACAATTAGAATAGATAATTCTATCAGGTTTATTTTTGTGATATATAGAAAAGCAATATATTTGCGTATATAATGTAAACCGGAAGATTACTCTTTGGTTCAACATTAAAGCCAGCATAGGTCGGTAAATAAGAGCTTGTTTCTCAAAAAAAACACATAACCTTTTTAGAGGGAATTCAGGTTTCTTAGGCTCTTTGAATTTATGTTTTCATCCAGTCGGTTTATAGAGAGTCAGAAGGTTAGTATGTCAGTCAGGCATTTCTTTTATAGAGATTCTTTTCCCTTCTGGGTGGGCAGCCAAGATTTTTCCTTTGCTTTTTTGAATGTGTTGCTGTATGGTGGCTGGATTCAGGCTAAGTTGCTTTGGGGGAGATCTGCAGATTAAAAAGAAGAGAGGAGCAGGGTTGTTGGCCGGTGCTTTTAGACAATAAATTTAATGATTAAAACATATAAAATCAGACATAAATGAATAACAAAACGCCATTATTGGTACAAAAAATCACTGAAGCTATTCAGGAAAAGAAAGGAAAGAAGATAGTAATTGTTGACTTACAAGATATAAAAGAAACTATATGCAAATATTTTGTGGTGTGTGAAGGTAATTCACCAAGCCAGATTGCAGCTATTGTAGATTCTATAAAAGAATATGTGCGTGAAGAAACTGGGGAAAAAGTGTTGAGCGTAGACGGATTGCGCAATGCACAATGGGTGGTGATGGACTATGCTGATGTGCTGGTTCATATCTTCCTGCCAGATTTAAGAGATTTCTACCAGTTGGAGCATCTTTGGGCTGATGCCAAGTTGACCGAACTTCCTGACCTTGATTAATTGATATCATGAAATAATAATAAACAAGTAATAATAATGAGTAATAATTCGAGCGACAATAAACCTAAGATAAATGTTCCTCGCCCCAGCCTTAGTTGGTTATATATCGCCATTGCGGTGGTAGCTGGATTCCTTTATATATTCAGCGATGAAGGGGGACTTTCTAAACAGGTATCTTATACTGAATTTAAAGAGATAGTGAATCAGGGCTATGCCGACAAGGTAGTGGCTTATGATGACAAGACCGTAGAGGTGTTCATTAAACCCGACAATATTGTAGATGTATTCAAGGGGGACGCCAAGAAGATGGGAAAAAGCCCAACTGTCAATGTGCAGGTTGGTTCGATGGAGGCATTGGACAAGTTTTTGGAAACGGCAGAAAGTGAAGGTCATTTTACCGGTAATGTAAATTATGAGAAGCATTCCGATTTCGGAGCTATATTCTGGAATCTTGCTCCATTCTTGTTCTTTATCTTTATTACCATCTATTTTATGCGCCGTATGGGTAGTGGAGGCTCTGGAGGTGGTCCTAATGTGTTTAGTGTAGGACGTAGCAAGGCCCAGTTATTCGACCGTGGCGCCAACCGCATTACCTTCAAGGATGTAGCCGGACAAGCTGCAGCAAAACAGGAGGTGCAGGAGATTGTGGAATTTTTGAAAGAACCTCAGAAATATACCGATTTGGGTGGTAAAATTCCTAAAGGAGCCTTGTTAGTAGGCCCTCCAGGAACTGGTAAGACTTTATTGGCCAAAGCTGTAGCTGGAGAGGCTGACGTGCCTTTCTTCTCAATTTCTGGTTCAGACTTTGTGGAAATGTTTGTAGGAGTGGGAGCATCACGTGTTCGTGACCTTTTCCGTCAAGCAAAAGAAAAGTCGCCATGCATTATCTTTATTGACGAGATTGATGCGGTGGGTCGTGCCAGAGGGAAGAATCCTAGTATGGGAGGTAATGATGAACGTGAAAACACGTTGAACCAGCTCCTTACTGAAATGGATGGTTTCGGCTCAAATAGTGGAGTGATTATTTTGGCAGCCACTAACCGTGTGGATATTCTAGACAAGGCTCTGTTGAGAGCAGGACGTTTCGACCGACAGATTTATGTAGACTTGCCAGACTTGAATGAACGTAAGGAAGTGTTTGGAGTGCATCTTCGTCCATTGAAACTGGATGGTGATGTAGATGTGGACCTCTTAGCTCGTCAGACTCCTGGATTTAGTGGTGCAGATATTGCCAATGTATGTAATGAGGCTGCATTGATTGCTGCCAGACATTCAAAACCTTCGGTAGGAAAACAGGATTTCTTGAGTGCGATAGACCGTATTATAGGAGGACTGGAAAAGAAAACCAAGGTGATGACAGTGGCAGAGAAGAGAGCCATTGCACTTCATGAAGCTGGTCATGCTACTATATCGTGGTTCCTGGAACATGCCAATCCGTTGATTAAAGTGACTATTGTACCGCGTGGTCGTGCTTTGGGAGCTGCTTGGTATTTGCCTGAAGAAAGACAGATTACCACTAAGGAGCAGATGTTGGATGAGATGTGTGCTACTTTGGGTGGACGGGCTGCCGAGGAAGTAGTTTTGGGACATATTTCAACTGGAGCAATGAACGATTTGGAAAAAGTAACCAAGCAGGCTTATGCAATGGTAGCTTATGTAGGAATGAGCGACAAGATGCCTAATCTTTGCTATTATAATACCAATGAGTATCAGTTCAGCAAGCCATATAGTGAACATACTGCAGAGTTGATAGATAAGGAAGTTCAGAATATGATTGCTGAGCAGTATGAGCGTGCCAAGAATTTGCTGGTGGAACATCGTGAAGGGCATAATGAACTGGCCCAGTTGTTGATTGACCGTGAAGTAATCTTTGCAGAAGATGTGGAGCGTATCTTTGGAAAGCGTCCGTGGACTTCTCGAACAGAAGAAATCTTGAGTCTGGAAAATTCAGAAGCGGAAGAAGAGCAGGCGGGTGCATTGCCTGTCAAGGAGTCTGAAGAAAACCTGGAAACGGAGGAGGAAGCTACGGAAGTGGCTTCGGATATTGATTCTAACAAAGAAAAAAAGAATACTGAAGTATAAACTGATAAACACAGATTGCAGCAGCCTTAATGATTGATTATGACAAAGGGGTTTGATGCATTCTGTGTTTTTTTATTCCATGAAAGACATGAAGAAAAATTTTATTCAAAGAGCGGTGACCGGAATCATTTTTGTTTCCGTATTAGTGGGAGCTATTCTTGGCGGACCAATTTCATTTACCATTTTGTTTTCTTTGATTACAGCCCTGACTATTTATGAATTTGGAAGTATCGTCAATCAGCATGTAGAGGGAGTGAAAATCAATACACTGATAAATGTGTTGGCTGGAGTGTTTCTGTTTTTGTGCTTCGGATTGGTGGGTGTTCAACCCGGACAGTATGGGGCGTTTATCCCTTATCTTTTCCTGATGATATATCTGCTGGTCAGCGAACTTTATAGAAAACAGGCTAACCCGATTCATAACTGGGCTTATAGTATGATGAGTCAGATGTATATTGCTCTCTCTTTCTCTATGTTGAATGTATTGGCATATCAGACTTCTCCCGAAACTTCTTCTTCTGTATATACTCCGGTATTGCCGTTGTCTATTTTTATTTTTAATTGGGTAAATGACTCGGGGGCTTATTGTGTAGGAGTCTTGTTCGGCAAGCATCGTCTGTTTGAACGTATCTCTCCCAAGAAGTCGTGGGAAGGTTCTATCGGTGGTGCAGTGTTCAGTATCATTGCTGCAATGGTGATGTCTTACTATTTCCCTATCTTCTCAATGCCGGTATGGATTGGATTGGCGTTGGTGGTAGTGGTGTTTGGCACATTCGGTGATTTGACTGAGTCGCTCTTGAAGCGCACTATACAAATCAAGGATTCAGGAAATATTCTTCCTGGTCACGGAGGTATGCTTGATCGTTTTGATAGTACTATTATGGCAGTTCCGGCAGCGGTGGTTTATTTGTATTTTGTGATGTCTGCATTATAATAAACAATGAAAGATAGGAAAGACAGGGTATCAGCATTATTGGATGTCCTTAATATAGATTTGTATGGAAAGCGTCAGGTTATGGCGCTTTCTTTGCTTTCTGCCTTTGCCGGGGAAAGCATTTTTTTATTGGGCCCTCCGGGAGTGGCTAAGAGTATGATAGCGCGGAGACTGAAACTGGCTTTTACCGAAGGTGAGTCGTTTGAGTACTTGATGTCGCGTTTTAGTACCCCCGATGAAATATTTGGTCCGGTTTCCATTTCCCGTTTGAAAGAAGAGGATGCTTATGAACGGCTTACTTGTGGTTATCTGCCGGAAGCGACAGTGGTGTTTCTGGATGAAATATGGAAGGCTGGTCCTGCTATTCAAAATGCATTGCTTACGGTGCTGAACGAAAAGATTTTCAGAAATGGAAGTAAGGTCTGTCGTTTGCCGTTGAAGGCTCTAGTATCTGCTTCTAATGAATTGCCGATGTCGGGGCAGGGATTGGATGCCCTTTGGGACCGTTTCTTGATACGTATGTTGGTAGGAGGGATAGAAGACCTTTCTGATTTTGACCGGATGATTGCATCTGTTGGTGGGGAGGAGCCGGAAATGCCTGCAGGACTTGGTGTAACTAATGAGGAGTATGAACGGTGGCAGCAAGAGATTGCACTGGTGGAGATTCCCTATCCTGTGTTTGAAATCATTCATTCCATAAAAGAACAGATAGAAGATTACAACAAGAGTTTGCTGAATGCCGATGTTACAGGAGTTTCTTTGTATGTATCCGACCGTAGATGGAAGAAATGGGTGAAGCTGCTTCGTACTTCAGCTTTTTTGAATGGGAGCAATGTCATTCATTTGTCTGATTGTATGTTGCTTTCTTATGGATTGTGGAATGAAACTGAGCAGATGACTGTGGTGGCAGATATGGTGCGTGAAGCGGTGCGTAGGAGCATAGAGGGGTATGTATTAAATATACGTGAAATCAAACAGGAACTGGATGACTTGCGCCATGAGTTTTCAGCCGATGCGACGGTAAGAGAGAATTCAGCCGATGGACTGCAGTTGATAGATTCTTATTATTATCAAGTGGAGCGAGTAAGGATGGCTGAAAAGTTATGGATGTTTGCCTCAGACTATCAGCAGTTGGACGATGCCGGCCAGTTGTTTTATCTACATAAAGACAAGTACAAATCGCAATGCTATATATTGAAGAAATATAATCCATCGCTTCATGCAAGGGTGCCTAAGAGCAAGGTATATTCCCTTCGGAAAGGAAGGAGGTCAGTCTTTATCAACAATTATGAATATCCGATGCTTTGTACTCCCGACGCTTTGCCACTTCCGACTATGGAAGTGTCGGGGAAGGCAGATTTGGGAGCACGTTTTGCTAAGGTGGAGCAGTTGATAGAACGAGTGGAGCATGGGTGCACGGAGTTTCTGTCAGAAGAAATAGATTATTGCACGGCGCATCTGTTTCTGTCTGACTCTCAAAAGCAGACTCTGCATGGAATGTTGGTCAAACAGCAGACAGATGTTTCCCGTTATCGGAATGAATTAAATGAATTGAAGCATGCCTACCATAAAGAGAACCAGGAGTATCCGGCTGGATGACCTAAAGACAGTCTATCTGGAGGAGCTGCGCCGGAGATGTACCGAGCAGTTGAGTGAAGCTATTTATTCTAATACGATATTGCCTCATGAACTAGAGAAGGAGATATGGGATTATTATCGTCGTTCTTCTGCCTCTCTTCAAGAGTTCTATTCGAAATATACCCCCGAGTGGGAGGTTTTTTATGCCAATGAAAGTTTGTCTCCGGCGGAGTTTCTCAATTTCCTGTACCGGATGCGTTCGGCTTTCTCACGTCGGTATTCGTTGGCAGAGTTGGATTTGTCTTATTATATCGAGTCGATGGAAGGTTGTCAGAACCAGGAAGAGAAACAAAAGCAGTTTCAGGAATTCTTCCTGGACCGTTGGCATGGTTTGTTGACCCAGAAGGAATATAGTTATCAGTTTCATCATATTGAATCCTTGTGTCAAGGGTTTGAAGTACTTGATAAAGAACATGGGATGAAAACAGCTGCACAGATGGCCGGTTCGCGCCTACGGTGGCTGTTGTTGAATCGTCCGGAGTTATATCGAAAACTCTCTTCGTATGAAAAGGAGATGGAGCAACACCGTGCTATCAAGGAGTTGGTGAAGCTGTTGGGACGTCACGGGAAAGGCAGTAAGCAGTCTTTTGATGCATTGTCGGGTATGAATATAGACCAGTTAGTTCATTCATCTTCGGCAAGTGATATTGCAGGGATTATTCAGGGAGATGATTTGAATCATTTGTTGCCTATAGAGTATTGTTATCTTATGGATGAATCGCTTTATCCGGTTTTCATGCAGCGGTTTGTAGAGAAGCGTTTGCAAGTGTTTGATAGCCGTTCTATAGAGGAGCCGTCGGTATTGCAACGCAAGAAGCATACAGCAGCCGGGCAGGGACCTTTTATTGTGTGTGTAGATACTTCCGGTTCTATGCAGGGAAGACGGGAACATTTGGCCAAGTCAGCATTGCTAGCGGTTGCCAAACTCACTGAAACGACTCGCCGAAAATGTTATGTCATCAATTTTGCAGAAGAAGTGCAATGTCTGCTTATTCAAGACTTGAAGGCAGACTTGCCAATGCTGGTGGAATTCTTGAATCATCGGTTTGATGGAGGTACAGATATTCGTCCCGCTATGGATGAGGCTTTTCGTCTGATGGAATATCATATGTGGCGTGATTCGGATGTGTTGATGATTTCCGATTTTGAGATGCCTCCCTTGTCGGAGCAACTGCAAGGGCGTATATCCTTGCAGAAGCGTAGGGGCACTCATTTTTATTCATTGGTATTTGGTACGTTGCCAGAAAGAAGCTATTTGAATATTTGTCAGAAATATTGGGAGATAGCTTATCTTTAATCTTCTGCCTTTGTAAGTGGGTGTGCCAAGTAGAGCAGGTTGTCTTTCAGGATAATCTGTTCTTCTGCCAGCAGGTACGACAATACTTTCTCTATTTTTTCCTGATTGGATATAGGTAATTGAGTCAAGTCGACAAAACTGGTAGGACGTTGGTTGAGTTGTTCATAAACCTGTTCACAAATACTTTCAAAATCTCCTTTTCGGATACCGGAATCGTGTTTGTGCAGACATACATCACACATGTTGCAGTTATGTTCGTTCTTCTCTCCAAAGTAGCGTAATAACATTCGGCTGCGACATTTGTCTTCGGCATCGGCATATTCCAGCATTGCATTGATTCGGTGTTCATAACTGGCTTTCCTGTCCTCATAGATTTCTTTTCTAAGTATGATGCGGGAGGTATCCCTTCTTTCACATGTATAAATAATATAAGGAGTCTTTTTGCCTGGAATATAATGAAGGATTCGTTGGCGGGTTAATGATAGTAAAATATCGTATACCTCTTTTCGGGTGAGGTTGCACCGTTGTGCCAATGTATCTTCATTGATATAGGCATAGTCACTGAACAGTCCGGTGTAGGAGCGTAACAAGACTCGGATGAGTGTTTCAGCTTCCTTGCTACCTTCGTTGATACGGTATAGTTCATCCCGTTGGAGAGTAAAGATGACGCGCGAATTGTTATCTTGTTCATCTGTATACTCCAAGTATCCGGCTTGTGTAAGTATTTTCAAGGCACTGTCCACCTGGATGGGAAAATGCTTGAAGTTTTGGCAAAACTCGTCAATATTAAAAGCGAAGGTGCATCCCAATCCGTCTCCCATAGCCATCTGGAAGTAATAGTTGATATGTTCGTATACTTTAAGGATATACTCTTTATCCGGGAAGGTATCAGCGATTCTTTTCTTGAGGATATTTTTGTCGCTTTGTGCGTATAGCAGTACAGCATAAGCTTTTTCGCCGTCTCGCCCAGCACGTCCTGCTTCTTGGAAGTAGGCTTCCGGTGAGTCTGGAAAGTCAATGTGGACTACAACTCGTACATCTGGCTTATCTATTCCCATACCGAAAGCGTTGGTAGCTACCATGACCCGATGCTCTCCTGTTACCCAACTTTTTTGTCTTTTGTCTTTTGTGTCATTGTTTAGTCCGGCATGGTAGAACGTGGCTGAAATACCTTGTCCATTCAGGAACTGTGCCACTTCTCTAGTTTTTTTTCTACTTCGGGTGTAGACAATGGAAGAGCCGTCTACTTTAGTCAATATATTCAGCAACTCATCTGCTTTGTTTTCGGTTCGCCTCACAATATAAGCCAGGTTTTTTCGTTCAAAGCTCATTTGGAACACATTCTCTTTTTTGAATGCGAGCCGTTCCTGTATATCTTTGACAACTTCTGGAGTAGCAGTTGCTGTAAGAGCAAGTATAGGAGTCTCAGGGAGTAGTGTACGGATTTCGGCTATCTTGAGGTAAGCAGGGCGGAAGTCGTATCCCCATTGTGAGATGCAGTGTGATTCATCTACAGTAATCATGCACACTTTCATGTGCTGCAACTTGTTTTGGAACAGCTCCGTGCCAAGACGTTCTGGAGAGATATAGAGAAACTTATAGTCGCCAAAGATACAGTTGTCCATCGCTATGAGAATCTCTTCGCGTGTCATTCCCGAATAGATGGCAGTGGCTTTGATACCTCGGTTACGCAAGTTTCTCACCTGGTCTTTCATTAGGGCAATCAACGGGGTTATTACCAGGCAGAGTCCTTCTTGTGCAAGGGCCGGTACTTGAAAGGTGATGGACTTTCCCCCTCCAGTTGGCATTAGTCCGAGGGTGTCTTTCCCTTCTCCGATACTCTGGATGATATCTTCTTGTATTCCTCTGAATTGGTCGTATCCCCAATATTTCTTCAGTATGCTTAAATAGTCCATGGCTACAGTGATTTATTATAGATGTGTGGAAAAGGAAAAAGCTGTCTCCGAATCGTTCTCGAAAATGAAAGATTGGCGGAGGCAGCTCTTTTATAGTTGAAAGGATTGTTGTTTGTCAGTATCTGTTTGGCTTGATGTCTTCTATCTGCAACTGGATGTCTCCTCGCTTGTGAGAGTTTTCCTCGATAGTGTAGCAGATATTGAAAGACTGTTTAGTCTTGATGAATCTTGCCTGTGAACTTTGTCCGAAAGCAATGCCGTTCATTACATTGTTCGACTTGTTGTCTACCAGTTCCAATTTGATATGTTCTTGCTCTCTGCCTACTACTTTGCTGGTGCCATAGTCGTATACGTTGAGCGTAGAGAATATCGGTTTAGGATTGTCCGGACCGAAAGGACTGAATTTCTTTAAGTCGAAGAAGAACTTGGGTGTGATGTCTCTGAAGTCCAGCTGGGCGTTTATGTCAATGGTGGCACAAGTCTGTTCCGGCAAGATATGTTCGGATACGTACTGCTCAAAGCGTTGAGTAAATGCTTCTACATTTTCCACTTTCATCGACAATCCAGCTGCATAAGTATGTCCTCCGAAGTTTTCCAGAAGATCTCTGCAGTGTTCGATGGCTTTGTAGACATCAAATCCAGAAACCGAACGTGCCGAACCTGTAGCCAAGTTATCTGTACGGGTCAGCACTACGGCAGGTCGGTAATAAATTTCGGTCAGACGGGAAGCTACGATGCCAATCACTCCTTTGTGCCAGTCTTCGTTATAGATAACGATAGACCGTTGTTCGCTCAGGTGCTCCAGATTGTCCACAATCTTGTTGGCTTCTTCCGTCATGCATTTGTCCAAATCTTTTCTGGTTTCGTTGTACTGGTTGATTTGGTTACTTTTTTCTAGTGCAATTTGATAATCCTTTTCAATGAGCAGGTCTACAGCTTCCTTTCCATTCTGTATGCGTCCGGAAGCATTGATTCGTGGACCTATTTTGAATACGATGTCACTCATGCTGATTTCCTTTTCGGCAAGTCCGCACACATCAATGATAGCTTTCAGTCCGATGCTAGGATTGGAGTTCAGTTGTTTCAGTCCATGAAAGGCCAATACTCTGTTTTCTCCCATAATCGGGACAATATCGGAGGCAATGCTTACAGCTACCAAATCGAGTAGTGGGGTAAGTTGGTTGAAATCAATGCTATTGTTTATGGCAAAGGCTTGCATAAACTTAAATCCTACTCCGCATCCCGACAGATGATGATAAGGATAAGTAGAGTCAAACCGCTTCGGGTTAAGGATAGCCACGGCTGGAGGAAGTTCAGCATCGGGTACATGATGGTCACAAATGATGAAGTCAATACCTTTTTCTTTTGCATAGGCAATTTCCTCAATGGCTTTAATTCCACAGTCAAGTACAATAACCAGTTTTACACCTGTGTTATAGGCATAGTCCACACCTTGTGTAGATACTCCATACCCTTCGTTATATCGGTCTGGGATATAATAGTCGATATTGGAGTAGAACTGCTGCAGGAACTTGTATACTAATGTGACTGCAGTAGTACCATCTACATCATAGTCACCATATATAAGGATTCTTTCTTTTCGTCCCATAGCCATGTTGAGGCGGTCAACGGCTATGTCCATATCCTTCATTAGAAAAGGATCATGCAGTTCGGTAAGTTGTGGACGGAAAAATTGCTTTGCTCCAGTTGCAGAAGTGATACCTCTTTGTTGCAACAATCGGCAAAGCACCGGACTGATGCCTGTTTCCTTCGACATCACTCTGGCCGCTTCTCTCTGTTCTTGAGTAGGAGGCTGATAATTCCATCTGTAATTCATTTTATATCTGTTTTTTCTTTTTTCAGGTTCGGTGTTCTTCCCATGAAGAGGCTGAAAGTTAAAAACTTATAGTTATCGCTCTTTGCAGGAAGTATGAGGATTCTGTTGCTTTGTTTTCAGTTGGAATCCTTTTGCATAATCATTTTGTAAAATTAGGAAAAAAGAAAGAAAAAGACGGCTAATCTCCTATTTATTTTCAGAGATTAGCCGTCTTATTATTTATATCAGTTCTATATTAGCTAATTACAAGCCTAATTTTTTTGCGATATCAGCAGGGATAGCATCTTTATGAACCAAGATGTTCATTGTTTTGTAAGCAGCAAAAGCTTTAGATGCATACCAGATTCCCTTATATTTACCTTCTGTACCCCAAGAGTTCTTTACCATGAAGTATTCTTTACCGTTCTGGTCTTTAGCGATACCGTAAATCAGCATACCATGGTCATCAGTAGTTTCCCAGTTGTCGAATGCTTCCTGGCGCATTTCCTGAGTTACAGTAATTTCAGGAAGAGGTTTGCTTGTAAGTTCTTTACGTTTGTCAGAAGCGCTCTTGCCCAACCAGTGAGCCATATCAGAGCCAGTCAGTTCTGCACCTTTTTCAGCATCTGGATAGACAGCAATACCGTCGCGTGTAAATCCCTGTTCGCTTACGTCAGCTCCCCAGGCAAAGGTATATCCGGTCTTGACAGCATTGTCCATTACTGCCATTAGCTCTTCGATAGGCAAGTTGTAAGACAATGCATTACGCCAGTTGTCCTGTACTTCTACGTTGAACTGAGTATAGAATGGATGGTGAGTGTATGAAGTTAGTGATACATAGTCATCCATGTTCAGGCCAAGAGCTTCGTCTGCAAAAGTTCTCGGAGTATATTTCTTTCCTTTGTAAGTAAATTCAGTAGGACAAGCTCCCAGGTAGTTGTCGTAGATAGCAGTTACACCTTTTTTCCAAACAGATGAAAGTTTTTTGTGATTTCCTTTTCCGATAGCTTCTACATAAGCACCAGCCACTGCATCCAGTTCGCTATGGTTAGGTAGTGAGTCGCCATACATGATACCCGGCATTGCTTCCTGTGGCACCATACCATGTTTCTTGTAGCATACTACGATATCTTCAAAACTTCCGCCTGGAGAGAAAGAAGCGTCGCCATGGTAGCGTACATAGTTTTCAGCACGTTCTACCATTGTATTGTGTACAACGAACATTTCAGAAAGGTCAAATTCACCCTTACCCTGGCGAAGCAGTTCAGCTTCTACAAATCCCAGTGTAGAGAATGACCAACAAGTGCTTGAGCGGTGCTGGTCCTTAATAGAAGTGATAGGGTTTTCCTTCACAGTAGTAAATACGAATCCTTCATCTTTCTTGTCTTTTTTCGGAGATTTGGCAAATGCGTTGCTGCAGCAAACACCCAGAGCCAAAATAGCGATCAGTTTGTTCATTTCAGTTTGTTCTTTTTTTATTGTTATTATTATTGATTTTATTCATTCATGATTTTTTCTACATCTTCTATGGTAATAGGGATGCGCTTGTGTCCTGTAAAGCGTGAACCGTCGGCTGTAATCAGGATATCGTCTTCCAGGCGGATGCCTCCAAAGTCTTTGAATTTGTCGATGGCATCATAGTTGAGGAAGTCTGTATGTAGGTTTTCCGTTCTCCATTTATCTATCAGGGCAGGAATAAAGTAACATCCAGGTTCGTCAGTGATAACAAAGCCTTCTTGCAGGCGTCTTCCCATACGTAGAGAGGCTAACCCAAACTGTTCTGACGGACGGATTTCATCGTCATATCCTACGTAGCATTGTCCTAAGTCCTCCATGTCGTGTACGTCAATACCCATCATGTGTCCTAATCCGTGAGGCATAAACAGGGCATGAGCTCCAGCAGCTACAGCTTCTTCCACGTTTCCTTTCATGAGTCCCAAATCTTTAAGTCCCTGTGCCAGCACCTTACAAACCTCTAAATGTACCGATTGGTAGGTTATTCCTGGGCGGGTAAGTGTCAGAGCATGGTCATGGCAAGCTAGCACGATACTATATATATCTTTTTGTCTGCTGCTGAATTTTCCGCCTACAGGAATGGTACGTGTATGGTCTGAACAATAGTTGGTTACACTTTCCGCACCGGCGTCAGTCAGCATCAGTCGTCCTGCCTCCAAAATGTGGCTATGGTCATGGTTGTGCAATGTCTGTCCGTTTTGAGTCAGGATAGTGGCAAAAGACACCATGTTTCCGTAGGATGAGGCAATGCCATCCAATATTCCGGCAATGTATTGTTCGGAAACTCCCGGTTTACACAGGCGCATGGCAGCGGTGTGCATTTCATATCCGATATTGCAAGCCTTGTCAATTTCTTCAATTTCCACGCTTTCTTTTACAGAGCGGAGGTCAACGACAGCTTTTATCAACTCTACAGAAGCATGTTGTCTGGTAAGTGATGCACGTATTCCGGTCAGCTCTTCTAAGAGTAGCATATGGTCATGTCGGTATGGAGGAAGGAAATGGATTTTTCTTTTCTGTGAGATAGTCTTTCCTATAATCTCTCTAAGTTTGGAGAATGGAAAACTTTTGGCTACTCCTACCTGTGCAGCCAGTTCTTGGATGGTAGGTTGAGAACCCATCCAGATGATATCGTCCATGGTAACATCGTCACCAAAGAAATAATCTTCGTTGGTGTCTATATCGATGATGCCGGCATATCCGGGATTATTCTGTCCGAAGAAATACAAGAAAGAACTGTTCTGACGAAATTTATAGGTATTGTCAGGGTAGTTGGCAGGGGCTTCGTTGTTTCCAAGAATAAGCACAATGCCGCTGCTCATTTTTTCTCTTAGAGCTTGCCGTCTTTTCTGATAGATTGAAGATTCAAACATAATGATTTATTTTTGTCGTTTCTTAATCGATTAAGTTGCAAAATTAGGAAATTTAATTGATAAATGACTATATGGAAGCCGTAAAAAAACTATCTTTGTGTATCTTAATCTCTTGAAATATGGAACATGATATTAAAAAAATGGGATTGGTACTTGAAGGAGGAGGGATGCGAGGTGTATTCACCTGTGGAGTATTGGATTTCTTTATGGATCATCAGATAGAGTTTCCCTATGTGGTGGGTGTTTCTGCTGGAGCTTGCAACGGGCTTTCGTACCAATCTCATCAGCGTGGAAGAGCACGTTATAGTAACATTGACTTGTTGGATAAGTATCATTATATCGGTTTAAAATATTTGTGGTATCAGCATAGCATTTTGGACCAGCGGTTGCTTTATGAATTATTCCCAGAAGAAATCTTACCTTATGACTATCAGGCTTGTTTTCAAAATCCTACTCGTTTTGAAATGGTGACAACCAATTGTGTAACTGGTCGTGCCTGTTATCTGGAAGAGCGGAAAGACAAGTTTCGTTTGCTGGATATAGCTAAAGCTTCGAGTAGTTTGCCTTATGTTTGCCCGGTGGCTTATGTTGATGGCAGGCCAATGTTGGACGGAGGTATTGTAGATTCTATTCCAGTGCTGAGAGCTATGGAGCAGGGCTATGAGCATAATGTAGTAGTACTAACCCGTAATAAAGGTTATCGTAAGACAGAAAAAGACATTAAAGTTCCTAAGTTCATCTATACCCGTTATCCGCGGCTGCGTGTAGTGTTGAGTAATCGTTGTAAGGTTTATAATAAGCAGTTAGAATTGGTAGAGCGTCTGGAAGAAGAAGGCAAGATTGTGGTTATCCGCCCGGAGAAACCGGTTGTCGTCAACCGTATTGAGCGGGATATCAAGAAACTGACCAGCCTTTATGATGAAGGATATGCTTGTGCGAAGAGAGTGATGACTGAAAAATTGGGCATTTGATGCTTTTGTTAAGTTGTAGTTCGGCTTTTCGTATAAGATACTATACCATAAAAGAACAGGCTGCCTGTATTGAAGGCAACCTGTTCTTTTATAGTATAATTTGTTGGTAGAGTTTGAGTGGTATCTATTTATCCAACTGAAAACCTATACTCTAATGGTCTTATCGGATATGTAGTCGCCTGCAAACTCATATTAAAGATTCAGATGTAGTGTAATAATAATCAATATGCTTTGTGGAATACAGAATTTTATTAAAACCATCTGTTATGTGATAATTTAATGACATCATCTTTTTCAGCTATCGGTTGTATAGTGAAAGTATATGCTCTGTCTTTAGGAGTGATAGTATATTCTGGATGTACGTGAGCTCCCCATGTATTATCGCCGCCTATTCCCATGTGCCATCCATCAATATTTAGCCATACCATATTTTTTTTCTCGACACTTCCTCCATGACGGCGTTCTACATTGAAAGGTTGGTAGCTGATATCTTCGAGTGGAAAATTCCATGCACTGATATTCAGTGGTGATTTACCACATACAAGTATTCCTTCCCCATGTTTGTTTCTTAGTGTAACCCATCTCACATCACATTTGTTGGCACTCTCTTGAGCGCGTACATAAGGGTGATATTGCTCCCATACTGTAGCATGATACATTCCTATAGCTGCTCCACTTTTACGGTCGATATAATTTTCTTGTGGTCCTCTTCCTAACCATGTCATGTGTTCATATTCGGCAGGCATTATCATGCTCATTCCAAATCTAGGAATTTCAGGTAACTGTTTGTTGCCTACTTGATATTTCATATTTATTTGTATGGCTCCGTTTGGACGTATGTCGTATCTGATGTTTAATTTTGAATCAAGTTCGGGCATAAAATATGAAGCAGCAACAGTAACCAGATTTCCTTTTTCAGATTCTGTTAGCTTAAAGTTTTTCAAGACCATATTGTTAACTGCATTACGCCATATAACGCAGCGGTCTGGTGCTCCATTTGCAACGTCATTGTCTGTCCACGCTCTCCAGAAATTTGGTTTTAGACATTCTTGAAGATATTCTTTTCCTTTATATTTCAGTGTAGATAAGAAACCGTTTTGTGTATTGAATGCAAGTTGAAAGTTTTTTCCTGTCAACTCTAAAGTTTCGGCATGATGTTTACAGGCAATGTTTCCTTCTACGGCTTTTATATCAGGGTGTACAAGTTGAGTAGGCAATTGCCATTGTTCCATCGCAGCTATGTGACCTTTTTTCACCATCGGTGCATCCTTGATGGTAATAGCCTCTAGTTTTAGAAAGTACTCTTTGCTGTTGTCGGTGATAGGTTGGATGGGAAGTTCAATTATTGCTTTGTTTCTTGCAGCAATTTGAGGCATAGAAATTGTTCCACCTTGTGTTTCTTTTCCGTCTGCTTCTATAGTCCATTTTAATTGATAACTTGACAAATCGATGAAATCGTGTCTGTTGTAGATCTCTATTTTGTTCATAGTGAAAGGAACAGGAGCAAAATGAATATATTGATATACTTTTTTCACTTCCCAAATATGCGGGTGGATGCTTCTGTCGGCAGCAACAAGTCCGTTGGCACAGAAGTTGGAGTCATTAGGAACACCAACAAATCCCATATCACCTCCATAAGCCCAAATGTCATGTCCTTTTTCATCTTTTTTTGCGAATGTCTGGTCTACCCAATCCCAAATGAATCCTCCTTGTAGTTGGTCGTATTTGTAGATAAGATTCCAGTAGTCTTGTAGATTACCGACACTGTTTCCCATAGCATGTGCATATTCACATATAATAAGAGGGCGTTTATCCCGTTGTGTGACATGTTTTTGAAGTGCCCAAATTCGTGCATACATTGGGCAATAGATATCACTCATGCTGTTATACCCTCCTCCTTCATATTGTACAGGACGTGTTGGATCGAATTTCTTTGTCCATTTATATAGCATTTCAAAGTGTTTGCCATATCCAGACTCATTTCCCATAGACCAAGTTACAATAGACGTATAGTTTCTATCACGCATAACCATGCGTGACATTCTTTGCATAAATGCTCCTTCCCAGTCAGGATAATTAGCAAGAGTTTCGTCTTTATGGTTCATCATGCCATGGCTCTCAATATTGGCTTCCCCTATCAAGTAAAGACCATATTTGTCACAAAGTGCATACCATTCGCTGTTGTTTGGGTAGTGGCAAGTGCGTACAGCATTGATATTGAACTGTTTCATCAATCGGATATCATCTACCATACTTTTTACGGAGATGGTGCGTCCATGGTGAGCGTCGTGTTCATGGCGGTTTACACCTTTAAAAAGAACTGGTACTCCATTGATTTGTTGTTGTCCGTTAAACATACGTATACTTCTGAAACCAAAAGGGTGGGCAAAAGACTCCAAACAATTATTTTGCGCATCGTAGGTTGTAGTAACCAGTGTATATAGATTTGGGGTTTCGGCTGACCATGTATTGACTTGTTTAAAACACTGTTCACTATTGAATAAGGTATCAGTTTCATGCTGGAAGTATTTGTCTTGTTTAAGTAGGATTTTTCCGTTGGAATCAAGTACTTTAACTTCCATTTTCCCATTTCTTGTAGGTTTGTTTATAATCATTTGTAAGTGGAAATCACCGTCTTTATAGTCGTGGCTCAATTCGGCAGTAAGTTTGAAGTCTTTGATGCGTTGAGCTGGTCGTGCATATACATAGACATTACGTTCTATACCACTATATTTCCAATAGTCTTGGTCTTCCATATATGAGCCGTCGCTATATCGGAAAACTTTGACTGCCAGTCTGTTTTTTCCTTTTTTTAATAATTTGCTAATATTAAAATGTGCAGGCAGACGGCTATCTTCGCTATATCCAGCAAGCTCATCGTTTACCCAGCAATAAAAAGCAGATTCCACTCCTTCAAAATCGAGATAGATATCCATTCCATCCCAAGATTGTGGAATGGTAAATTCCCTTACATAGGCTCCTACCGGATTATAATCTTCTGGTTGATAAGGGGGATTGGCAGGAAAAGGATAAGAAACATCTGTATAAATAGGTGCGTCAAAACCTTGTAACTCCCAGCTTCCTGGAACGTTAATATTTTCCCATTTTTTTGTATTGAATCCATTTTTATGAAAGTCTTTGGGACATAAGTTATTATTTTTTGAATACAAAAACTTCCATACTCCATTGAGTGAAATGCGTCGCTCAGCATTGGGGTTGATTTCAAAACGAGTTATATCATCTAAGGAAAGTTGATGCAGTGCAGCTTTTTCACTGGTATATGGTGTGAAGTGTGCATACATTGGCTCTCTGTTGATTTGGTTGATGGTAGCATCTTGCCAAGGTTTTGTATGATCGGCATATCCCTTAACTGAGGTTAATGCCATACAGGTAGATAATAGAATTAATTTTGTTTTCATGGGTCTTTCATAGATAGCAATAAGGACAGGAGAGTGTGATTAGAGTTACACTCTCCTGCAAAGTAATTCATGATAAATTTATTTATGAGTCCCCTTTAAAAAGTACATTTTTTCAATTTTACCCCCCCCCACTCAGAGATATCTGTAGGGCGTTAATTTCTGTCAAAAAAACACTTTTTGTAGTGGACTCATTTATTGTTAAGATATTGTTCGTTTCCTGTTTTTCCATTTTGTTTAGCAGGACAAAGTCGGAATGAGAATGTTGTTTTTTGAGCAGGTATTAGATAAGGCTGGTGAGGATATGCTCCCCAACTAGTGTCACCTCCAACTCCCATCTGTTTCCAGTCAATATTCCATGTTACCATATCTTTAAATTCTATGTCTGACTGATGTCGTTGTGATTTCTTAATACCAGGTTCGTCCAAATCTTCTGTTGGAAACATATATGCACTTGAACTAATATAAGGTTCTCCAATAGCCATAATGCCAATTCCATTTTTATCAGTAAGACTCATCCATCGGACATCTGTTTTATTCCCATTTTCTTGTGGACGATCATAACTGAAATATTGTTCGATTACACTTCCTTTATATAATCCTACATACGCAGATGTGTTTCTATCTATATAGTTTTCATGAGGACCTCTTCCTAGCCATTCCATTTGGTTATATTGCTTGTTTAATGTAATACTAACTCCGACACGAGGTATAAAAGGAAGAGTATCATTAGCAGGTATAAAAGTGCAATTGATATCTACATAGCCTTTGTTATTAAATAAATATTTAATGATAAAATCAGATTCAGCAACAGGTAGTTTATAGTGAGAAATTACTTCATATTCAGTTGCACTTATTGAATGGTATTTTAGTTCTTTTAATTGTGCTTTAGCACCAGCTTCCCTCCAAATACGTAAAGTCCGATTCATTCTATTTCCCATATCATTATCGGTGACAGGACGCCAGAAATTAGGCTTTAAAGATTCTTTAATAAATTCAGTAGTTCCTTGTTTAAAAGAACATAATGCTCCTGTTTGTTTTTGAAAACTAATATGTATATCTCCTGTTTTTAGTTCTAAAGTAGATTCATTTTCTGAACTGATTATTTTATCAGAAGATTGTTCAGAAGTGTATTTTTTGAAATAAGGTAATTTTTGTTGTGCACTGGCAACTAATGTTCCTGCTTTTATAAGATTTGCATCGTTTTTTTGCTTAGCATAAAAGTTTATAAAATATTCTACTCCTGCTTGAGGTATTATAGTAGGGAAATTTGTATGAAAAATTGCTTTATTCTGAGGAGTAACATTTACATTATCAATAGTTCCTTCAGCAATAAATTCTCCGTTACCTTCTAAGCGCCAAGAAAAATCAAAATCATTTAAATTGGTAAAAAAGTATTTATTAGTAACTTCTACAAGTCCTGAATGGTAGTCGCAGAGCTTAAAGGCTATATTTTGATAAACTTTTTTTACTTCATATGCGTGAGGTTTTAAAGTTCTGTCTGCAGCAACTAATCCATTCATACAGAAATTAGCTGTACTTACAGTACCTTTAGGTGCAAGATCACCACCATAGGCCCAATACATTTTCCCGTCAGCTGTTTTTGCTGCTAATCCTTGGTCTACCCAATCCCAAATATGTCCTCCTTGTAATGAAGGATATTTTTCAATGATATCCCAATAATCTTGTAGATTACCAACACTATTACCCATTGCATGTGCATATTCACAAAGGATAAGTGGCTTATCCGGCAGATACAAAGCATGGTTCAGAAGTACATCTAATTTTTTATACATTGGACAAAAAACATCTGTATTTGGTCCTTTTATTCCATCCTCTGAATGTACGGGACGCTGAGAACGGTCATGATTGTGAATCCATTTATAGGTAGTGGCAAAATTACATCCTTCTCCTGTTTCATTACCAAGAGACCACATGATGATGCATGGATTGTTTTTATCACGTTCAAACATTCTTTCTGTTCGATCAACAAATGCCTTTTCCCATTCTGGTTGATTAGCAAGGCATTCGTCTAAGTCATATCCCATTCCATGGCTTTCTATGTTTGCTTCATCTACTACATACATTCCATATTTGTCACATAATTCATACCAACGAGGGTCATTGGGATAATGTGAGGTTCGTACACAATTGATGTTAAGTTCCTTCATCAATTTGATATCTTGTATCATTGAGGCTTCGTTTACTACATGTCCGTTAAATTGGTCATGCTCATGACGGTTAACACCTTTTATATAAATAGGTTTTCCGTTCACAAGTAACTGTGCATGTTTGATTTCAGATTTTCTAAAACCTATATAACGTACAATATATTGTGGTTGGTTCCCTTTGCTCTGAAGAGTTATGACCATTTGATATAGATTGGGTTTTTCTGCACTCCATAAAAGAGGTGCTTTAATATGTGTTTTAAAATGTAGTTCTTGGTCCCCTGTATTCCACACTTTTAGTTCTTTATAGATACACTTTTGTTCTTTATCAAATAGCTCAATGTTAATATTTGCATTTTTTATCTTCTTTCCTTTAGCATTACCTAATTCTACATATAGGTTAAAATCTGCATCTTTATATTCTTTATCTAGATCAGTAACAATTTCAAAATCTCGTATATGTGTTTCAGGTCTTGCGTAAATATATACATCCCGTTGTATGCCGGCAAAACGCCAATAGTCCTGATCTTCTAAATAATATCCATCGCTAAATTTGAAGACTTGAACTGCAATTTCATTCTTTCCTGATTTTACATATTGAGTGATATCAAATTCAGAAGGTGTTTTTGAGTCTTGTGAATACCCGACTTTCTGTCCATTTACCCAAACATAAAAAGCAGATGCAACTCCACCAAAATATAAGATGATTTGTTGTCCTTTCCATGTTGATGGTATATCAAATGTGCGTTTATAGGAGCCTACTGGGCTATTTTCAACAGCGATAAGAGGAGGGTTCTTTTTTATTCCATATCCGCTTCCTATATAGAAAGGATAACCAAACCCTTCCATTTCCCAATTAGCTGGAACTTTAATCTCATCCCATCCTGTAAGGTCAAATCCTTTGTGATAAAAATCCATAGGACGCTTATCATAACGTGAAACAAACTTGAATGCCCATTTCCCATTGAGTGTTTTAAAATATGGAGATTGGTCTTGAATTCCTTTAATCGCCATATCCTTGTTAGGATATGCCATAAAATGTGCTGCAGAAGGTAGTCTGTTTATGTGTAGAACATTAAAATTTTCCCAGTCATTATCTGAATGTGGGTATTTGTTACGACGAGAAAGTTGTGTGGTTTTATTTTGTTCTTTTGGTAATTTTTCGATAGGTGTCCCTTCATATTGTGCCCATAAAATAGTAGGAAAGGAAAAGATGAAAGCCGTTATTATATATTTAAGTTTCATAGTTTTAATTTTATTTATTCAACAACATCTTGATTATTACAGCAGACGACCATCCAAAATTAGGACAGTTGAGAGTTTCTCCAGTCAGTGGATTGTAATTTTCGTGTATTGGTCCATCGCTAGTAAGCCCCTGTGCATTATCGATGAATTTTTTGGTAAGAAAATCGGCTTCTTGATTAAAACCATAATTGCGTAGACCGACAATTCCAAAGTAGACTTGATCTACCCATACTGGTCCTCTCCAATATCCTCGTGTAGGGCGTAGCCTTGGGTGACTGATATCAAGTGTTCCCAAAGGTAGTGTGGAGTTAAATTTCAGAGGGTCCATCATTTTTTCTTTTACTAATTGAGCCTGTTCTTGAGTAGCAATACCTGCCCATAGAGGTAGCCAGCATTCTGCCCCCATAACTTTAATGAACTCACCGGTGCTGATTCGGGTATCATAAAAGAAACCAGTTTCTGGATCAAACATTTTTTTCTGAATGAATTCTTTTACATTTTCAGCTTCTTTGGTCAGTTTTTCAGCTAAGTCCTTTTTACCTAGTATGGTAGCCATTTCAGCCAGTAATGTCTTTTCTTTGTATAAAAAAGAATTTAAACAGATGTTTTCTTGATTCATAGACCATGCATTGTCGCCGTTTTTAAGCATTTTGGCATTATCGAAACGTACTCCATTATCCATACCGCTTTCCCATGCGGCAGCAATGAGGGTTCCATCAGTGGAGCCGTATTCACAAATACCGTTATGATCATGGTCTCTGTCAGTATACCACCATTGATGGAATTTATATATCTTATCGAACATTTTTAATAAGAATTCTTTATCATGACATTCTTTATATACATTCATTGCTCCCCATGCAGACAACGGAGGTTTACTATCTCTCCAATTGTTGCCATGTTTATTATAGCTAATAAAATCGGGAACCATTCCATTTTCTGCTTGATAGTCAAATAATGTAAGCATTTCTTCTTTTGCCATTTCTTGGTTGTATAAAGTGTTTGCAGATGCTATTTTCCAGGAATCCCATGACCAAAATCCAAAAAAACCATTGTAAGAAGGATAGCTTCCACCATGTAGAATGTCACCTGCAGGGGAGCGATAATTACTATTCAGTGTCATTAATGCTTTTACTGCAACCTTACGGTACTTGTTGTCTTTTAAAAATTTGCTGTCTGAATTCAAAAGTGATGTAAGATAATTATTCCATCGTTTGGAGTTTAATTTAAAATAGTCATTAACGTTTAATGACCTTAAGTCTGTAATTTCTTTATCTAGATTTTCATTCTTTAAGGTTAGTGTTTGTGCGTATTCAGAATGATATATTTCACCTGGCTTTAATGTGAAGTTTGTTTTTTCAGTTATTTGAATACTATCCGGAGATATTATTTCTACTTTATCTGCATCCGTAAAGCGTAACATTATTTTAGATAAATCTTTTGGATGGAGTATTAATATGTTATTTCCTTCTTTTTTTAGTTTAGAATCTTTATCAAAGACTCCTCCATTCCATGATAAGGAAAAAGAAAGAGGTTTAGAACTTACGTTCTTAATGGTTGATCGTACGACTGCACTTCTGGAGGTGGCAAAACATAATTCAGTTTTGAATTTAAGTTGATTGTCGCCAATTTCTTGTACTAGCAATCCTGGAAAATATTTTGCAGTTTGTAAATTGCGTGCTAAATCATATTTTTCTCCATTTACATGAATTGTAGGATTGGCTAATGATGCTGCAACCCAATAGCCTTTCATGTTCATTGGGCCTATAAAAGCACCAGCATATTCATTGCTTTCATTAATGGGTAATGAATATCCAGACCATGCTCCTAAATCTGATAATACAGTATTATTGTATACTGCAGAATTTGTTTGTGGAACATTTTTGGCATTGATAATGTTGTAGAAGTCAGTTTGATTTTTTAACAAATTTTCTTGATGCTGTATTGTAGTTCCGTTATTGCAGGCTGTTATAAGTCCTAAACTTACAATTGATAGTGTAAATTGTTTCAGTGTCTTTTTCATAAATGTAGAAGAGTTTTATGTTAATAGATGTACTTTCTGATTAAGAAAGTACATCTATTTTATGATGATAATTTATTTACCAAAGTTTGGATTCTGTTCCCATTCGGGATTCATTTCAAATTCTTGTCGAGGTATAGGAAACAACTTGTGTTTTGTAGGCATATAGTTTTCTGCAAATTTTTTATTATGTTCCTTTATAGCTCTCAGTTCAATCCCCCAACGAAGTAGATCATACCAACGTACTCCCTCGAATGCTAATTCACATGGGCGTTCAACATCTTGAAGATGTTTCAAAATTTCATCCTTGGACATAGATTCGCTTAGCTTAGGGACATTTACGCGGTTACGTACTTCGTTAATAAAATGTATAGCTTCAGTAGTTTTTCCTCGATAGTTAAGACATTCTGCATATAACAATAGAATATCTGCATATCGTACAATAGGAATATTAAAGGCACTAGCCCACCAATCAGAGCTTAAAGATTTATCCCAAGTGGCAAATTTTTTCCAAAAAATTTTATTTGAATTCTCTTTTTCTATATCTTTAAATTCTTGTCTTTCTCCTATATACCACATTTTTGTTCCTGGATCATCAAATAGGATTGTTCCATAAAGACGAGAACTGTACTTTCCATCTATGGTCTTATCTTTTTTTAGTAATTCGAACAGCCAATCTGAAGGAAATGCTTCTTCATATCCTCCAATAGTACTAGAAGATAAATGTTCTGCTATGTTGCTATATTCGTGGCGACCTCCACTACGGTCACCAGAATATTGAACTTCAAAGATAGATTCACAGTTGTTTTTGTGAAGACCATCAAAGTTGTCTTCATAATTATCTACAAGTTTAAATTTGCCGATAATTTTTTCAAATTCTTTTTCAGCTTTGGCAATTTCGTGATTAAACATATATAGTTTTCCTAAAATGGCTGCTGCTGCATAGCATGTTGCACGTCCACTTCCTGTTTGGTCATATTTTTCGGGAAGTGTTTTTTGTATCTCGCTTAGTTCTGTTTGGATAAAATTTACGATTTCCCCATCTTTAGCTTGTTGAGGGAAATAATCGTTGTCGTTTTGTTCTATTTGATGAGTGTATAATGGAATATGTTCACCAAAGTTTATATATAAGCGAAAGTAATAATATGCTCGAAGGAATCTAGCTTCTGACAGTGCACATTCTTTTAATTTCATTATATTTTCATCATTGCCTGGAACATTAGGAATATTATCTATGCATTGATTTGCTACATTAATTCCGCGATATAATTGTTCCCATTCTGTTCTTGTTGTAGAGTTACTTTGGTCATTTACAAAACTTGCAATATTATCCCAAGAACCGACATCTGGGCGAAATCTAGTTTCATCTGAACGATAGTTATCTATAACTATGTATCTTTCATATGAAGCGGCCCATCCACCAGAAGCATGTAAAGCTCCATAGGCGCCTGTAAGACCTTTCATTATATCTTCTTTGCTTTTCCAAAATTGACTTGGAGTATATTTATTAGGATTTCGTTCTTCATCAAGAAAGGAACTATCACATCCAGAAAGCAAACATCCACCTATAATAGCAATTGATAGTATATTTAAAATTTTCATAAGATTAAGATTTTATTGTTAGAAACCAAATTTAAGACCTAATGTATATGAAGGACTCATCGGGTAAATGCCATAGTCAACACCTAAATCACCTGCTTTTGAACCTACTGCTACATCATATCCATCATATTTTGTAATTGTAAACAAACGTGTTGCACCAATATAGACACGTAGATTTGATAGACCTATTTTTTTGCATTGTTTTGTAGGAAGATTATATCCGACTTGTAAGTTATTGAGACGTAGGTAATTCCCGTTTTCAACATAACGATCTGATATGCGATTGTTTTTATTAGGGTCTCCTTGTACTGCACGTGGTATATTAGTATGAGTGTTTTCTGGAGTCCATGCATTTAAGGCATCTTTTCCATAATTAAATACTTTATCCATGCGCTGTAATTGCATTTTTGAATAATTATAACGTTTGACTCCAAAATTTCCATAAAAGTTTGCTGTTAAGTCAAATGCTTTATAGGTAAGATTTATATTAAATGCCATTGCTATTTTGGGATTTCCACTCCCAACTTTGACCTTATCACTTTCATCAAGTAGGCCATCTCCATTCTGATCAATAAAGCGGATATCACCTGGTTTGGCGGCAGGTTGTAATGGAATCCAATTTCCATTGGCGTCTTTTCTACCGTGTTGGTTGTTCCATTCATTTACCTCTGCTTGTGATTGGAATATTCCGGCTGTTTGGGTAACCCAGAATTCTCCAATTTCACCTCCTACATAAGTACGAGCAGGACCATTAGTATATACATAATTAGGATTAGCCATATGCTTAAGCACACTTTTGTAATTTGATAGATTCATATCAAGGTCATATTTAAAATCTTTTCCAATATTACCATGATATATAGCTTGAAAATCAAGACCAGTGGTACGAAGTTTTCCATCATTAACCCAAAGTGAGCCAAATCCAGTACAGAGGCTGATACTTTTCTCAGAAAGCATATCTTTTGTATTCTTTATATAGCCTTCTAAAGAAAGTTCAAGTTTATTATTCCATAGTCCTAAATCAATACCAATATTTTGATAAACAGTTGTTTCCCATTTTATATTGCCTGAAGGGAGTTCTTTTATTGCATATCCTATATTATTAGAATGTCCATTAAGTGGGTAGTTTAATGTAGCGTCATCATAATTTAGGGATGGTATATATTTATATAATCCTATTGATTGATTACCAAGGGCTCCATAACTTGCGCGTAGTTTAAAAGTTGATACTAGATCTTTATATTTTTCCCAAAAGTTTTCTTTAGCAATATTCCAACCTAATGATGCAGATGGGAAAAATCCCCATTTATTACCTTTAGCAAATCGTGAAGATCCATCATAGCGGAATGATGCCATAAATAAATATTTGTATTTATAATTATAATTGATTCGTGAAAAAATAGAACGTAAACCACTACGGGTCTTTTGACCTCCTACAGAGAAATCTTTTTGTGCTTGTCCCATAAGATCCATATCATTGCTTTCAAATTGTCTACCAGAAGCTTCAAGATCTTCGTATTTAGTTTCTTCTTGTGAAACTCCAAATAATGCTTGTATGTTATGAGAGTCATTTTTGAAACTCTTACTATAATTGACTGTAAACTCTATGATATCATTTATTTCTTTTCCACGACTTTCTTCAAGGGATGCAATTGTATTATGCTTTTGCACTCCGACCTCATAAGTTGGCCAAAATTCTTTGTAGCTTTCCCAATAGATAGTTCTACCTGCATTAAATTTTAATATAAGGCCTTTTAATGGCTCTATTGAAATATAGCCAGATAAAGAAAGATAATCTTTGTTTTTATTTCTACGCACTAAATTACTAAAAGCAACAGGATTGGCTGCATCTGACATCCCCATTCCTGCTATAGCACCACCATAGCCCCCTTCGTTATTAGAGTCATATAAAAAGACTAATGGTTCTATATTTGTTACTTGATACATACCTGGAAAGCCTGTATTTACTTCAGGAGTTGATTTCCAATGTGTATATCCAAACGATTCACCGACTTTGAATATTCCGCGTTTCATATCAGAGTTAAGTCTAACTCCATATTTGGATTCATCTGTACCTATAACAATCCCATCTCTTTGAGAGTAGAATCCAGAGAGTGCAATATTCATATTTTCACCGCTTGCTGTATAACCTACTGTATATTTTTGAGTTAATGCTCGACGGTAATATTCCTTTTGCCAATCAGTGTCTGCGAATTGTGAAGGATCTTTTTCATATGCTGCTATATATGCAGGCCATTCATTAGGGGTGTGTCCAGCATTGCTTAAAGCCATTTTTCTAACTTTGATAAATTCTTCGGCATTACAGACTTCAAGACGCTTAGGACGATCGTCAAAACCTACATAAGCAGAGAAGTTAATTTTTGGAGCAGATTTACTTCCTCGGTTTGTTTCTATAAGAATAACACCTGCGGCTGCACGTGCTCCATAAATAGCTGCTGTTGCTGCATCTTTAAGAACAGACATCGATTTGATATCTTCAGGATTTAAATATGACATGTCACCTGGTACACCATCTATGATGACTAAAGGCGCATTAGTAGTTCCCCATGATGTAACACCGCGGATTTGAAGTGTAGCAGACTCACCTGGAGCTCCACTTACATAGTTGACAGACAGTCCAGGTGCCATACCTTGAAGTGCCGCTTCTGCGCTGGATGTTGGTAATTTGGCCATCTTATCACCAGAAACGGTTGTGACAGAACCAGAAACATCTGATTTTTTTTGAGTTCCGTATCCTACTACCACAACTTCATCAAGGGCTTGACTATCTTCTTTCATTTTAATAGTGATACTTTTTTTGCCATTGATAGCAATCTCTTGTTTTATAAATCCAATATAAGAAACTACAATTGTACTTACTTTGTTTACTTCTAGAGTAAAGATACCATCAAAGTCTGTAATAGTACCGTTTTGTGTTCCTTTTTCAAGGATGCTAGCTCCGATAATAGGATCGCCATTAGGGTCAGTGACTACACCTTTTAAGTGAATGGATTGTGCCATTGATAAAAATGGAATCCCCAAGAATAGCAAAAAAATAATTTGCCATTTACTGATATTAGATTCTTTTTTCATAATGTGTATTAATTAAAAAGATTAGAAGATTAACTATTGGCAAACATAAAAAAGAAATCTAATAAAACGGTAAATAAGAGCAGCCTTTGTTATATACAAGACTGCCTTTTATTTAATTTATTTATATACAGTTGTGGTATTTTGCTGTTGATTATCAATTTGTTGATGGTGACGTGTATCTACATTATAACGATATGAGACTGATATGTGTTTTGAATACGAAAGATCCTTTTTTTAGATAGATTTAAGATAGGCTACTAAGTCTTCTTCTGATTCTAGGTTCAGCGATTTTCGTAGTCTGTAACGACTCATATTGATAGACTTTGGGCTGTTTCCTGTAAGAATTGCTATATCTTTTGTAGAAATATCTACTCTTAATAATGATGCCAAATGTACTTCTCCATGTGTCAGGCTAGGGTGCTTTAGAGTCAGTCGTTCTATAAATTCTTGACTTTTCTTTTCGATTAGATTAAGAATGCTGTTGCTCGTTTTATTGTTGGCTTGATTTTGTTTGATGAATGCATTAATACGTTTTAATTGGGGTACAATATCTGTCTGATTTAGTTTATAGCATTCCTTTATTTGGTCGTAGATTTTATCTAGTAGTTCATTCCTGGTTTGCATAAAGATAGCTACATCAGTTGTTTCTTTTACACTGTTGTTTAATACTTGTTTGATATTTTTTATATCTAGTTCTTGTTGCTGTACTTTTAATTTGGCTATTTCATGTTCCGATTGTTCTAGTTGGTATCTAGTTTTTATTAACTCCATTTTTTTACGTCGTTTATATCTTTGAAATATAAACAAGCAGATGATGGCTAACAAGCATATAACAATGATAATGGCGGTGAAATATGTATACCATAATTTTATTTGATAGTGTTGCGTTTGTTGCTCTGCATTTTTTTGTTGCGCTTGTAATTGTTTTTGGCTAATATTGCGTTCTATAGCCCATAGTTTATTAACATTTTGTGTTTTACTTCTTAAGTTTGAAAGGGCGATTCTTTTTTTATATGCATTTTTATAGTCACCTAATGCTTGGTATACTTTTGAAGAATATTCATAATTATCACATATTAATCCTTTGGCGTCTATAGAATAGGCTATATTATATGCTTTTTTTAGTATCTCAAGTGCTTTATTATATTTATGTGCATAATAATATTGCATGCCCATATTATTTAGATTCTCAGAGATGGACCATTTCGTATTTAGGTTTTTATTAATAATAATAGCTTCATTGATATAATTTATTTTTTCATTGAAGTCTCCTGGGTAAATACATAAATTATTAAGGTTTGCAGCAATTTGTATTAAGTCTTTGCGTTGGCGATTGATTTTTAATGCTTTTTTTATGTATTTATCAGCGTTTGAATATTCTTCTAAATATGCATGTATAATGCCACAACTATTGTAGGCTGAAGCTAAAAGGCTGGAGTCATTATGGTGTTGAAATATTTCAGTCGCTTCCTTATTGAGTCGGATAGCGGTTGTATAATCATGTAAATAGCAGTAGCATATACTCATGAGATTGTTTGCTTTGCCATATATGATAGCCTGCTTATTGTTTTTCAGCAATTGTTGAATATCATAGAGAGTGGTGATGCATCCTTCATAATCTCCTTGCATTCGTTGTGCCATGGCATATAAAAGTTGGAATTCAGCTTTTCTGTTAAGATTCGTATCATGGTAGGTCATTGCTTGGTTACAAAGGTGAATGATTCGTAAAGGATTGTTGTATAGTTCTTGTTTTACTTCTTGGTATAGACTGTCAAGAATGGCATCATTATTCTTGTTGGCAATCAGATTTCCGGGTATAAAAACGAGGAAGGAGATAATGGCGGCAAGATGTGATTTAAATAGAGTTGGCATATAGAATTAGATTTATAGTTTTACAATGGCTAAAAAATTCAATTTGATATTTGTTGTATGATTTACAAAAATAGGTAAAACAAGTGAAAATGTTAGTATATAATGAAAAAAGGTGAAATTCAGATTCTGAATTTCACCTTTTTCGTGCGCTTGATAGGACTCGAACCTACACGTCTCACGACACTAGATCCTAAGTCTAGCGCGGCTACCAATTACGCCACAAGCGCAGTGAGATGTTTCTCTTATTTTGATGCTGCAAAGGTAAGGCAAGTTTTTGAATTGTGCAAATTTTTCATCCAATTTTTATTGATAAGTTATTTATGAAGTTTATTTATCAATCTTTTTGCTTTAAAATTTGACATGCTGCTTCTATCATGCTGTCCTTTCCTTGTTGCATATCTTTGCTGCTCATATCTACTTTAATGTCCGGCTCTATTCCGAACTCCAACTGCTGCATGTCCGGGTCGAACATCGGACTGGCTGAAAAGCGGATAGACCATCCGTTAGGGATTTCTGAACTGAATGGCAGGCCGGAGCCGCCGCCTGTTTTGTCTCCCAAGATGGTGACACCTGGAAATTGCTTCATGCTGTTGACAAAGTCGTTTGTGGCACTGTAAGAACGCCTGTTGGTTAGTACTATGGTCTTTTTCTGCCAGCGAATCCCATTTGAGGGCTCTATGTATACGGCTTTAGGTTGGGAGAAATCCTGGTGTCCGGGACCTGTCTTGTGACACATATATCCTACTAGGGTCTTGGTTTCGGTAAAGCGAGACGCTAGTTTCTGTGCTGTGGTCAAGTTTCCTCCACCGTTGTTTCGCACATCAATGATGAGGCCGTCGCAGATAGCTAGACGGTGAAGGGTCTGGTCCAGGTTGCCGTCGCCTATTCCATTTGAGAAACTTTTGCAGTAAATATATCCGATGTTGTTTTCTAAAATCTGATAAGTCAGGCCTGATGAATTTACATAGTCTTTCTTGAGATAGTTGCTTTGGATGCTGTCGCTGAAATTTCTGGGATAGCTGTCAAACCATTCTCTGTATTGTGAGGTTCCTATCGCACTGCTCAAGTTTACATGTCCGTCTTTTAGTTCGTTGACCATATCCGACAGTACTTCAAACAAGTTTTCGTAGCTCATTGATGGGGTGATGCGTTGGGCATAGCGTGTGTGCACCTCGTTCCAGTCAAGGCCGTAGGCTTCCTGCTTATAGTCGAGAAAGCAGTATTGGCGGTCGATGATTTGCCAGAGAGATTCGAAGTTGGCTTGCGGACTGTTGCCGGAAACATCTTCACGGATGCAGGATGCGGTGAAGAGGACGGATGCAAGCACTACGGTCGAGAGGGATAGGCTGTATATTAACTTTTTCATGATTATTGATTTAGAAAGGGGTTACTTTGGCAGGCATACTGATACGGTTCTTGCCGCGTATAAGGTAGATGTTTCGCACAAAACCTAGCATGAAATCGTGTGAGTAGATATGAGTCTTCAAATGGTTGACCTTTGCCTGCTGGATATCGCATACGTATCCCATTCGCATCACGGTGTTCTTGATGGGGAAGTCTAAGGTGAGTATCTGGTGCAGAGTGGGCCGGTTGTGCAATGAGGTGAACAAGATATTGTGGTCTCCATTGTGGAGGGAGAATATCTCGTAATAAGATTCACCATATTCTGGAGAGAACATGATGCCTAGCAGAGGTAGTTGGGCTTGATAGCGGAGCGTGAACGGAAATCTTCCTAGGTTGAACTTGTAGATGGCCATTCCTGAAATGCCGAGGCCGCCATATCCCTTGCCTTGTGCCGGGTTGTTGGAATTTCGTCGGTTATAGATTACGCCTCCGTTCAAGTCGATGTAAGAGCCTGCCAGAAGTTTCAGTGAGGGGTTGAGCTGAAACTGATAGTGCAAGGCATAGCTCCAGCGCAGCATAGCGGTGTACATATCTGCATTCTGTGCGAGGTTTTCAGTATATGAGCCATATACTTGCACCAGGTTCTGCCCTGAAACATGGCCGTGCATCAGTTTGGTCATTCGCATACTTTCGTGTATAAAACGCCCTTCCACCCCTTTATATTCCAGGGGGGAGAGGTACGTATCAAATACATTGGTAAATCCGGTTCCTATCATCGTAGAGCGCATCACATATCGGGAGGCCTTCAAACTATCTTGTTGGGCATATAGATGAAGTCCGGCTGCTAAGAATATCCATAGTAGGAAAAGTGTCTTTTTCATTTCCTGGTCTTTTTAAAAGAGATTCATTTGTCCATCCTCTTCTTGTTGAGAAATTGTATCAAAGTCTGTTTCTTCTAAATCTTCAGCTGGCAGTTCTTCTTCTGGTTCTGGTCTGCGGGTAGGTTCTAGTTCCTTGATGCTGTCAATGGTGAAGGTAGACAGGCGTTTGCCTTTTGCCTTGTAGCTCTTTACACCTACAAAGTCAGAAGCTTCTATGGTAAGGGTCTCTCTGAAACTGTCGTGTCCTCCAAAGCTGACTTGTATCAGTGGATACACCTCGGCTGAAAGCAGTACGAGCTGGCTATGTTTGTTTTCGCCCAGATAGTTCAGCTTGCGTACGCTGTTTTCGAAAGTGAACCGCTTCAGGTATGGATAGTTTTGTTGGTCAGCATCATACAATACGGCTGTCCATACCTTTTCAGCCTTGAATTTTTCTACGAAGCGGATGTCGTTGTCGTAGTGGTTATTCAAGTCAAAATCGGTGGTATAGAAGTCACCATTGTTGTGTACAATCAAGATGCTGTCATCGCTTTGGAATTCACCTAGATACTGTCCACGTCCGTCATAGTTCAGGCGCAGCACATCATGGTCGAACCAGACTTTTCGTCCGCCCAGTGTAGAACCTCCTCTTTGCTTGAGCCCGATTTTGTGGACTTCAAACTTAGTGAGCAGGTTACCCATCGATTGTTTTCCCTTGATGTGGATGCTGCTGAAATCCTTTTCAAATATCAACTTTTTGATGCGTGGGTTAGGACGCAAGGTTACCTTGATGACTTCCGCTTCTCCGTTAGGGTTGGCTGTGAAGTAGACAATCTTCGAGCCCGGATTGCCTTGGGTTACATTATATTCTCGGTCGCGTATCATGGAGGTGACGTTGAATCGTTTGATATAATGGAACCCTTCTTTTCCGTCGCGGTATATTACATTATAGATGGTACGCTTGTCGTTTTTCTTGAACACGTTGACATAGATGGTGTTCTTTCCGATAAACAATTTGTCGGAAATGCGTACAATCTTATATTTCCCGTCTTTGTAGAAAATGATTACATCGTCAATGTCAGAACAGTTGCAGATGAACTCGTCCTTCTTCAGTCCGGTTCCTATAAAACCTTCCTCGCGGTTGATGTACAGTTTTTCGTTGGCTTCGGCCACTTTGGTAGCAACAATGGTGTCGAAGCTGCGTATCTCTGTGCGGCGAGGGAAGTGCTTTCCGTATTTGTTCTTCAAGTAGCTGTACCATTCGATGGTGTAGTCGGTAAGGTGAGCCAGCTTGTTGTCAATGTCTTTTATTTCCTCTTGCAGGCGGCTGATGAGGTCGTCGGCCTTGGTCTTGTTGAACTTCAAGATGCGTGCCATTTTGATTTCCATCAGGCGTAGGATGTCATCCTTGGTCACTTCACGAACAAACTGAGGGTAGAACGGTGTCAGTCGTTCGTCGATGTGTGCGCAGGCAGCATCCATACTGTTGGCTTGTTCAAACTGCTTGTCTTTATAGATGCGCTCCTCAATGAAAATTTTCTCCAGTGAGGCGAAGTGCAAGGTTTCCAATGTTTCGTTTCGCTGGATTTCCAGTTCTTTCTTCAGCAGTTCCCGGGTGTTGTCGGTCGACTTTTTCAGAACGGTGCTTACCGTGAGGAAGTGCGGCTTTTTGTCGTTGATGACACAACAGTTGGGCGAGATGTTCACTTCACAGTCGGTAAAGGCATAAAGAGCGTCCAGTGTCTTATCGGACGATACCCCTGGAGCTAGATGGACTAGGATTTCCACCTTTCCGGCTGTATTGTCTTCTACCTTCTTTATTTTGATTTTTCCCTTTTCGTTGGCTTTCAGAATTGAGTCGATAAGGGTAGAGGTGGTTTTCCCGTAAGGGATTTCGTGGATGCAGAGAGTCTTGTTGTCTATCTTTCCGATTTTGGCTCTCACGCGTACCACACCTCCTCGTTCGCCGTCGTTGTAGCGAGATACATCAATGGCTCCTCCAGTCTGGAAGTCTGGATAAAGTTGGAATTCTTCTCCTTTCAAGTAAGCGATGGCAGCGTCGCAAAGTTCGTTGAAGTTATGTGGCAGAATCTTTGAAGAAAGACCTACAGCGATACCTTCCACTCCTTGAGCGAGCAGGAGTGGAAACTTTACAGGCAGGGTGACCGGTTCTCGGTTTCGCCCGTCGTATGACGATTGCCATTCGGTGGTTTTAGGGTTGAACACTACATCGAGTGCAAATTTTGACAGGCGTGCTTCAATGTAACGGGGGGCGGCGGCGCTGTCTCCGGTCAAGATGTTTCCCCAGTTACCCTGGCAGTCAATCAGCAGGTCTTTTTGTCCCAGCTGTACCAGGGCATCACCGATGGAAGCATCCCCGTGCGGATGAAACTGCATGGTGTGTCCTACGATGTTTGCCACTTTGTTATAGCGTCCGTCGTCCAGTCTTTTCATTGAGTGGAGGATGCGTCGCTGCACAGGTTTCAGCCCGTCGTACAGATGAGGCACGGCGCGTTCGAGAATCACATAAGAGGCATAGTCCAAAAACCAGTTCTGGTACATGCCGCTCAGCTGGTGCTTTACTGTCTCATCTTTCTTGTCTACGGGTTTGTAGTCTGAGTGTTCCTCTTTTTCGGGGAGTTGCCCTATTTCTTTATCTATAGTATCTTCGCTCATAAATTCATTTTAAACTATTGGTGAACAAAAATACAATTTTTTAGCTTTCGGGGAGGATAAAATGGTTGAAAATCCTATTTTTTAGCTAGATAATCTTTGTCTTATGTGTGGGCGTGCTACTTATTTTGTCCAGTATGTAAACCAGTGAGGGTCCTTTCCCGCTAGTGGTAATCCGCTGTTCTTAGAGTCATTTGTTTCTGAATGACTTCAGAATAGGTACTGTTAGAGGAATAGCCAGGATGAAGGAACACAAATCGGCTGTGGCTTGACACATCTCTACTCCTTGAAGTCCCAGTATACGAGGCATGAGGAGGATGAGAGGAATAAAGAACAACCCTTGTCGGGCAGAAGAGAGTGTGACGGCTCTGACCGGCTGCCTGATGGTTTGCAGGAGCATATTGCATAGGATGACCCATGTGCCAAGAGGAAGGGTGATGAGTTGCCAGCGCAAGGCTCTGGCTCCGATGGCAATGACCTGAGGGTCGTCGGCACGGAACCAGGCCACGATTTGCGGGGCAAAGATATATCCGATGACGGCACAGAAAGTAAGGAAGATAACTCCGGTGCGTATGCAGAACCAGAACCCTTCACGCACCCGGTGATAAAGTTTGGCTCCGTAGTTGAAACCGCATACAGGTTGGAATCCCTGTCCGAATCCGATGATGAATGAGTTGATGAACATGCAGATGCGTGTCACGATGGACATTCCGGCAATGGCTGCATCGCCGTATACCCCGGCTGCCACATTGAGCATGATGGTGGCTATGCTAGCCAGCCCTTGCCGGCAGAGTGACGGGGCGCCGCCAAAGATGATTTCCTTGAGTAGGGAGGGCGACAGACTGAAATTGCGAGGCTTGATGTGGATGTTGGTGCCTCTGCGGTCCATAATGAGTAATACGATGAAACTACATAGCTGGCTGATGAAGGTGGACCATGCGGCTCCGGCAATGCCCATGTCGAATACAAAGATGAGCAGCGGGTCGAGAGAAACATTCAGCACCGCACCTACTATGATGCCTATCATGGAATAGATGGCGTTCCCTTGAAAGCGCATCTGGTTGTTCAGTACTAGAGAGGAGGCCATGAAAGGTGCACCCAGCAGGATGATTCCCAAGTAGGTCTCCGTGTAGGGAAGTATCGTGTCGGTGGAACCTAGTGCCGTACAGATGGGAGTGAGGAACCAAAGCCCGAAAGTAGTGATGAGCACGCCGGCAAAGAACGCGTAGAAAAATCCGGTGGAGGCCATTCGCTCTGCACTGTCGTGGTCTTTTGCACCTAGCCGGCGTGAGATGTAATTGCCGGAGCCATGGCCGAAAAAGAATCCGAAAGCCTGTATGATGGCCATTACGGAGAAGGAAATCCCTACGGCAGCGGTAGACTGTGTGTCTATTTTCCCGACGAAATAGGTGTCGGCCATGACATAGAAAGAGGTGACCAGCATGCTGATAATGGTGGGGATGGCCAGTTTCCCTATCAGCTGGGGGACTGGTGCTGTAGTCATTAATGTATGTTTGTCTCTTGTTTTCATGTATGATGCTATTTCTTGCAAAAGTAGGAAAAATAATGCCTCCTTTATGAATATTGCTTTTATTCATAAGATAAATTAATACACAGGCTTCGCTTTATTTGATGATAAATGTCTATCTTTGTGCCCTATCTATGAATTAGAAAGTGAATAAATATCTAAATATAATTTAAAAATGGCACAAGAAGATGTTTTCAAGAAAATAGTTTCACACTGTAAGGAATATGGTTTTGTTTTTCCTTCAAGTGATATTTACGATGGACTCGGAGCTGTATACGACTACGGTCAGATGGGTGTGGAACTGAAGAATAATATTAAGCAATATTGGTGGCAGAGCATGGTGCTGCTGCACGAAAATATAGTAGGTATCGATTCTGCTATCTTCATGCATCCTACCATTTGGAAGGCATCGGGACACGTAGATGCATTTAATGACCCTTTGATTGACAATAAAGACTCAAAGAAACGTTACCGTGCAGACGTGCTGATTGAAGATCAGATTGCCAAGTATGAAGAAAAAATCAACAAGGAAGTGGCTAAGGCTGCCAAGAAGTTTGGCGATGCTTTTGATGAAGCTCAGTTCCGCAGCACCAATGCCCGTGTGCTGGAACATCAGGCTAAGCGTGATGCTTTGCATGAACGCTATGCTGAGGCTATGAACGCTACAGACTTGAATGAACTTCGTCAGATTATCCTTGATGAAGGTATTGTTTGCCCTATCTCGGGTACCAAGAACTGGACTGAGGTGCGTCAGTTCAACCTGATGTTCTCTACAGAAATGGGTTCTACTTCAGATGGCGCAATGAAAGTATATCTTCGTCCGGAAACTGCACAGGGTATCTTTGTAAACTACCTGAACGTGCAAAAAACAGGCCGTATGAAAGTTCCTTTCGGTATCGCTCAGATAGGTAAGGCGTTCCGTAACGAAATTGTGGCTCGTCAGTTTATCTTCCGTATGCGTGAGTTTGAACAGATGGAAATGCAGTTCTTTGTAAAGCCAGGAACAGAACTTGAATGGTTCAAATCATGGAAGGAAACTCGCTTGAAATGGCATAAGGCTTTGGGATTCGGTGATGACCATTACCGTTATCACGACCATGAAAAGCTGGCTCACTATGCAAATGCTGCAACAGATATCGAATTCTTGATGCCTTTCGGTTTCAAGGAGGTGGAAGGTATCCATAGCCGTACCAACTTTGACCTTAGCCAGCACGAGAAGTTCTCTGGCAAGAGCATCAAGTACTTTGACCCGGAACTCAACGAAAGCTACACTCCGTATGTTATCGAAACATCTATCGGTGTAGACCGTATGTTCTTGAGCATCATGTGTGCTTCATATTGTGAAGAAAAGCTTGAAAACGGAGAAACTCGTGTAGTATTGAAGTTGCCTGCAGCTTTGGCTCCGGTGAAATTGGCTGTAATGCCTTTGGTGAAGAAAGACGGTCTGCCAGAAAAGGCTCGTGAAATCATGAACGACTTGAAGTTCCACTTCCACTGCCAGTATGACGAAAAGGATTCTATCGGCAAGCGTTACCGTCGTCAGGATGCAATCGGTACTCCGTATTGTATCACTATCGACCACCAGACTTTGGAAGACAACTGCGTGACACTGAGAAATCGTGATACCATGGAGCAGGAACGTGTGGCAATCTCTGATTTGAATAATATCATTGCAGATAAGGTAAGCATCACCAGCTTGCTTAAAACTTTGCAATAAATATCATAATGTGCATGAATAAAAATATCTTTTGGCTGATAGGGGCGTTGCTCTCGGTTTCATTCTTCTTTACTGCATGTGACGATGACGATACTCCTACGGCTGATCCTAATAGTGAATGGGCAGTGCGCAATAAGGAGTTCTTGGATTCCATAGCTCATGTTTGTGCAAATCCGCCGGCTGGAGAAGTATGGACCCGCTTTTTGAACTATAAGCTTCAGAATAGTGACGGGGGATTGACACCTACTATGTGGCAGAATACAGATTATGTGTTTGCCAAGATTCTTCCTTATATAGAGGAGGAAGGCAGTGTGCAGCCGCAGCAGGGTATTTCTCCATTGGCAACGGATACTGTATCGGTTCATTATCGTGGTACGTTGTTCAACGGTGAAGTGTTTGACGAAAGTTATTCGGGAAAATGGAACCAGCAGATAAGTGAATCTGTGAAATTTTCAGTTTCAGGAGTGATTGACGGATGGACAACTGCTTTGATGAATATGAAGGAGTACAGTCGTGCTGTATTGTATATCCCTTATACATTAAGTTATGGGGAGTTTGGAAGCAATGGTATTCCAGGTTACTCTACGTTAGTGTTTGATGTACGCCTTGAAAAAGTTATTCACCCCAAAGGACCAGATGACCGAAAGTTGAAGTCCTCATTGTTGAAAAGATAAGAGGAACGGTTAATAAATTAAGAAAAGGGTAGCTATTGAGTTAGCTGCCCTTTTTTTAGTAGTATCTGATATAATCGGATTTTATTTACTTTAAGCCGGTATATAAAAGAAAAAGGAGCTAAGTCAATGACTTAACTCCTTTTTTACCAGTCGGGGTGACTGGATTCGAACCAGCGACCACACGCCCCCCAGACGCGTACTCTAACCGGGCTGAGCTACACCCCGAATTGCAGATGCAAAGATAATGCTTTATTTTTATGTGGCAAGCACATTCCGCCTTTTTTGAATAAGAGTGGAATGTGCTTGAGTGTTTTCAGAACATTGTTTCACAGTAGAAATCCAATAATTCAAAAATTTCCTCTTTGGTGGCAATCTGGTTAATTCGTATGTCGCCAACCTCTCCTAATAAGGTGAAGTTCACTTCATGGTTGTTGCTGTTCTTTTTGTCATGCAGCATAAATTCATACAGATGCTCATAGTCCTTGCAACTGAACGGGAAGGCACCGTAGTTCTCTTTGATGAAGTGGATGGTGGTGCGTAACTTTTCTTTAGGGAATCCGGTCTTTAGATGCGACAGATATAGTTCACATACTAGTCCCCAGGCTACTGCATAGCCATGAAGGACTGGATGTTTTCTTTCTAGTGCAAAACTTTCGAAAGCGTGTCCAATGGTATGGCCAAGGTTCAGAGCCTTTCGTATTCCTTGTTCGTGTGGGTCCTGTCGGACAATCTCTTTTTTCACTTCCACCGAATCACCTACCAGCTTCTGTAAATGTAGGTAGTCGATATGGTCAAAATCAAAAGCGATGAGTTCGTTCCAATGTGGAAGATTGCTGATAAGTCCATGTTTCAGCATTTCGGCATAGCCTGAAAGAATATTGGCATGGTCCAGGCTTTTAAGAAAAGAACAGTCTATCAGTACACTGTTTGCAGGAGCAAATACGCCAATCTCGTTTTTGAGCCCGTTGAAATTGATTCCGGTCTTTCCGCCAACAGAAGCATCTACCATAGCCAGTAGAGTAGTAGGAACGTTAATCATTTGGATGCCCCGCTTAAAGGTAGCTGCGGCAAATCCTCCCAAGTCGGTAATCATTCCGCCTCCAAGATTGATGAGCAGCGAGTGGCGTGTGGCTCCTTGTGTGCTGAGCTGCAGCCATATATCAGAAAGTGTTTCCAGATTCTTGTGGATGTCTTCTGCCCCAGTTTTCAAGACGATAGCATCTTGTGGGCGGTCAATGAGGGGAAGGCAATGTACATAGGTATTCTCATCGGTAAGGATGAAGAGTTTATCGTGTGGGCATTGCTGGACGGCATGCTGTAAGTCTGCATGCAAATTGTTGCATAAAACTACATCTTGTGTATTCATATAAAGTATTTTGTTTTTTGTACAAAAATAGAAAAAAACTCACAAGAACGTTGGCTATCGGTTACAAATCAGTAATTTTGTAGTGAAATAATTTAAAAAACTTCTTGTTATGAAAGGACTGTTGCCTGCTCCGTGTAGAGTGGTGGGATATGCTTTGCTGCTTGTTTCTGTATTTGTTCCTATGCTGATGTATATGTTCGGAATGGTTGACGACTCGAACCTGTTGATGATAAAGTCGGGAGTACGGCTTTTGGTTGGGGTATGTCTGTTTATGATATTTCTTTCCAAAGCGAAAGATGAAGGAGAACAGATGCGCCATATCCGTGCCAAGGCATTGCAGTATGCACTATATATCTGGGGGGTATATTATGTAGTGGTTGGGGTGAAAGACCTGGTAATGGGCAGTGTATCTTCTTCCGAACAATCCTCTAGTATCCTGTTTCTTGTTATCAGTGTTATCTGTCTGGAATTTCTTGGCAAGAAACATCGTATAGAACAACAGTTTAAAAACAGACGGTAAAAAGCTGGAAATACAATATAAAAAGGAATAATGCTATGATTGAAAAGATAGAGAGAGAGCAGATTGTTGCTCTGATGAAGCGGGAAGTAGTACCGGCTATAGGATGCACCGAGCCGATTGCTGTAGCTTTGTGTACAGCCAAGGCAGCCGAAACATTGGGATGTGAGCCGGAAAACATTAAAGTGTTGCTGAGCGCTAATATATTGAAGAATGCGATGGGAGTAGGTATTCCGGGAACAGGGATGATTGGACTTCCTATTGCTGTGGCTCTTGGGGCTTTAATAGGAAAGTCGGAGTATCAGTTGGAAGTGTTGAAAGATGCTACTCCCGAAAAGGTACAGGAAGCTAAGCGGATGGTTGATGCTCAGCTGATTGAGATTGCCTTGAAAGAAGGTATTGAAGAGAAACTTTATATAGAGATTATTTGTTCTGCCGGTACTGAAAAGGCGAAGGTCATTATCAGTGGTGGTCATACTAATATTGTGTATGTGAGCAAGAATGAAGAGGTGCTGAAGGATGTACGTACCGGTGGTGCTGCCGAACAAGAAGGAGAGGGAGTTGAACTGACACTCCGCAAGGTGTTCGATTTTGCAACAACTGCTCCTTTCGAGGAAATCTCTTTTATTCTTGAGGCTAAACGATTGAACAAGAATGCAGCGGAACGTTCTTTTGAGGGGAATTACGGACATGAACTGGGACGTATCCTCCGTAACAGCAAGAGTGAGAAGGCTGTTATCGGCGACAATACATTTACACATATTCTTTCGTACACGTCTGCTGCCTGCGATGCACGTATGGCTGGAGCGATGATTCCGGTGATGAGTAATTCTGGAAGCGGCAACCAAGGTATTGCTGCTACATTGCCGGTGGTGGTGTATGCAGAGGATAATCATAAGTCGGAAGAGGAAATGGCACGCGCCTTGATTATCAGTCATCTTACCGCTATTTATATCAAACAGAGCCTGGGGCGCCTGTCTGCACTTTGCGGTTGTGTTGTGGCTGCTACCGGAAGTAGCTGTGGCATTACTTATCTGATGGGAGGAGATTATGAACAGGTGGTGTTTGCGGTGAAAAACATGATTGCCAATCTTACCGGTATGATTTGTGACGGGGCTAAACCGAGCTGCGCATTGAAGCTGACTAGCGGAGTATCTACTGCTGTCTTTTCTGCAATCCTTGCCATGGAAAAGAAATGTGTTTCTTCTTTGGAGGGTATTATAGAAGATGATGTGGATCTCAGTATCCGTAATCTGACTCGTATCGGTTCGGAAGCGATGAACGAAACAGACCGCATGGTGCTGGATATAATGACACACAAGCACTGCGAATGCTGATGAAGTGAAAGGTTGCCATGAAGCACGATGCGGAGAATGAATATATTCAGAGTCTGATAGCGGAAGGGGAACATGTACATCAGGATTTCAAGTTTGCCATATCTGATGCTCGTAAGATTGCCAGAAGTTTGTCGGCCTTTGCCAATACGGAGGGAGGTCGGTTGCTGGTTGGAGTAAAGGATAACGGGAAGATTGCCGGAGTACGTTATGAAGAGGAGGCCTATATGATAGACGCGGCTGCTACAATGTATTGCAGGCCGTGTGTGGAAGTGGAGTATCGGCAGCATCGGGTAGGAAGCAAGAGTGTACTGGAGGTATGTATTGCTGAAAGTTTACAGAAGCCGGTCTGTGTGCTAGATGAAAAAGGACGGGGCTGGGCCTATATCCGTATTGACGATGAGAATATTCTGGCTTCTCCGGTACACATGGAAGTGTGGCGTCATGAGGGATGTGATGAAAGGGTGATGATACCTTATACAGAAGTGGAGCGTAACCTGCTTAAATTGTTGGGCGAACAGGAATGTCTCTCTTTAGGACAGTGTGTGAAGAGGAGTGGGATGAGCCGTCGTGATTGCATTCGCCTGCTGGCTGATTTTGTCCGTTTTGAACTGGTGAAAATTCTGTTTGTGGAACATGCGTTTTATTTCAAGCTAAAGGAATCTGAATAGAAATAACATAAAAGATTATTATCTTTGCACCGGACTGTAAAAGTTTGTCCGGTGATAATCTTATCATTAAAATTTAAAGACACATATATATGAGTATTTTTTCAAAACTTTTTAAGAAGAAAGAGGTTGAGGCTGCTGAAGAGACACTTCGTGTGGGCGGTATGGAAGATTTTATGACCTTGATACGTGTATATTATCAGGCTGTGATGGCTGCCCATTTGGGAGTAAGCAACATTAATTTCTTGCCGGATATGGCGGTGTTTAAGCGTACTTTGAAAATCCCTACTCAAAACAATAAGTTGGGTATTGCTGAAAGAGCGCGTTGTAAGAAATTGTTAATAGAACTGTATGGCATCAATGATTTCTTTTTTAAGGAGATAGATGCTTCTATCAAGAAAAACTGTAGAAATGTAAACGATATCAAGAATTATCTGTTCATGTTCCAGGGATTTAGCCAGGACTTGATGATGGTGATTGGCAATCTGATGCAGTGGAAATTCCGCATGCCGGGTGTGTTCAAGAAACTGTTGCGTGGTATGACGGAAAAAGCTGTGCACGATATCGTTACCAAGAATGACTGGAAAGACGATAGCGTACATAAGACTTGCATTAATATCCGCAAGTATCAGCATACTTTGGGCTATTCAGAAAATTGGATGGCAGAATATGTGTACAATATCGTTCTTTTGGCTAAGAAAGAACCGAAACCTAAAGCTTGATTATGAAGGAGGCTGAGATGTTTGACCGGGTGGAGGAACATCCGCTGGAGCCATTTCTTCCAGCAGGGGCGGTGCTGCTCATGCTGGGAAGCTTTCCTCCTCAGCAGAAACGGTGGAGCATGGATTTCTTTTATCCGAACTTGCAGAATGATATGTGGCGAATCTTTGGGCTGATTTTCTTTGCAGACAGGGAGCATTTCTTGATGGAGGGAAAGAAGGCTTTTGACAAGGAGCGTATCATCCGTTTCCTTTCGGTAAAAGGGGTGGCTCTATATGATGCGGCCTCGAGTGTGAAGCGCTTGCAGGATAATGCTTCTGATAAGTTTTTGGAAGTGGTAGAGCCTACAGATGTTGGTTTGCTGTTGAAACAGCTGCCTTGCTGCAAGGCTATTGTAACCACGGGGCAGAAAGCTACAGATGTGTTGTGTGAGTTCTTTCATGTTGCTCCTCCAGCCGTGGGGGAGAAATGTGAGGTGGAGTATCATGACAGGTTATTGTTCTTGTATCGGATGCCTTCGTCTAGTAGAGCTTATCCGCTCAAGTTGGAGAAGAAAGCCGAACGGTATCAAGCGATGTTTGAAGAAATAGGCTTGATTTGATGCAAAATTTCTTTGGATTTGTTTGCATAGTAAAAAAAATATAGTACCTTTGCACACGCAAACACGGGAATAGCTCAGTTGGTAGAGCATCGGTCTCCAAAACCGAGTGTCGGGAGTTCG
>JARIAN010000099.1 GCA_029257865.1 Phocaeicola sp.
ATGATTACCGGAAAACATTCGTGTGGAAACAAGTTCTTCGACAATACAACTTGTGTGTTTGACAGTGCACAGCAGACTTTCCCTAAACTTCTCAGAAAAGCGGGATATCAGACCGCAGTCATTGGAAAATGGCATCTGGAAAGTTTGCCTAGCGGGTTTGACTATTGGCAGATTGTTCCGGGGCAAGGTGACTATTATAATCCGGACTTTATTACTCAGCAGAATGATACTATCCAGAAGCATGGATACATTACTAATATTATAACAGACGATGCCATCGACTGGATGGAGAATAAGCGTGATGAGTCGAAGCCGTTCTGCTTGTTGATTCATCATAAGGCTATTCACCGAAACTGGATGGCGGACACTTGCAATCTGGCATTGTATGAAGATAAGACCTTCCCTCTTCCTGAAACATTTTATGATGACTATGAAGGTCGTCCTGCTGCAGCTGCTCAGGAAATGAGTATCGTGAAGGATATGGATATGATTTATGACTTGAAGATGTTGCGCCCCGACAAGGAAACTCGTCTGAAGAGTCTGTATGAAAAATTCCTGGGACGCATGGATGAAGGACAACGTGCTGCATGGGATAAATTCTATGGCCCGATCATTGCAGACTTCTATAAGAAGAATCCGCAGGGAAAAGACTTGGCCGAGTGGAAGTTCCAACGTTATATGCGTGATTACATGAAAACCGTGAAGTCTTTGGATGATAATGTGGGAAGAGTATTGGATTATTTGAAAGAAAAAGGATTACTGGATAATACATTGGTTGTATATACTTCCGACCAGGGATTCTATATGGGAGAGCATGGATGGTTTGACAAGCGTTTCATGTATGAAGAATCATTCCATACTCCACTTATCATGCGTCTGCCCAAAGGTTTTGACCGCAGAGGTGATGTAACAGAGATGGTGCAGAACATTGACTATGGACCTACTTTCCTCGAACTGGCAGGTGCTGAGGTGCCAGAGGATATGCATGGGGTGTCTTTGCTTCCTTTGCTGAGAGGTGAACATCCGGAAGACTGGCGCACGGCTTTGTATTATCATTATTATGAGTATCCGGCAGAACACATGGTGAAGCGTCATTATGGAGTACGCACTGACAGATATAAATTGATGCATTTCTATAATAATATAGACAAGTGGGAACTATATGATTTAAAAAATGACCCGAATGAATTGCATAACCTGTATGGTCAGAGTGAACTTGAGCCTGTAGTGAAGGACTTGAAGGAGCAGATGTTGAAATTGCAGGAGCAGTATGACGATCCGGTACGTTTTTCTTTAGATCGTGATAAAGAATGATGGGAATGAAAGTTCTTTTAAATACAATAATCTGCAGCAGCCTATTGGCTGTAAGCGGATTGATGGTATCTTGTAGTGATGGTGTCACATATAAGGAAACCAGAGTTATACCTAAAATGGTGGAGGTAGAAAAAGGTTCAGGGTATTTTTCCCTGAACCACAACACTGTGATTTCTATATCTTCAGAGCAGCAGAGATTTGTTGCTGATTGGTTTTCTTCTTTATTTACCATACCTACAGGATTTACTCCTCAGATAAGTAATAGTTCTAGTGGAGATATCTGTCTAGTAGAGGATGATACAATGAAAGAAGAAGCCTATGAAATGGAAATTTCATCTGATAGAATACAGATAAAGGCTGCAGATAATAGAGGTTTTTTTTATGCATTGCAAAGTTTAAGGTTAATGCTTCCGGCAACGATTGAAGGAGGAAAATCGGAAAAGTCAGCATGGAGTTTGCCTGTAATGAAGGTGAAAGATGAGCCTCGTTTTGCTTACCGTGGCTTTATGTTGGATGTGGCACGCTTTTTTATGCCGAAAAAAGATTTGCTCCGGATGATAGACTGCATGGCAATGTTGAAATTGAATAAATTGCATCTGCATCTGACTGATGACAATGGTTGGCGATTAGAAATCAAGAAATATCCTCGTCTTACAGAAGTGGGAGCCTGGAGAGTGGACCGTCAGAACTTGCCTTTCCCAAACCGTAGAAATCCGGAGAAAGGAGAAAAGGCTACTATAGGAGGCTATTATACGCAAGAGGAAATGAAGGAGGTGATAGCTTATGCGGCACAAAGACAGGTGGAGGTGATTCCTGAAATAGATATTCCTGCCCATTCTAATGCTGCTTTGGCGGCATATCCGGAGTTGGCTTGTCCTGTTGTTGATCATTTTATAGGTGTGTTGCCCGGATTAGGAGGAAATAATGCTGAAGTTATTTTCTGTGCTGGCAATGAAAATTCCTTTAAGTTCTTGAAAGGGGTACTTGATGAAGTTATTGATTTATTTCCTTCGCGTTATATTCATTTAGGGGGGGATGAAGCAAATAAAAAAAATTGGAAGAAATGTCCGCTTTGTCAGGCTCGTATCAGAAAAGAACATTTGACCGACGAAGAAGCGTTGCAGGGATACTTTATGGGGCGCATGAGTGATTATGTCAGAAGTAAAGGCAAGGAGGTTATGGGATGGGATGAACTGACTAATAGCCAACTGCCGAAGGATGTGATTGTTTTTGGGTGGCAAGGTCTAGGTAATGCTGCTTTAAAGGCGGCCCAGCAAGGGCATCGTTTTATAATGACACCGGCACGGATTGCTTATTTGATACGTTATCAAGGGCCACAGTGGTTTGAACCTCTGACTTATTTTGGAAACAATACCTTGAAAGACCTTTATATGTATGAACCTGTACAGGATAACTGGAAACCGGAATATGAGTCTTTGCTGATGGGAGTGCAGGCTAGTATGTGGACTGAATTCTGTGATAAACCTGCGGATGTCTTTTATCAAGTATTTCCTCGTTTGGCTGCTTTGGCGGAACTTGTGTGGACTCCGAAAGGACAAAAAGATTGGACTGCTTTTTTAGATGGCTTGGATAATTATCTGACTCACTTAGATAATAAAGGTGTTGTATATTCAAAGGCGATGTACAATATTCAGCATACTGTGCATGGTGATTCGTTGGGACAGTTGCGAGTGAAACTGGAGTGTGAACGCCCCGATGTAGAGATTCGATATACTTTGGATGGAACAGAACCGCTTAGTACTTCTGCTTTATATGAAGAAGAACTTGCAGTGACGGGAAATACAACAATAAAAGCGGCTACTTTCAAGCAGGGAATTCAAACAGGTAAGGTATTGGTGCTCCCGTTGAAATGGAATAAGGCTACAGCCAAACCTTTAGTGAAAGCACAGAGAGGGATGGAGGTATTAGTCAATGGATTGAGAGGTAGTCTTAAGCAAACAGATTTCGAATGGTATACTGGAGCTTTGCTTGAACCCTTTGATGTGACGCTTGATTTAGGAAAAGAGACTATACTAAGTCAGTGTGTCATAGGTTGTGTGACTAATTATGGTATGGGAGTACATAAACCTCGTCGTGTTTGTGTGGAAGTTTCATCGGATAATATTAACTTTGCAAATGTAGGAGAACTGCTCTATGCAGATAATGAAATATTTAAGGAAGGAAACTTCATTGAGGATTTGAAGGTGCAGTTTGAAACGGTGAAAGCGCGGTATGTGCGTATCTCTTTTGAAGTGCCTGGCAGATGCCCTTTAGATCATGTACGTCCAGGACAGCCGTCAAGAATATATCTTGATGAAATAATGATAGAATAGGTAGAGATAGATACATATTCTAAAACTGCTTGTCTATACGGATTTATCTGCATAGACAAGCAGTTTTTTTGCTGTATGATTTTATTGTAAGTATAGTCTTTTACTTTGATATTATTGTATGGCGAACCTTATAATGGAAGATATTTGAGAAACTTCAATAGATTGTGATTATGTGGAAAAGTAACTTTTTGATAGCTGCTTCTTGTTGGTTCACTGTCCCGGTAGGGGAGTGGATAAGGCAAGGTGCAGCTATCTTTGTTTAGTTTGCTAGATGAAAATAAATAATTTAAAATAGATTAAGTATGAAACAACGTTTATGTATTGTTTTGACAGGGCTTTTGACGTGCTGTCTTTTAGGACTCCAAGCGCAAGTGAAGTTTGCGAAGGATAAGTTGTATAATTTACTGCCTCACAGTTGTGCTGGTAAGGCTGTAGGTTATGGAGTTGGGGGTGACCAACCATTGCTGTTGAATGATGATTCAAAGGATAAGAGTCAGCAATGGGCTGTTAGTGATTTGTCGGGCAGTTTCCGGTTTATCAATCCGTTTGTCAACAAGGCTCTCCATGCCACTACAACTCGTTCTTTAGGGGTTGCTGAAAATAATGGTTCAGATGAATCTCAGTTGTGGGTAGTTCGCAAGAAAGGGGAATGGTTTCAGATTATTCCTACTAACAGCCCGGAATTGATGCTTTCATGTACTTCCAATGGGACTTTTTCTTTAGTAAATGCTAAAAGAAACGGAAGTAAGCCAGATACGTATTTTAAGATTCGTGCCAGCAAAATGTCGTTGCCGAACAACTTGCAGGCCAAGTATCTGAATCGTGAAAGGGTGTATTGGGAAGATGAAACTATGTTTGCAGAAAACAAAGAGGCTGGACATGCTACTTTCATTCCTTACACCACCGAAAAAGAGATGTTGGACGATAGAGAGTTTTATAGTACCCCATGGGTGGACTGCAACAGTTCTAATGTTCAGCTGCTGAATGGCGATTGGTTTTTTCATTTTGTGTCACAGCCTTCTGAGCGTCCACTCAATTTCTATAAAGAGGATTATGATGTTTCGGGATGGAAAACTATTCCGGTTCCTTCTAACTGGGAAATGCAAGGATACGACCGTCCGATTTATGCCAATGTAGAATATCCTCATGCCAATGTGCCTCCTTTTATTGATGCGCGTAAAGGTTTTAATGATGGTGGTGCCAATTATGGAATTAATCCGGTAGGCTCGTATGTGCGTTTCTTTGAACTTCCTGAAGATTGGAAACAACAGCGTACGTTCATTCATTTTGGTGGTATCTATAGTGCGGCTTTTGTTTATTTGAACGGCAAGTATGTAGGCTATTCTCAGGGGGCGAACAATGTGGCTGAATTTGACTTGACTCCTTATTTGAAAGTGGGAAAGAATAAGTTGGCTGTTCAGGTTTTCCGATGGTCGGACGGCTCTTACTTGGAATGCCAGGATATGTTTCGCATGAGCGGTATTTTCCGTGATGTTTATTTGTATCGTACTCCAATGGTTGCTGTACGTGATCACTATATTACCTCTAGTCTAGATGCTGCCGACTGTTATCAGAGTGGAACAATGAAGGTTGATTTTACATTGGATAACCGTAGTAAGCTGTCAGGAAAGAAGGAAGTGGTGGTGAGCCTGTGGACTCCCGACGGGAAATTGTTGTCGGAATCAAGCCAGATGGTTACCTTCTCAGAAAAGAATCAAAAGGTTAATAGCTCGGCGACTTTCAGTTTGAAGAATCTTTCTTTGTGGACTGCCGAAACCCCCAATTTATATACGGTACGTGTGGTGCAGCGTGAAAAAGGAAAAGATGAAATGGCTTTTTCTACCAAATATGGCTTTAGAAATATAGAGATAAAAGGTTCGTTGGTATATATCAATGGTCAGAGAGTCTTCTTTAAAGGCGTGAACCGCCATGACTCACATCCGGAGTTTGGCCGTGCGGTGACTACAGAGTCAATGTTGCGTGATGTGACCTTGATGAAACAGAATAATATCAATACCATTCGTACTTCACATTATCCTAATGCGGCTAGGATGTATGCTATGTTTGATTATTATGGTTTGTACGCTATGGATGAAGCCGATTTGGAGGACCATGCTAACCAGTCAATCAGTGATATGCCTTCTTGGATTCCATCATTTGTTGATCGTATAGACCGTATGGTTTTGCGCGACCGTAATCATCCGTCGGTTATTTTCTGGAGTTTGGGTAATGAAGCAGGTGGGGGCAGTAATTTCCAGGCATGTTATGATGCAGCGAAAGCCCTCGACAGCCGTCCTGTTCATTATGAAGGTACCCGTGACGGTAAAGCATTTGGGGGTAACCGTTTTAGCGACCTTTATTCAAAAATGTATCCGGGAATGGCATGGATGGACGAGCATGTAAACTCTTTCGATAAGCCGATGTTTATTTGTGAATATGCTCATAGTATGGGTAATGCCATTGGTAACTTGAAAGAATATTGGAATAGCATTGAAAGTAGCAGTACTACGATTGGTGGTGCTATTTGGGATTGGGTAGATCAAGCTATCTATGAACCTCATGAAATCAAGAAAGGAATCTACAAACTACATACTGGATATGATTTCCCAGGTCCTCATCAAGGCAACTTCTGTTCCAACGGAATTATTCCTGCTACTCGTGAGGAATCTCCAAAACTGAAAGAGGTTAAGGCTGCCTATCAATATGTGCATTTTGAATACTTGGGAGCGGATTCCCAATTAGATGAAGTAAATGTAAGATTGAAGAATACTTATGATTTTATTTCTTTGGGTAATTTCTATCTTCGTTGGAAAGTACTGAAGAATGGAAAAGTGCAGACTGTGGATAGCTTGCGCTTGCCGAATGTGACACCAGATGCTTCGGTTGATTTGACCTTGAAGCTGAAGGGGACTGATTTGTTGGATGCTGAGAAAAATGGAAATGAAGTGATGCTGAACTTATATGTTTGTGCTGCGGGTGCTAATGTGTGGGCTAAGGCCGGTCATGTGGTGGCACAACAGCAATATGAAGTAGTGGTGCGTTCTGGAATGAAAGAGCCGGCAACTCGTAAAAGAGTGAAAGAACAGTATGAAGTGAAGGAAGAAAATGGCAATTTGTCTATTGTAGGCAAGACCCTGACCGCTGTGTTTGACCAGAATACTGGTAAGATGATAGATTTTACATTGCAAGGAGTTCCTTTTGTGGCAGATGGAAAAGGTTTTGAATTTGATAATCATCGCTGGATTGAGAATGACCGTTTTACTAAGGTGGCCAATGGAATGGAAGAAAAAGGAACTTGCTCTTATGTAAAGGAAAAAGGTAGGGTAGTGGTAACATCACAACGTAAAGGCAGCTTGTGTGATACCTATATCACTTACACTTTCACCAAGGCTGGATATATGGATATGGAAGTAACCTTGGTGCCTCATACAGCCGATTTGCGTCGTTGTGGCTTGGTCTGCGCTGTAAATCCATCGCTGGAGCATTTAGACTATTATGCATTTGGTCCTTGGGAAAATTATTCAGACCGTAAAGATGGCTGTATGGTAGGGCGATATACCGATACGGTAGAAGGTATGAAAGAAGAATATGTAAAACCTCAGTCTATGGGTAACCGTGAGGGGCTTCGTGAATTGAAAATGACCGATGCTTCAGGCAAGGGGGTACAGATTCTGACAGAAGGAAAGGTGTCATTCTCTGCGCTTCGCTACACCGATGAGGATTTGATGAATTGTAACCACATGTGGGAATTGGTACGTCGTCCGTATATTGTATTGCATTTAGATGCAGCTCTGCGTGGAGTGGGAAATGCTAGTTGCGGTCAGGATGTAGATACATTGCCTGTCTATCGGGTGCCACAAAAGGGATTGCAATATAAATTACGTTTTGCTCCTTGTAATTAAAAAGGGGAGGATAGATGAGATAAACCGATACTCTACAATAGAGTAGGGGAAATTTATAAGAAAGAGATGAATTAATTTGGTTTTTATCAGATTATTACGTAAATTTACAAAATAAGAACTTGTGGTATGAGTCTTTTTCTTCTTGTATTGCAAGTGGTGTGTCGCTGGACACGTATTAATGGCGATTAATGAAAGGTTTCATCTGTGGAGTGGCTGGGCGCAGTTATACTCGACAGATGAAATTTTTTTGTTGATTACCGGCGGAGATAAGTTCAGTAGGGAGGAGTCATCTTTGCAGTTTTTTGAATAACACCGGTGAACTCCATGAATTCTTGTTAAGGTTAAAGGCAAGTAGAGAGCAGGGAAGATGTTGTGGGGAGATTTCAGATGAAGATGATACAAGTAGGTAGAGGACGTTAAAATGTAGCATTAAACAGATAAAATCGATTTTTTTCATGGAAAATGCTTGGAAAACGTATTTTCTTTTTTACTTTTGCCGTCCGTAAGATTAACTGAAATAAATTTAAACTTAATTATCATGGAAAACGAAAACAACAATAATCAGCTTCAGATTGAGCTGAAAGAAGAAGTAGCACAGGGAACTTATGCAAACTTGGCTATCTTGACTCACTCCACTTCAGAATTTATTATCGACTTTGTACGCATCATGCCAGGTATTCCTAAGGCAGGTGTCCAGTCACGTATTGTGATGACTCCAGAACATGCAAAACGACTGATGTATGCTCTTCAGGATAATATCGCAAAATATGAAAGCAATTTTGGAGCTATCCGTATGCCGGAAGAACAGATGCAGAATGAAAACAAAACATTTGTACCTCCATTGAGTGACTTTAAAGGAGAGGCTTAAAAAAGTATAAAAAAAGAATTCTGTAGCCCATTTCCCATCTTTTTCAGGGAAATGGGCTTTTTTTGTCCTAAAACAGTTTGCCTATTAAAAAGTTATTTGTAATTTTGCAACCCGAAATGTATTGTTTCGCTAAGGATTGGAAAAACAGTAAAATTAAAATATATAACAATTAAAAATCAAACAAAATGCCTACTATTCAACAGTTAGTAAGAAAAGGAAGAACGGTTTTGGTTGATAAGAGTAAATCACCTGCATTGGACTCATGCCCTCAGAGACGTGGTGTTTGTGTACGTGTTTACACTACAACTCCTAAGAAACCTAACTCAGCAATGCGTAAAGTTGCCCGTGTGCGTCTGACAAACTCTAAAGAAGTTAACTCATACATCCCAGGAGAAGGACACAACTTGCAGGAACACTCAATCGTATTGGTTCGTGGTGGTCGTGTGAAAGACCTTCCAGGTGTACGTTATCACATTGTTCGTGGTACATTGGATACAGCAGGTGTAGCTGGTCGTACACAGAGACGTTCTAAATACGGTGCTAAGCGTCCAAAACCAGGACAGGCAGCTCCAGCAGGAAAAGGCAAAAAGTAAGACTTAGCTGAGTACAATCCTTTTTAGAAAAAAAAACTATTTAAATCCGTTTTGGTTTGTTGGAAAAGCTTTAAGGTTGAGTAAATACTTCGGTGGAAGTGTTGAAGTAAACAGAGATGCAGCCCCAAACTAAACATTATTATCAAACAAAATGAGAAAAGCAAAACCAAAAAAACGTGTGATCCTCCCGGATCCAGTATTCAACGATCAGAAGGTTTCTAAGTTCGTAAACCATCTGATGTATGATGGAAAGAAGAACACTTCTTATGAAATCTTCTACAATGCATTGAAAACAGTTGAAACTAAACTTCCTAACGAAGAATCGTCTGCATTGGAAGTTTGGAAAAAAGCATTAGATAATGTAACTCCTCAGCTGGAAGTAAAATCTCGCCGTATCGGTGGTGCTACTTTCCAGGTTCCTACTGAAATTCGTCCTGACCGCAAAGAGTCAATCTCAATGAAGAACTTGATTGCTTTCGCTCGTAAACGCGGTGGTAAATCAATGGCTGATAAATTGGCTGCTGAAATCCTTGACGCTTATAACGAACAGGGTGGTGCCTTCAAACGTAAAGAAGATATGCACCGTATGGCTGAAGCTAACCGTGCATTCGCTCACTTCAGATTCTAATCAAGTATTTAATATATAATAAGAAGGAACTAAAATGGCTAAAAACGATTTGCATTTGACCCGTAATATCGGTATTATGGCTCACATCGATGCTGGTAAGACTACTACTTCAGAACGTATTTTGTTCTATACAGGTCTGACTCACAAGATCGGTGAAACTCATGATGGTTCAGCTACAATGGACTGGATGGCTCAGGAGCAGGAACGCGGTATTACTATTACTTCTGCTGCGACAACAACTTATTGGATTTACAGCGGCAACAAATATAAAATCAACTTGATTGACACTCCGGGACACGTTGACTTTACTGCTGAAGTAGAACGTTCATTGCGTGTTCTTGACGGTGCTGTTGCTACATACTGTGCGGTAGGTGGTGTTGAACCACAGTCTGAAACTGTATGGCGTCAGGCTGACAAATACAATGTACCACGTATCGGTTATGTAAACAAAATGGACCGTTCAGGTGCAGACTTCTTCGAAGTAGTTCGCCAGATGAAGGATGTGTTGGGAGCTAATCCATGTCCTATTGAAATTCCTATCGGTGCAGAAGAAAACTTTAAGGGAGTTGTTGACTTGATTAAGATGAAAGCTATCTTGTGGCACGATGAAACAATGGGTGCTGACTATAGCTTGGAAGATATCCCTGCAAACTTGGTTGATGAAGCCAACGAGTGGAGAGAAAAGATGCTTGAAAAAGTGGCTGAATTTGATGAAGTGTTGATGGAAAAATTCTTTGACGATCCTTCAACTATCACTGATGAAGAAATCTTGCGTGCTTTGCGTGCTGCAACTCTTAAGATGGAAATTGTTCCTATGTTGTGTGGTTCTTCATTCAAGAACAAAGGTGTTCAGACATTGCTGGATTACGTTTGTGCTTTCTTGCCTTCACCATTGGACACTCCAAACATCATAGGTTCTAACCCTGATACAGGTGCTGAAGAAGATCGTAAGCCTAGCGAAGATGAAAAAACTTCAGCTTTGGCATTTAAAATCGCTACTGACCCTTATGTTGGTCGTTTGACTTTCTTCCGTGTTTATTCAGGTAAAGTAGATGCTGGTTCTTATATTTACAACACTCGCTCTGGTAAGAAGGAACGTGTATCACGTTTGTTTCAGATGCACTCAAACAAGCAGAATCCTGTTGAAGTGATTGGTGCTGGTGATATCGGTGCAGGTGTTGGTTTCAAAGATATCCGTACTGGTGATACTTTGTGTGATGAAACTGCTCCTATCGTTCTTGAATCTATGGATTTCCCAGATCCAGTTATCGGTATCGCAGTTGAGCCTAAGACTCAGAAAGACTTGGATAAACTGTCTAATGGTTTGGCTAAATTGGCTGAAGAAGACCCAACATTTACAGTTAAGACTGACGAACAGACAGGTCAGACTGTTATTTCAGGTATGGGTGAGCTTCACTTGGATATCATCATCGACCGTTTGAAACGTGAATTCAAAGTAGAATGTAACCAGGGTCGTCCTCAGGTTAGCTACAAAGAAGCTATCACTAAGTCAGTTGAATTGCGTGAGGTTTACAAGAAACAGTCAGGTGGTCGTGGTAAGTTTGCTGATATCATCGTAACTATCAGTCCAGTTGATGAAGACTTCAAGCAGGGCGGTTTGCAGTTTATCGATGAAGTGAAAGGTGGTAACGTTCCTAAGGAATTTATCCCTTCAGTTCAGAAAGGTTTTGCAACAGCAATGAAGAATGGTATCTTGGCAGGTTATCCGCTTGATTCACTGAAGGTAGTCTTGAAGGATGGTTCATTCCACCCAGTTGACTCTGACCAGTTGTCATTCGAAATCTGTGCTATCCAGGCTTACAAGAATGCTTGTGCTAAGGCAGGTCCTGTTTTGATGGAGCCTATCATGAAGTTGGAAGTAGTAACTCCAGAAGAAAATATGGGTGATGTTATCGGTGACTTGAACAGACGTCGTGGTCAGGTAGAAGGTATGGAAACAAGCCGTTCTGGTGCTCGTATTGTGAAAGCAATGGTTCCATTGGCTGAAATGTTCGGTTATGTAACAGCTTTGCGTACTATCACTTCAGGTCGTGCTACTTCTTCAATGACTTATGATCACCATGCACAGGTATCTAGCTCAATCGCTAAGACTGTATTGGAAGAAGTTAAAGGTCGCGTAGACTTGGTATAATAAAGAATTATCTTGAAGCCTATGAGGGCTAGCGAATGACTCTTAGCCCTCATGCTTCATCTTATAAAATAAATTTCTAATCAAATTTAAACAATGAGTCAGAAAATCAGAATTAAACTGAAATCTTACGATCACAACTTGGTAGACAAGTCTGCAGAAAAGATTGTAAGAACTGTGAAGGCTACAGGCGCTATCGTTAGCGGTCCTATTCCATTGCCAACACACAAACGTATCTTCACTGTAAACCGTTCGACTTTCGTTAACAAGAAGTCACGCGAACAGTTCGAATTGTCTTCTTATAAGAGACTGATCGACATCTATAGCTCAACTGCAAAGACAGTAGACGCTTTGATGAAATTGGAATTGCCAAGTGGAGTAGAAGTAGAAATTAAAGTTTAATCATTTAAAAATTAACTGAAATGCCAGGATTATTAGGAAAGAAAATCGGAATGACATCCGTTTTCAGTGCTGATGGTAAAAATGTACCATGCACTGTTATCGAAGCTGGTCCTTGTGTAGTTACTCAGATTAAGAGTGTAGAAAAAGATGGCTATGCAGCTGTTCAAGTAGGTTTCCAGGACATGAAGGAAAAGCACACTACTAAACCGTTGATGGGTCACTTTAAGAAAGCTGGAGTAACTCCAAAGAGACACTTGGCCGAGTTCAAAGATTTCTCAGAGGAATTGAATTTAGGTGACACTATTACCGTTGAATTGTTCAATGACGCTACTTATGTGGATGTTGTGGGAACTTCTAAGGGTAAAGGATTCCAGGGTGTTGTAAAACGTCATGGTTTCGGTGGTGTAGGCCAGACTACTCACGGTCAGCACAACCGCGCTCGTAAACCGGGTTCTATTGGTGCTTGTTCTTACCCTGCAAAAGTATTCAAAGGAATGCGCATGGGCGGACACATGGGTGGTGAAAGAGTTACTACTCAAAACTTACAGGTATTAAAAGTAATTCCAGAACATAACTTGCTTTTGATCAAGGGTTCTGTTCCGGGTTGCAAAGGTTCAATCGTAATAATTGAGAAATAATGGAAGTTAACGTATTAAATATCAAGGGTGAAGACACCGGAAGAAAGGTTGCTTTGAATGAAGCTATCTTCGGAATCACTCCGAATGATCACGCTATCTATCTGGATGTAAAGCAGTACATGGCTAACCAACGCCAGGGAACTCACAAGTCTAAAGAAAGAAGCGAAATCAGTGGTTCTACTCGTAAATTAGGCCGTCAGAAAGGTGGTGGTGGTGCTCGTCGTGGTGACATCAACTCTCCGCTGTTGGTAGGTGGTGCTCGTGTGTTTGGTCCTAAACCACGTGACTACTGGTTCAAATTGAACAAGAAAGTAAAGGCGTTGGCTCGTAAGTCTGCATTGGCTTATAAAGCTCAGGCAAACAACATTGTAGTGGTAGAAGATTTCGTATTCGAAGCTCCTAAGACTAAAGAATTTGTAAATGTTGTGAATAATCTGAAAGTGGCTGGTAAAAAGCTGCTTATGGTTTTGCCAGAAGCAAATAAAAACGTATATTTGTCTGCTCGTAACTTAGAGCGTACAAATCTAGCAATTGCTTCTGCGCTGAATACTTACTCGGTATTGAACGCAGAAACTCTTGTTGTAACAGAGAGCGCATTGAAAGCTATCGAGGAAACCTTAGTTAAATAATTAAAGGAGGCTGAAGTAAAATGGGAATGATTATTAAACCGTTGGTTACAGAAAAAATGACGGCAATATCTGAAAAATTCAACCGTTTTGGATTTATTGTTCGTCCTGAAGCTAACAAATTACAGATTAAGAGTGAAATCGAAGCTTTGTATAACGTGACTGTTGTGGATGTAAATACTATCCGCTATGCAGGTAAGAACAAAAGCCGTTATACTAAATCAGGTCTTATCAATGGACGTACAAACGCTTATAAGAAAGCTATCGTTACATTGAAAGAAGGTGATACTATTGATTTTTATAGCAATATTTAAATAAAAGATGGCAGTACGTAAATTTAAGCCCACAACACCGGGGCAGAGACACAAAATTATTGGTACTTTTGAAGAAATTACTGCATCGGTACCAGAGAAATCTCTTGTATATGGTAAGCGCGCTAGTGGTGGTCGTAACCATGTAGGTAAAATGACCATGCGCTACTTAGGTGGCGGTCATAAGAGAAAATTCCGTTTGATCGACTTCAAGAGAAATAAAGACGGTGTTCCAGCAGTTGTTAAGACAATCGAATACGATCCGAACCGTTCCGCTCGTATCGCTCTGTTGTTCTATGCTGATGGTGAAAAAAGATATATCATTGCTCCTAATGGATTGCAGGTAGGTAGTACTTTGATGTCTGGTGTGAATGCGTCGCCTGAGATTGGTAATGCGCTTCCACTTGAAAACATCCCAGTTGGTACTGTAATTCACAACATCGAATTACGTCCAGGACAGGGTGCTGCTTTGGTAAGATCGGCTGGTAACTTTGCTCAGTTGACTTCTCGTGAAGGAAAATACTGTGTGATTAAATTGCCTTCAGGTGAAGTAAGAAAGATCTTGAGTGCTTGTAAAGCTACTATCGGTAGTGTTGGTAATTCAGACCACGCTTTGGAAGCTTCTGGTAAGGCAGGTCGTTCACGTTGGTTGGGACGTCGTCCTCACAACCGTGGTGTTGTTATGAACCCTGTTGATCACCCAATGGGTGGTGGTGAAGGACGTCAGTCAGGAGGTCACCCAAGATCACGTACTGGATTGTATGCTAAGGGCTTGAAGACAAGAGCACCTAAGAAACAGTCTTCTAAGTACATTATTGAAAGAAGAAAGTAATAACAACTGATTAATTGAGTAATTTATGAGTCGTTCATTAAAAAAAGGTCCATATATTAATGTAAAACTGGAAAAGAAAGTGCTCGCTATGAATGAAAGCGGCAAGAAGTCAGTTGTTAAGTCATGGGCTAGAGCTTCAATGATTTCGCCTGATTTCGTAGGGCATACTATTGCAGTTCATAACGGTAACAAATTTATTCCTGTTTACGTTACTGAAAACATGGTTGGTCATAAGTTGGGAGAATTTGCTCCAACACGTACTTTCCGTGGACACGCTGGTAACAAGAAAAAATAATAACAGGACGCTTATTTGAAATAATAAAGTAATAAATAATGGGAGCAAGAAAAAAAATATCGGCTGAAAAAAGAAAAGAAGCCCTTAAAACCATGTATTTTGCAAAATTGCAAAATGTGCCTACTTCTCCGCGTAAGATGCGTCTCGTGGCTGACATGATTCGCGGTATGGAAGTGAACAGAGCGCTTGGTGTATTGAAGTTTTCTTCTAAAGAAGCTTCTGCAAGAGTGGAAAAATTGTTACGCTCTGCTATTGCTAACTGGGAACAGAAAAACGAACGTAAGGCTGATGAAGGTGAATTGTTTGTAACTAAGATTTATGTTGACGGGGGAGCAACCTTGAAAAGAATGAGACCGGCTCCACAGGGTAGAGGTTACAGAATTCGCAAGCGTTCAAATCATGTGACTTTGTTCGTTGATTCTAAGAATACTAATGATAAAAATTAAAGACTAGATGGGACAGAAAGTAAATCCGATAAGCAACCGTTTAGGAATTATCAGAGGATGGGATTCTAACTGGTACGGTGGCAAGAATTATGGTGATGCTTTGTTGGAAGACAGCAAAATTCGTAAATATCTGAATGCCAGACTTGCAAAAGCCAGCGTTTCAAGAATCGTAATTGAACGTACTCTGAAATTGGTGACAATTACTGTATGTACTGCTCGCCCAGGTATTATCATTGGTAAAGGTGGTCAGGAAGTTGATAAACTGAAAGAGGAGTTGAAGAAGATCACCGACAAAGATATCCAGATTAATATCTTCGAAGTGAAGAGACCGGAACTGGACGCTGTGATTGTTGCTAACAACATCGCTCGCCAGGTTGAAGGAAAAATCGCTTACCGTCGCGCTATTAAGATGGCTATTGCCAATACAATGCGTATGGGAGCTGAAGGTGTAAAGGTGTTGATTTCAGGTCGTTTGAATGGCGCTGAAATGGCACGTTCTGAAATGTACAAGGAAGGACGTACTCCATTGCATACTTTCCGTGCAGATATCGACTATTGTCATACTGAAGCTTTGACAAAAGTTGGTTTGCTGGGTATCAAAGTATGGATTTGTCGTGGAGAAGTTTACGGAAAACGTGAATTGACTCCTAACTTTACTCAGAGCAAAGAGAACAACCGTGGTGGAAACGGTAATAATGGTGGAAAGAATTTCCGCAGAAAGAAAAACAACAACAATCGCTAACGAATTTGAATTTTAGGAATTATGTTACAACCGAAAAAGACAAAATTCAGAAGACAGCAGAAAGGTAGCGCTAAAGGCAATGCCCAGAGAGGACATCAGTTGGCTTTCGGTACTTTCGGTATCAAGGCTCTTCAGACAAAATGGATCACTGGACGTCAGATTGAAGCAGCTCGTATTGCTGTAACTAGATATATGCAGCGTCAAGGTCAGATTTGGATCCGTATTTTCCCGGATAAACCAATTACTCGCAAACCAGCAGACGTACGTATGGGTAAAGGTAAGGGTTCTCCGGAAGGTTTCGTAGCTCCTGTAACTCCTGGTCGTATTTTGATCGAAGTTGAAGGTGTATCTTTCGAAGTAGCAAAAGAAGCTCTGCGTCTTGCAGCACAGAAACTTCCTGTTACTACTAAGTTTATTGTTAGACGTGATTACGACGCAAGTCAAAATGCTTAATTGATATGAAGATTGCAGAAATTAGAGAAATAGCTACCAACGAATTGGCAGAAAGAATTCAGACTGAAGTTGCCAATTACAATCAAATGGTTTTAAATCATTCGATCTCTCCGCTGGAAAATCCTGCACAGATCAAGATGTTACGCAGAACTATTGCGCGTATGAAAGCAGAGTTGCGTCAGAGAGAACTTAACAAATAATAATGGTCCGCATGGAAGCTAGAAATTTAAGAAAAGAAAGAACTGGTGTTGTAGTTAGCAACAAAATGGAAAAGACCATTACTGTTGCTGCTAAGTTTAAGGAAAAACACCCTATTTATGGTAAGTTCGTTTCTAAAACGAAAAAATACCACGCTCATGACGAAAAGAACGAATGTCAGATTGGCGATACAGTTCGTATCATGGAAACTCGTCCTTTGAGCAAAACTAAGAGATGGAGATTGGTTGAAATTATTGAAAGAGCTAAGTAATTATGATACAAACAGAATCCAGACTTACAGTATGTGACAACAGTGGTGCAAAAGAAGCTCTTTGTATTCGCGTTTTAGGGGGTACTAAAAGACGTTATGCCTCTGTTGGGGATGTTATTGTTGTTTCAATAAAGAGTGTTATCCCCTCAAGTGATATTAAAAAAGGTGCAGTATCTAAGGCCTTGATCGTACGTACTAAGAAAGAAATCCGTCGTGCTGATGGTTCTTACATTCGTTTTGATGATAATGCTTGCGTGTTGTTGAACAATGCAGGTGAAATTAGAGGAAGTCGTATCTTCGGCCCTGTTGCAAGAGAGTTGCGTAATGCAAATATGAAAGTGGTTTCACTTGCACCTGAAGTACTTTAATTTTGTAAAAGATTTTAGTAATGAGTAAATTACATATTAAGAAAGGCGATACAGTTTACGTAAACTCTGGCGAAGACAAGGGTAAAACTGGCCGCGTGTTGAAGGTCCTTGTTAAAGAAGGACGTGCACTGGTAGAAGGTATCAATATGGTATCTAAGAGCACCAAACCTAACGCTAAAAATCCTCAGGGTGGTATTGTGAAGCAGGAAGCTCCTATTCACATCTCTAACCTGAATCCGGTAGACCCAAAGACTGGTAAACCGACTCGTGTAGGTAGAAGAGAAAGTTCTGATGGAAGAACATTTGTTCGTTATGCTAAAAAATCAGGAGAGGAGATTTAATGATGAGTAATACTGCAAGCCTTAAAAAAGAATATGCAGAGCGTATAGCTCCTGCGTTGAAGAATCAGTTCCAGTATACTTCAACCATGCAGATTCCGGTTCTTAAGAAAATCGTTATCAACCAGGGATTGGGTATGGCTGTAGCTGACAAGAAAATTATTGATGTTGCTATCAATGAATTGACAGCAATCACTGGTCAGAAAGCTGTTGCTACTGTTTCTCGCAAAGATATTGCAAACTTTAAGTTGCGTAAGAAAATGCCTATCGGTGTTATGGTAACTTTGCGTCGTGAAAGAATGTATGAATTCCTTGAAAGACTCGTACGCGTAGCTTTGCCTCGTATCCGTGACTTCAAAGGTATCGAAAGCAAATTCGATGGAAAAGGTAACTATACTTTAGGTATTCAGGAACAGATTATCTTCCCTGAAATCAATATCGATAGTATTACTAAGATTTTGGGTATGAACATCACTTTCGTTACTTCAGCTCAGACTGACGAAGAAGGTTATGCTCTGCTGAAAGAATTCGGTTTACCGTTTAAAAACGCTAAAAAAGATTGATAAGATATGGCAAAAGAATCAATGAAGGCTCGTGAAGTGAAAAGAGCCAAAATGGTAGCCAGATATGCTGAAAAACGTGCTGCGTTGAAGAAGATTGTAAACACAGGAGAACCTGCAGAAGCTTTTGAAGCTGCTCAGAAATTGCAGGCTCTGCCTAAAAACTCTAATCCTATTCGCTTGCATAACCGTTGTAAGCTGACTGGTCGTCCAAAAGGTTATATCCGTCAGTTCGGTATTTCTCGTATTCAGTTCCGTGAAATGGCTTCTAACGGTTTAATCCCAGGCGTAAAGAAAGCAAGCTGGTAAATACTTTTTATTATTAAATATTGTCAGGGTAGTCCTGATTAATTTAACAATCATTTTATATGACAGATCCAATAGCAGATTTTCTCACAAGATTGAGAAATGCAATTAGTGCTAAGCACAGAGTTGTGGAAGTGCCTGCTTCAAACTTGAAAAAGGAAATTACAAAAATCCTGTTTGACAAAGGTTACATCCTGAACTACAAATTTGTAGAAGATGGTCCTCAGGGAACTATCAAAGTGGCTTTGAAGTATGATGCAGTTAACAAGGTTAACGCTATCAAGAAGCTTGAAAGAGTATCTACTCCAGGTATGCGTAAGTATACTGGCTACAAAGACATGCCGAGAGTTATTAATGGATTAGGTATTGCTATTATATCTACATCTAGAGGTGTGATGACAGACAAGGAAGCTGCTACCTTGAAAATTGGTGGTGAAGTTCTTTGCTATGTATATTAATGTAGGAGGATAATCAATGTCAAGAATAGGTAAATTGCCCATTAGTATTCCTGCAGGAGTAACAGTTACTCTGAAGGACAATGTAGTGAATGTAAAAGGTCCAAAAGGTGAGTTGAGCCAGTTTGTAAATCCTGCTATCATTGTAGAAATTGCAGACGGACATGTTGTGTTGAAAGAAAATGAAGACGCTATGCTTGATAACCAAAAGCAGCGCCATGCTTTCCATGGTTTGTATCGTGCTTTGATCAACAACATGGTTGTAGGTGTTTCTGAAGGTTACAAGAAAGAGTTGGAACTTGTCGGTGTGGGTTACCGTGCATCAAACAATGGTAATATCATTGATTTCGCTTTGGGTTATACTCATAATATCTTTATGCAGTTGCCTCCAGAAATCAAGGTTGAAACTAAATCAGAAAGAAATAAGAACCCTCTTATTCTATTGGAATCTTGTGACAAACAGCTGCTTGGTCAGGTTTGTTCAAAAATCCGTTCTTTCCGTAAGCCTGAACCTTATAAAGGAAAAGGTATTAAGTTTGTTGGTGAAGAAATTCGTAGAAAGTCTGGTAAGTCTGCTGGCGCTAAATAATTCACTTAAAATCGTATAATTATGACAACAAAAATAGAAAGACGAATCAAGATTAAATATAGAGTACGCAATAAGATTTCAGGTACTACTGAACGTCCGCGTATGAGTGTGTTTAGAAGTAACAAGCAGATCTATGTTCAGGTTATTGATGATTTGACCGGTAAGACTTTGGCTGCTGCTTCTTCTTTGGGTATGGAAACAATGCCTAAGAAAGAACAGGCTGCAAAGGTTGGTGAACTGATCGCAAAGAAAGCTCAGGAAGCTGGTATTACGACTGTCGTATTCGACCGTAATGGTTACTTGTATCATGGGAGAGTAAAAGAAGTGGCTGATGCTGCTCGTAACGGTGGACTTAAATTTTAATCAATTATGGCAGTTAATAATAGAGTTAAGATCACTAACGATATAGAATTAAAAGATAGATTGGTTGCTATCAACCGTGTTACAAAGGTTACAAAAGGTGGTAGAACATTCAGTTTCTCTGCAATCGTTGTAGTAGGTAATGAAGATGGTATCATCGGTTGGGGCCTTGGTAAGGCAGGTGAAGTAACAGCTGCTATTGCAAAAGGTGTTGAATCTGCAAAGAAAAACCTTACTCGCGTGCCTGTACTGAAAGGTACTGTACCTCACGAACAGACTGCTAAATTTGGTGGTGCTGAAGTATTCATCAAACCAGCTTCTACTGGTACTGGTGTGGTAGCTGGTGGTGCAATGCGTGCAGTATTGGAAAGCGTAGGTGTTACTGACGTTTTGGCTAAGTCTAAGGGTTCATCTAACCCTCATAACTTGGTTAAAGCTACTATCCTTGCTTTGAGCGAAATGAGAGATGCTCGTATGGTAGCTCAGAACAGAGGTGTAAGTTTGGATAAAGTATTTAGAGGATAAGGAGGAATAGCACATGTCAACTATTAAGATTAAGCAAGTAAAAAGTAGAATTGGTGCTCCAGCAGATCAGAAAAAGACATTGGATGCACTTGGTCTTCGTAAATTGAATCGTGTGGTTGAACACGAAGCAACTCCTTCAATTCTAGGTATGGTTGAAAAGGTGAAACACTTGGTGTCAATCGTTAAGTAATATATCGTTAAAATTAAGATTCTTATAATATGAATTTGAATAATTTACGTCCTGCTGAAGGTTCTGTCAAAACTTGTAAGAGAATTGGCCGTGGTGCTGGTTCTGGTTTAGGCGGCACTTCTACAAGAGGACATAAAGGAGCTAAGTCAAGATCTGGTTATTCTAAGAAAATCGGTTTTGAAGGTGGACAGATGCCTCTCCAACGTCGTGTGCCAAAATTTGGTTTTAAGAATATTAACCGTGTTGAATATAAGGCTATCAACTTGGATACTATCCAGAAATTGGCCGAAGCTAAAAATCTTACTAAAGTAGGTATTAACGAGCTTGTAGAAGCAGGTTTTATCTCTTCAAACCAGTTGGTGAAAGTTCTCGGTAACGGTAGTTTAACTATTAAGCTTGATGTGGAAGCAAACGCTTTCTCTAAGAGTGCAGTAGCTGCAATCGAAGCCGTTGGTGGTAATGCAGTAAAACTCTGATACAATGAGAAAATCTATTGAAACATTAAAGAATATATGGAAAATTGAGGATCTGAGACAACGGATCCTCATTACTATATTGTTCGTTGCAATCTACAGATTTGGTTCTTACGTGGTTCTTCCAGGTATTAATCCGAGTATGTTGGCTCAATTGCACGAGCAAACTAGCGAAGGACTTCTTGCTTTGTTAAACATGTTCTCTGGGGGAGCTTTTTCTAATGCTTCTATCTTTGCATTAGGTATTATGCCGTACATTTCTGCATCTATCGTGATTCAGTTGTTGGCTATTGCCGTGCCTTCCTTCCAGAAGATGCAGCGTGAGGGTGAAAGCGGACGTCGAAAGATTAATCAGTATACTCGTTTCCTGACTATTTTCATTTTGATATTCCAGGCTCCTTCTTATCTGATTAACTTAAAAATGCAAGCTAATTCGGCTCTTAATGCTTCTTTAGATTGGACTTTCTTTATTATTACTTCTACCATCATTTTGGCCGCTGGAAGTATGTTCATCCTTTGGCTAGGTGAAAGAATTACGGATAAGGGTATTGGTAATGGTATTTCACTCATCATCATGGTGGGTATCATTGCTCGTCTGCCTCAAGCCTTTTTTGGCGAATTCGTTTCTCGCCTTGCTTCTCCGGGTGGCGGTGGTATCGTCATGTTCCTGCTTGAGATTGTCATGCTGATTTTGGTGATCGCTGCTGCCATTCTATTAGTTCAGGGTGTACGTAAAGTTCCAGTTCAGTATGCTAAACGTATTGTAGGCAATAAGCAATATGGTGGTGCTAGACAGTATATTCCTTTGAAGGTAAATGCAGCAAACGTAATGCCTATCATTTTTGCACAGGCTATTATGTTTATTCCAATTACCATTGTAGGTTTTTCAAATACAGAAGCAGCTAGCGGAATAGTTAGAGCATTTATTGATCATACTAGTTTTTGGTATAACTTGGTATTTGCGGCTTTGATTATCGTATTTACTTGGTTCTACACAGCTATTACAATCAATCCGACTCAGATGGCTGAAGATATGAAGAGAAATAACGGATTTATTCCAGGTATTAAACCTGGTAAGAATACGGCTGACTATATCGATACTGTGATGTCACGTATTACTCTTCCTGGTTCACTTTTCTTAGCTATCGTTGCTATTCTTCCAGCTTTTGCTGGTGTGTTTGGTGTTCAGGCTGAATTTGCACAGTTCTTCGGTGGAACTTCTTTGTTGATTCTAGTTGGTGTTGTACTCGACACTCTTCAGCAGATAGAGAGCCACTTGCTTATGCGTCACTATGACGGCTTGCTAAGTTCTGGTAGAATTAAGGGTCGTTCAGGAAATGTGGCTGCTTATTAAAAGAATGAATAATGATATTTCTTAAAACAGATGATGAAATAGAGCTTCTTCGACAGAGTAATCTCCTTGTGGGGAAGACTCTGGCCGAAGTTGCAAAAGTTATCCGACCAGGAGTTACTACACGTTATCTTGATAAACTTGCTGAAGAGTTTATCCGTGATCATGGAGCGATTCCTACTTTTAAAGGATATCCTAATCCATATGGAGGACCATTCCCGGGTACGTTATGTACTTCTGTTAATGAACAGGTTGTTCATGGTATTCCTAATGATATTCCTCTTCAAGATGGAGATATTGTTTCGGTGGATTGTGGAACTTTGCTTAATGGCTTTTGCGGTGATTCTGCCTATACCTTTTGTGTAGGAGAGGTTGAGCCTGAAAAACTGGCTTTGCTTAAGACTACTAAAGAAGCCTTATATAAAGGTATCGAAAGTGCTGTTCATGGAAAAAGAATAGGAGATATCGGTTATGCTGTTCAGCAGCATTGCGAAGCCAATTCTTATGGAGTAGTAAGGGAGTTTGTGGGGCATGGCATCGGTAAGAAGATGCATGAAGATCCTCAAGTTCCGAATTACGGCAGACGTGGGACAGGCATTTTACTTAAAAGTGGGATGTGTATTGCAATTGAACCCATGATAACAATGGGAAGGCGAGAAGTTGTGATGGAAAGTGATAATTGGACTATCCGAACAAAAGATAGAAGCTGTGCTGCTCACTTTGAGCATACTATTGCGATAAGAGCAGGTAAAGCAGATATTTTATCATCATTTGAATATATAGAAGAGGTTTTAGGAGATAAAGCAATTTAATATGGCAAAGCAATCAGCAATAGAACAAGATGGAGTAATCGTAGAAGCATTGTCCAATGCAATGTTTCGCGTAGAGCTGGAAAACGGACATGAGATTACCGCTCACATTTCCGGCAAAATGAGAATGCATTACATCAAAATTTTACCGGGTGATAAGGTGCGAGTAGAGATGTCACCTTATGACTTGTCTAAAGGAAGAATCGTTTTTAGATACAAATAAAAGAAAAATAAGATATGAAAGTAAGAGCATCATTAAAGAAACGTACGCCGGAATGTAAGATCGTTAGACGTAATGGCCGTTTGTATGTTATTAACAAGAAAAATCCTAAGTATAAACAACGTCAAGGATAATTTATTATTTTTGCAAAAAAAATAATTTAGTATATGGCTATAAGAATAGTTGGTGTAGATTTGCCTCAGAATAAAAGAGGTGAGATTGCGTTAACATACGTATATGGTATTGGACGCAGTAGTTCAGCAAAAATTTTGGATAAAGCAGGTGTTGACCGTGATTTGAAGGTTAAGGATTGGACTGATGACCAGGCTGCTAAGATTCGTGAAATTATCGGTGCTGAATTTAAAGTGGAAGGTGATCTTCGTTCAGAAATCCAGTTGAACATTAAGCGATTAATGGATATTGGTTGCTATCGTGGTGTTCGTCACCGTTTGGGTCTGCCCGTAAGAGGTCAGAGCACTAAGAATAATGCTCGTACACGTAAGGGAAGAAAGAAAACAGTTGCAAATAAGAAAAAAGCTACTAAATAATAATTGTTAATATGGCAAAAAAAACAGTCGCAGCTAAAAAAAGAAATGTAAAGGTTGATGCAAATGGACAGTTGCATGTACATTCTTCATTCAACAATATTATCGTTTCTTTGGCAAACAGCGAAGGCCAGATTATTTCTTGGTCTTCTGCAGGTAAGATGGGATTTAGAGGTTCTAAAAAGAATACTCCTTATGCAGCTCAGATGGCTGCCCAGGATTGCGCTAAAGTAGCGTATGATCTTGGCCTAAGAAAGGTGAAAGCTTACGTTAAGGGTCCAGGTAACGGACGTGAGTCTGCTATCAGAACAGTACACGGAGCTGGAATTGAAGTTACTGAAATCATTGACGTAACTCCATTGCCTCACAACGGTTGTCGTCCTCCTAAGAGAAGAAGAGTATAATAAAGATAACCTATTTAGATGTAACTTGATTTTGTTAAATAATGGATTGCAATTCCTTTCTGTAATCGCGGCTGCAACAAATTGAGTTCATGAATAACAATTAAATTAGAAAAGAAAATGGCTAGATATACTGGACCTAAAACAAGAATTGCACGTAAATTCGGTGAAGCAATCTTTGGAGCAGATAAAGTTTTGTCTAAGAAAAACTATCCTCCAGGACAGCATGGAAATACTCGCCGCAGAAAAACTTCAGAGTATGGTGTCATGCTGGCAGAAAAACAAAAAGCAAAATATACTTACGGTGTACTTGAAAAACAGTTCCGTAATATGTTTGAAAAGGCTGCAAGTATGAACGGTATTACCGGTGAAATCTTGCTGCAGAGCCTTGAATGTCGTCTTGACAACGTAGTGTTCCGTTTGGGTATTGCTCCAACTCGTGCTGCTGCTCGTCAGTTGGTTGGACACAAGCATATTACTGTAGATGGTAAGGTTGTAAATATTCCTTCTTTCTCTGTTAAACCTGGTCAGTTGGTTGGAGTACGTGAAAGATCTAAATCTTTGGAAGTTATCGCTAACTCTTTGGCTGGATTTAATCACAGTAAATATCCATGGTTGGAATGGGATGAAAACTCTAAGACTGGTAAAATGTTGCACATTCCTGAAAGAGCAGATATTCCTGAAAACATTAAAGAACACTTGATCGTTGAATTGTACTCTAAATAATAATTAATTGCATGGCGATATTAGCATTTCAAAAACCTGATAAAGTATTAATGTTGGAAGCGGATTCAAAATTCGGTAAATTTGAATTTCGTCCGCTTGAGCCCGGTTTCGGTATTACCGTAGGTAATGCTTTACGCCGTATTCTTCTTTCTTCTCTGGAAGGTTATGCTATCAATACTATTCATATTGATGGTGTGGAACATGAGTTTGCCACTGTTCCGGGAGTTAAAGAAGATGTTACTAACATTATCTTGAATCTCAAACAGGTTAGATTCAAGCAAATAGTTGAGGAATTCGAATCTGAAAAGGTAAGTATTACCATTGAGAATTCTACCGAATTTAAGGCAGGTGATATTGGTAAGTATTTGACCGGATTTGAAGTGTTAAATCCAGAATTAGTTATTTGCCATTTAGATTCTACAGCAACTATGCAGATAGAACTTACTATTAACAAAGGTCGTGGATATGTCCCTGCTGATGAAAACAGAGAATTCTGCACCGACGTGAACGTACTTCCTATCGATTCTATTTACACTCCGATTCGTAATGTCAAATACGCGGTTGAAAACTACCGTGTAGAACAGAAAACTGACTATGAAAAGTTGGTTCTGGAAATTACTACGGATGGTTCCATTCACCCGAAGGATGCATTGAAAGAAGCTGCTAAAATTCTGATTCACCATTTCATGCTTTTCTCTGATGAAAAGATTACTCTTGAAATCTCTGATGTTGACGGAAATGAAGAATTCGATGAAGAAGTTCTCCACATGCGTCAGCTTTTGAAAACTAAGTTAGTGGATATGGACTTGTCTGTCCGTGCTCTTAACTGTTTGAAGGCTGCTGATGTAGAAACTTTAGGCGACTTAGTTCAATTCAACAAAACTGATTTGTTGAAATTCCGTAATTTCGGTAAGAAATCGCTCACTGAGCTTGATGATTTGCTCGAGAGTCTGAATCTGTCGTTTGGAACAGATATTTCTAAGTATAAATTAGATAAAGAATAACAAATGAGACATAATAAAAAATTCAACCATTTAGGTCGTACTGCTTCTCACAGAAACGCTATGTTGTCTAATATGGCTTGTTCTTTGATTAAGCACAAAAGAATCACTACGACTGTTGCGAAGGCTAAAGCTTTGAAGAAATTCGTTGAGCCTCTGATTACAAAATCTAAAGAAGACACTACTAACTCTCGTCGTGTTGTATTTAGCAACTTGCAAGATAAATTCGCTGTAACTGAACTCTTCAAAGAGATCTCTGTAAAGGTTGCAGACCGTCCAGGTGGTTATACTCGTATCATTAAGACTGGTCACCGTTTGGGAGATAACGCTGAAATGTGTTTTATCGAACTGGTTGACTACAATGAAAATATGGCTAAGACCGCTGCTAAGAAAGCAACTCGTACTCGCCGTTCTAAAAAAGGTGCAACAGAAGCTGCTGCTGAAGTTGTAGAAGCTACTACAGAGGAAGCCCCTAAAGCTGAATAATTCTGTAAGACTACATATATTAAAGCCGGACTTAATTAGTCCGGCTTTTTTTATGCAATGACATTTGTTATCTTAGACTGATGAATCTTTTATATTCTAAGAATAATTGTTCCGCAATAATTCATATTTTAGTACTCTTATCAGTTTTTTGATTTTCTTGGTTTTTATAAATTGTGTACTTTTGCAGCAAATCAGTCAAGTGAAAATTTTTTAAACAATCATATTATGAACGTAAAACACTTATTGTTTCCTTGTCTTCTTACAGGAACATTCTTTTCGTGCAAGCCGGTTGATGCTCCATCTCCGGTTTATCCCGTGCCTAGCCCAGAGCAGGTAGCCTGGCAAAAAATGGAAAACTATGCTTTCGTGCATTTCGGATTGAACACGTTCAATGACTTGGAATGGGGCTATGGTAATACTCCTGCTGAAACATTCAACCCTACGAACCTTGACTGTGACCAGTGGGTTCGTGTCATTAAGGCTGCCGGTCTGAAGGGTGTGATTCTAACGGCCAAGCATCACGACGGCTTTTGCCTTTGGCCTACCAAGACGGTAGACTATAACATCTCAAAGTCACCTTACAAGGGCGGTAAGGGCGATATGGTTCGTGAACTGTCTGATGCCTGCAAGAAGTATGGTTTGAAGTTCGGCCTCTATCTTTCTCCTTGGGATCGTCATCATGCGGAGTACGGGCGCGAAGAGTACCAGAAGGTTTATCACGAGCAGATCAATGAGCTGATATCTAACTACGGTCCTTTGTTTGAGTTTTGGTTTGATGGTGCTAACGGCGGTAACGGCTGGTACGGCGGCACCAACGAGTCACGCTCCATTGATCCGAAGACTTATTATGGCTATGAAAAGGCTCGTGAAATGATTAAGACCAAGCATCCCGATGCGATGATTTTCGGTGGTTCTGTTCCCGATATCCGCTGGATTGGTAACGAGTCCGGATGGGCCGGCGAGACCTGTTGGGCGATGTATGACGAGGATAAGGCCAGCCATTACCGGCAGTCGCAGTGGGGCATGAAGGATGCAACCAAGTGGCTTCCCGGGGAGTGTGACGTGTCTATCCGTCCGGGCTGGTTCTACCACCATCGCGAAGACCACATGGTGAAGACTGTCCCTACGTTGGTCGACTTGTATTACCGGAGCGTGGGGCACAACTCCAATTTCCTTCTTAACTTCCCGATAGCGTTGACCGGTCAGATTCATCCTACCGACTCCGCCCATGCTGTTGATTGGTATCATACCATCCAGACTGAACTGAAGGACAACCTCCTTGCAGGCATCACTCCAGAAGCCAGTGAAACGCGCGGACGTGGTTTCGGTGCAGGAAACGTGAGCGATGGTGACTGGGATTCCTATTGGGCTACTACCGACAGCACCACTACTGGTTCTCTTACCTTTCCGCTGCCTTCCGGTACTTCCCTAAACCGTGTGATGATACAGGAGTACATCCCGTTGGGACAGCGAGTTTGTGCGTTCACTTTGGAGGTACAGAAAGATGGAAAATGGACTCCGGTTGAAACTTCCGATACGCTGACCACTGTGGGCTATAAGAGACTGGTTCGTTTCAATACGACATCGGCCGATGCTTTGCGCATCAACTTCACCGAGTCTCGAGGACCTCTCTGCATTAACAATGTGGAAGCCTTCCTTGCTCCTGCCTTGCTTGAACAGCCTACCCTCCGCCGCAATGCGAAGAATGAGGTGTCTATCAATGTAGTGGGTGAAGGAATGGAAATATACTATACCCTTGACGGTTCCGAGCCGACTTCTCATTCTGCGAAGTATACCGGTCCTTTTGTCTTGGACAAGAAGGCTACCGTGAAGGCCATCACCTGTGACCCTTTGAGCGGAAAGACCGGCCCTGTGGGTATCCGCCGTTTCGATCTTCCTTCCTCGTGTTATATGGTAGTCAGCCCTAAGGATGAAAAGACCTCTGTTATGTTCGACGGTCTTGGCTATACCACTTATTATATGCCCAAAGGGCAGAAGGACCTTACTGTCCGTTTGTCCGAGCCGCAGCTCATCAGCGGGTTTGTATACACACCAAACCAAGGAAGAGATGCCACCGGTCATATCTCTCATTATGAACTGTTGGTCGACGGCAAGAAGGTATCATCGGGTGAATTCTCCAACATCAAGCATAATCCAATCGAACAGGAAATTCGTTTCGATGCCGTAAAAGGTCAGAAGATAGTGCTCAGATGCTTGCGTACGGTAGACAATGTAAGCCACATCGGTATCGGTGAATTCTCTGTAATCACTGAATAATCCGGAAATATAGTTTCATAAAAAAGGTCATATCACGATACAGTGGTGTGACCTTTTTTATAAGTCTTTCTTAAAGTTAATTTTACCAGTAGAATAGTATAATAAGAAGAACAATTATAGTAGTTACGTAGTAATTCTTATAAATATTGCCTGTTTTATAGTTAAATAATATTAAATGGGGGGGGGTAACAAAAACTTTAGTTACTTTCACAAAAAAATTAAATAAGAGGTAATTTTTATTATAGAATTTAATAGCTGAAGCGACCTTAACAGATACTAAAACAGACCTAAAATAATACTTTAATATATTCTTATTATTAATTCTATGAAGAAAGAACAATTAAGATTAGCAAGTGTAATGTTTCTTTTGAGTGGATGTCCAATGGGATATCTTCATGCATCATCTTATTATGATGCTGTGGGAGTACAAGCAGTACAGCAGAATACCTGTACAGGTATTGTGGTAGACAAAAATGGTGAGACAATTATTGGAGCATCAGTTGTTGTAAAAGGTACTACTAATGGTTCTATAACAGGATTGGATGGTGATTTTACTATTTCCAACGTAAAGAAGGGTGATATTATTGTGGTTTCTTATGTTGGTTATGTCCAGCAGGAAATTGTATGGAATGGAAAACCTTTAAAAATTAATCTTAAGGAAGATACAAAAACACTAGAAGAAGTTGTAGTCGTTGGTTATGCTACTGTAAAGAAAGCTAATTTGACTGGAGCAGTTTCAGCTGTAGATGATAAAGTATTGGCTGATCGTCCGATTGTAAACCTTGGTCAAGGTTTGCAAGGAACTATACCGAACTTGAATATTACCACAAGCGGACAGCCAGGACGTGGGTCTACTTTCAATGTACGTGGAGAAACTTCTATTAATGGAGGTAGTCCTTTGGTTTTGGTTGATGGCGTTGAAATGGATCCGAACTTGATAAATCCACAAGATGTAGCCAGCGTATCCGTGTTGAAAGATGCTGCCTCTGCTTCAATTTATGGTGCTCGTGCTGCATATGGAGTCATCTTGATTACTACCAAAAGCGGTAGAAAGAATGCACCGACTCAAGTTTCATTTGATGCTTCTGTTTCATTTAATAGTCCTACTACCCGTCCTGAATATATGAATTCAATGGAGTATGCTCATTGGATGAATGCAGCTAATAATACTACTAGTGGTCGTGATTTGTTCAGTAAGGAAGAAATGGACCATATTGAAGCCTATTTCAATGACCCGGTGAATAATCTTCCTGTTTTTATAGCTAAAGATCCGAATAGTTGGCAGTATGGAAACTGTCAGGCTGGTAAATATGCTTATTGTGGTAATACTGATTGGATGAAAGAAATGTACAAGAAGAATTATCCAATCCAAAAGTATAACATCAATATTAACGGTGGTAGTGATAAGGCTACTTATTACACTTCTGTAGGGTATACCGACCAAGGTTCTTTGATGCGTTATGGAAATGAATCGTTCCGTAAGTTTAATATGGTAAATAATATCAATTATGACATCAATGATTGGTTAAGCCTCTCTATGAAGACTAGCTATATTCGTACAGAATTGGATGGAATCGCTCAGGATGCTGTACATGGTGAGTCTTGGATTGGTAATGATACTCAGCCATTAATGCCGGTTAAGCACCCTGATGGTAATTGGTCTGGTCAAGGTAACTATACAAACTTTGCAGCAGTGTTGGATGAAATGGGGACTCCTACAACTACCAAAAATGATTTTTGGAATACACTTGCTTTGAAGTTGACTCCGTTGAAAGGCCTTACTATTAATATGGACTATACCTTTAATTATTATGCGCAGCATAATAAGAATCATCGAAAGTCATTCAATGAATATGGAGCTGATGGTAAATTCCTTCAAGTTTTCCAACATTCTAATCCTAGTAGAGTTTCTGAGTCGCAGAGTAATGATACTTATAATGCATTCAACTTGTTTGGAAATTATGAACTTACAGTGAAGAAGCATTATTTCAAAGTAATGCTTGGTTATAATCAAGAAACAAAGCATACAAGAGGATTTTCAGCTTCAAGAGATGAATTGATTTCAAACGATTTGCCTTCAATGAGTGCTGCAACAGGCGAAAAATATGTAGGTAATTCAGATGACAGTTGGGCTACACGAAGTGGATTCTTCCGTTTGAACTATTCATTTGCAGACCGTTATTTATTGGAAGTGAATGGACGTTATGACCTTTCTTCTAAATTCCCTAAAAATGACCGTGCTGTATTTAGTCCGTCTTTCTCTGTGGGATGGAAATTATCGGAAGAAAGCTGGTTTAAAAATCCGACTAATGGATTTTTTGATGATTTAAAGATTAGAGCATCTTATGGTAGTTTAGCAAATCAAGCCTTAGATAATGGTTGGTATGCTTATTTGTCAAATTATAGTACAGGTACTCAAGGATATATTATGGGAGGTAAACAACCTCAATATGTTCTTCCTGGAGCTTTAGTTAGTAATACTGTTTCTTGGGAAAAAGTAACTCAATGGGATTTGGGTCTTGATGTGGCTATATTGCAGAATCGTTTGAAAGGAACCTTTGACTACTATCAGCGTAAAACTGTTGATATGTTAGGACCTGGTAGAATTTTGCCAAATGTATTAGGTATGCCAGAACCATTGGAAAATGCAGCTGATATGGTTACTAGAGGATGGGAATTGGCTTTTTCTTGGAATGATCAGTTGGATAATGGCCTGCATTATAGTGTTGGTTTTAATCTGTCTGATACTCAGTCTGAAATCACAAAATATGATAATCCAACCAAATCTTTAGCAGCTTCTTATTATGAAGGCCAGATTCTTGGAGATATCTGGGGATATGAGTCTTCTTTGTTCCTTTCAAAAGAAGAAATTGCAGCAGCTCCTGACCAGTCTCGTTTGGATGGGGGTATTAGTAAAGTCCCTGGTGATATTAAGTTTAATGATATCAATGGTGACAATGTTGTAAATAATGGTGAAAATACTGTCGATAATCCTGGAGATATGAAGATTATTGGTAATGATAAGGCACGTTTCCGTTATGGCTTTAACGTATCTGCTGATTGGAAGGGTTTTGATTTGGGTATATTCTTCCAAGGTGTTGGAAAGCGTGATATAATGTTACCTCATACATTTAAATGGCAATATAATAATATGTGGCAGGTGCCTACAGCTGTAGGCAATGACTATTGGAGTGAAGACAATACAGGAGGTTGGCTTCCTGTGGCTCGTTTTAATGGTGGCTCTGCATTATCACAAAATCAGACTCGTTATTTACTGAATGCTGCTTATTTACGTTTGAAATCATTGTCTTTAGGATATACATTACCTATCTCATTGACTAAGCAGTGGGGTATTCAAAAATGCCGTATTTATGTTACAGGTGAGAACTTGTTGACATTCAAACATACTCCGGAGGGATTTGATCCGGAACTGGCTGATCCATATAAATATCCACAGCAGAAATCATTTGCAGTGGGACTCAATGTCGTTTTCTAACTTTAATGAAACTAAATGTCTAAAAATATGAAACTGAAATATATATTTTATGTAGCAGCTGCTTTGTCATTGTCTAGCTGTAATGATTCTTTTTTGGAACGAGCTCCACAGGATTTGACTGACCAAAGTTTTTGGGGGTCTGTTAATGACTTGAAAGCATATGCAAATAGTTTTTATGGTTTAATCCCTGGGGGAGTAAGTGTATTGGATGATACCGATAGTGATACTCAGGTTCCTAATAATATTAATTCTTTTTTGTGGGGGCAATATGTGGTTCCTACTGAAGGAGGGGTTTGGACAAAAGGTGCTTGGCAGAATATCCGTAATCTGAATTATTTCATGACTCATTATCAGAAAGTGCAGGCTTCTGAGGCTGATGTGAATATTTATGTTGCTGAAATTCGTTTCTTCCGTGCTTTGGAATATTTTAATAAGATTCAACTGTTAGGAGATGTGCCTTGGCTGGAAGCTGACTTGAATGTGGGTAGTGAAGAATTGTATGGCCCGAAAATGAAACGAAATTTAGTGTTCCAAAAAATTGTTGATGACTTGGATTTTGCCATTAAATGGCTTCCTGCAGCGGGTAACGAAGAAGCTAATCGCTTGAATAAAGATATTGCAAAGCATGTAAAAGCTCGCTTTTGTTTGAATGAGGGTACTCTTTACAAGTATCATAAAGAATTGGGATATAATGGAGAAGCAGAGAAATGGTTGAAGATGGCTGCTCAGATGAGTGACGAACTGATTGCTTCTGGAAAGTATGAAATTTATACTACTGGTCATCCTAAAAGTGATTATTTTGATATGTATCGTATTGATGACAAAAGTAACCTGAAAGAAGCCATTTTGTATGTCGATTATAAACCTAATCTAAGAGAACATAATATGGCTGCTGCTGGACGTGAAGCTGGATGTGGTTTCTCTAAAGATTTTGTAGAAAGTTTCTTGTGTTCGGATGGACTTCCTATTTCTTTGAGTAAGCTATATCAAGGTGATGCAACGATGAGAAAGGAAACCGCTAATCGTGATGCACGTTTGAAACAATTGATTCTTACCAATGATTTTCCTGTTAATGTGTCAGATGATTTGAAGGATTCTACTTTTGTGCAGAATGAATCGGAGTTTATAACTCAACATTGTTTTACCGGGTATAGACCAATCAAGGGTTTCAATCCAATCTATTCACAAGCTTTATACATGAAGAGCTCGTTTGATGGTATTGCTTATCGTTATGCTGAAACTTTGTTGATTAATGCAGAGGCAAAAGCTGAGTTGGGTAGTATTACAGATGCTGACTTGGATAAGACCATTAATGAGTTGAGAAAGCGTGTTGGATTGCCTTCATTAAAAGTTAATGTAGGTTTTGTTGACCCTAAGTGGCCTGACTGGGGATATGATTTGTCTCCTGTTTTACAGGAAATTCGTCGTGAACGTCGTATTGAATTGGCTGGAGAAGGTTTCAGATTCGATGATTTGAAGCGTTGGAAAGCAGGCAAGTTGTTGAATAATGTTATGACGTATGTTGGCAAGAGAGAAGCTAATGGTAAACTGAAAATTGTATATCCTAATTATACAAATGAAGATTTGTCTTATCAGGCAGGAAAGAGTCGTACTTGGAATGATAAGATGTATCTTTATCCGATACCAACTGGGGAGTTACAAAGAAATCCTCAGCTATTGCCGCAGAATCCTGGATGGGAATAACGGTTTTTTGTAAATTTTATATTGTAAATTAGAGATAGGGCGCATTGTGAAATGCGCCCTATTTTTTATTTATATATGATGCTTTTATGTGATAAAAATTATATGTGTAGTCAAGTAAGTGAAAATTTCTATAACAGTTATATTATAAACGTAAAACGTCGGTACTTCCCTAAACCATGTACGGAATATACCGGTCCTTTTGTCTTGGACAAGAAAGCTACTGTGAAGGATATCACTTGTGAAACGCTGAGCGGCAAGATAGGTTTTGTGAGTATCCGCCGTTTCGACCTTCCTTCAGCATGTTATGCGATAGTAATCCTAAGGCTGACAAGGCTTCTGTCATGTTCGATGGTAAGAAGGTGTCATCGGTGAATTCTCTGTAATCACTGAATAATCCGGAAGTGCAGTGCCATAAAAAAAGTCATATCACAATACAGTGGTATGACTTTTTTTATGAGATAAATCAGATGATTCTCTTTTTAGATAGATTCCAGTGCCTGCTCCAAGTCAGCGATGATATCATTTACATTTTCAATGCCGACCGAAAGACGAATCAAGTCTGGAGCTACTCCTGCTTCAATCAACTGTTCGTCGGTGAGTTGGCGGTGAGTATGGCTGGCAGGATGCAGCACGCAAGTACGTGCATCCGCTACATGAGTCACGATGCAGGCCAGTTTCAGGTTGTCCATGAAGTGAATCGTTTCTTCACGTGTACCGTTCAGTCCGAAAGCAATCACACCACAAGAGCCATTCGGCATATATTTTTGAGCCAGTTCATAATACTTGCTGCTTTTCAGTCCGCAATAGTTTACCCATTTCACCTTCGGGTTAGCTTCGAGCCATTCTGCAATACGTTGTGCATTTTCGCAGTGGCGAGGTACACGCAGATGTAGAGTTTCCAGACCAAGGTTGAGCAGGAAAGCATTTTCAGGCGATTGGGCAGCTCCCAAGTCACGCATCAGCTGGGCGGTAGCTTTAGTGATATAAGCCATTTTTCCGAAAGCCTTGCTGTAAGTCAGTCCGTGATAAGACTCGTCCGGCTGAGTCAGTCCGGGGAACTTGTCGGCATGAGCGTCCCAGTCGAAGTTGCCGCTGTCCACAATAGCTCCTCCCACGCAAGTGGCATGTCCATCCATATATTTGGTAGTAGAGTGAGTCACGATATCAGCCCCCCATTTAAACGGTTGGCAGTTGAGTGGAGTGGCAAATGTATTGTCCACAATCAAGGGCACCCCATGGTTATGTGCGATTCTTGCAAACTTTTCGATATCGAGCACATTGATGCTAGGGTTTGAGATGGTTTCCCCAAACATACATTTGGTATTCGGACGGAAAGCCTTGCTGATTTCCTCTTCCGAAGCATCTGCGTCAACGAAAGTACATTCGATGCCCAGCTTCTTCATTGTTACAGCAAACAAGTTGAAAGTACCGCCATAGATAGTAGAAGAGCAAACAAGATGGTCGCCTGCTTCGCAAATGTTGAAAACGGCATAAAAGTTGGCAGCCTGCCCCGATGAAGTCAGCATGGCAGCCACGCCACCTTCCAGTGCAGCAATCTTTGCAGCTACAGCTTCGTTGGTGGGATTTTGTAGACGGGTATAAAAAAAGCCGCTTTCTTCCAAGTCGAACAAGCGGGCCATCTGTTCGCTATTGTCATATTTGAAAGTGGTACTCTGATAGATGGGCAATACACGTGGTTCTCCTTTCTTTGGAGTCCATCCGGCCTGTACACAAAGTGTTTCCTTGCTATAGTTCTTTTCCATTGCTTTGAATTTTTCTGATGACACTTTTCTGTTATTTTATGGCAAATGTAAGAAAATAATGATTTATAATCTTATTTTTGGTGATAAAAGATGTATATTTGACCCAAAATCAATTAATCATGATATGGAAACAGAAATGACATTTCATCACATTATTCCTATACAGATACGTTTCAGTGATGTAGACCAGTTTGGTCATGTAAACAATTCAGTTTACTTTTCTTTATATGATTTGGCCAAGACTTCCTATTTCCGTGAAGTCTTTGGAGAGCAAGATTGGAGTAAGTTTGCTGTGGTGGTAGCCAATATTCATGCAGATTTTCAGGCTCCGGTATTCTTTTCGGATGATTTGGCAATTGAGACAACTGTTTTGCATTTGGGCAATAAGAGTTTTTCTCTATTGCAGCGTGCGGTCGATCGTAAAGACGGTTCTATCAAATGTCAGTGCCGTACCATTATGGTAGGGTATGACATCGCATCCAAGCAACCTATTCCTATCCCCGACAATTACAAGCAAGCCATTTGCGCTTATGAAGGAAAGACCATTGAAGAGTTCAAGCAGCAGTCTGTTGACTTCTGACAGATAATAGACAAGCCATCTCCGCTGTCGGAAGCGAGGATGGCTTGTTTGATAGTATGATTCTTTGTTATCTGTATGATTTCTGGTAGATGTCCAGCACCTCTTTGTCTGTGAGAGGGCGAGGGTCAAGAGTAAACAGACCGCCCATTGTTTCCCTGGCGTTCTGTACCATTGCCGGCAAGTCTTCCTGCTTCAATCCCCATTCACTCAGTTTCAAGTCATCTACGTGACATTCTTTCTGCATCTTTTCCAAGGCTTCTATAAAGTCGCTAGGTCGGTTACTCTTCTGTTGAGTCATCACTTCCGCCATTTTCATGTATCGTTTCATGCAGTCGTTGCGGAAAGTTTCAAAGTAAGCCCGGCTGATGGCAATCAGTCCCGCTCCGTGTGGCAGTTTAGGATAGAATGCGCTCATGGCATGCTCCAATGAATGTTCTGAAGTGCAACTGGAAGTAGATTCCACCAATCCTGCCAACGTGCTTGCCCAGGCAACTTTGGCTCTGGCTTTCAGGTTCTTTCCATCACTTACAGCTACCGGCAGATATTTGGAAAGCAGACGGATTGCTTCCAGTGCATACAAGTCGCTCAGTGGAGTAGCACAGTTTGCAATGAATCCTTCGGCTGCGTGGAAGAAGGCATCAAATCCCTGGTAGGCTGTCAGCTGAGGAGGGATGGATATCATTAGTTCCGGGTCGATGATAGAAAGAGTAGGGAAAGTGTGTATATTTCCGAATCCTATTTTTTCTTGTTTGTCTTCGTTGGTGATGACTGTCCACGGGTCAGCCTCTGTGCCGGTGCCTGCCGTTGTAGGGATAGCCACGATGGGCAAGGCCTTGGTTACCGGTCTTCCTTTTCCTGAACCGCCCACAATGTAGTCCCAGTAATCACCATCGTTGCAAGCCATCACTGCGATAGCTTTGGCCGAGTCGATGGAACTGCCGCCTCCCAGTCCGATGATGAAATCGCAACCTTGTTCGCGGCAGATAGTGGCAGCTTCCATTACGTGCGATTTTATCGGGTTAGGAAGAATCTTGTCATATACGATGGCTGCCACATCATTTTCGACCAATAAACCGATTACTTTATCCAGATAGCCATATTTTTTCATGGAAGTTCCGGCCGAGATGACAATCATTGCTTTCTTGCCCGGTAAAGTTTCGGTAGCTAATTTTTTTATTTCTCCACATCCAAACCAGATACGGGTAGGAATGTGTAAATTAAAAACTGGATTTGTGTTCATAGCGCATACTGTTTAAAGGTTTGTCTATATTAATGGTAGAGAAGAGGCGGTGCAGCAGCCTAAAAAGCGACCCTGTTCAAGTGCTTGGCTATGCCTGCTTACATTCTCTATAGTTCAAATATAGTGAATTTAATCATTCGGTGTATCGGTGAAGTGTTAAATTATATCATCTTTTAGTGGAGTGCTTTAGGGAGGCTACTGAAATCATGCCGTTATTCTGACTGGATTATATTGACATTTTAATGGAATCGTCGGCATATTTTCGTTGAAATATGCCGACGATTTGAGCAAAATATGTCGACGTTTTGGATAAAATATGCCGACGATTTTTTAGTAAAATAAAGAGTATTGAATATCAATGAGTTATGCGGCAATTGGGTGTGGCCGCAATCATTGTTTATTTTAACATTTTAGGGTAAAGCGTCCGGTTGTTCTTATCTACCGGATAAGTGGCATTTTCCTCCTGGAGTCGTTTAATCATTTGCTTGCACAATTCATTTACCTTTTGGGGTTGCTCTTTTGCCGCATCCTGTTTTTCGTATGGGTCTTTTTTAAGGTTATACAACTTGCAAGTAGGCACACCGTCCGTTTCCGGGTTGTAATAGTAAATCAACTTCCAGTCCCCCTTTCGATAGGTAGTAAAATAGCTACCTCTATGTTCGTGAGGGAAGTGCATCAAGAAGTCATTGCGATGTTTCTTGTCTGCTTTTCCCGAAAACATTTTTTTAAGGTCTCCGCCGTCCAGTATATGGTCTTCAGGAGTCTTGATGCCGGCAACAGAAAGTACGGTCGGATAGATGTCCATGATAGTAGCCATTTGAGTCTGTACGCAGTTTTGTGCGATAGGATATCGTTTTTGGAAAACATTGTTCACGTCCGGTTTGGCCCATCCCGCAATGAAAGGAACTCTTACTCCCCCTTCATATTCAGCCCCTTTTTTACCTCTCAGCGGGGCAGAAGACCCATACTCGTCAGCTCCTCCCAACGGAGCATCACCGCCATTGTCTCCCATAAAGATAATCAAGGTATTTTCTGCTACTCCCAGTTCCTCCAGTTTGTCCATCAAGTCGCCCAGCGACTTGTCCATACCTTCTATCAGAGTAGCAAAGGCACGAGCTTGGTCGTTTTTGACCCCTTTGGGGTAATTGCCGATAAAGCGTTCGTCGGTTTCAAAAGGAGAATGAACGGCATAGTGTGCCATATTCAAGTAGAAAGGTTGTTTGTCTTTAACCGCTTTACCAATTTCTTGTATTGCCTCAAGAGTAAGAGCATCCGAGAGAAAAGTAGGAGTACGATGATATTTTTCCAGGTCGGGGACGGCACGCGCACGTTGTCCTTTAATCCATCCATATCCGTTTTCGCCATGATAACTTCCCGGATGTCCGATGGCAGAACCTGCAATGTTCACGTCAAACCCTAGGTTGGTAGGATTTGCTCCTTCGCTATTGTTGCATCCAAAGTGTGCTTTTCCCACATGAATGGTTCGGTATCCGTTTTCTTTCAGTACTTGTGGGTAAATATGGTCATTCACTTTCAGTCCGGTCCAGTTCCAGTCGTGCGGTCCGAAAGGCGTCCGGTTATTGTTCTCAGCATTAATCCAGTTGGTGGTTCGGTGTCGGGCAGCATTTTGTCCGGTCATCAGTGAAGTTCTGGAAGGAGAACTTACGCTTTGCGCATAAAAGGTAGAGAATCGTATTCCCTGTTCAGCCAGTCTTTCCATATTAGGAGTACGATACCATTCGTTGAGCGGTTGTCGCTGAGGTTGTCCGTTTTCATCTACAATGAAAGGGAGAGAAGTGTCCATCAGTCCCATGTCATCCACCAGAAACATAATGATGTTCGGGCGTTCTTGAGCATTCAGTGCGGTTGCTCCCATAAGGGCTGCAGCCGAAAGAAATACGTTTTTCGAGAGAATTTTCATATTGGCTATTTTAATTGATAATGTTTTTACACTTTTGAAATTTACTTGATATCTGGTAGAGCATATTTTTTCGGAAAAATTTCCGATTGTCTGAAAATTATTCTTGAATTCATAGTCTATTATTTGATTATAAGTTGGATGTGTTATAACGCCAAGTGTGTTTTAAAATATCTTCTTGCACCATAAACTATCGTTTGGGGTAGATATGGTGTTGACAAAGTTAGTAAAATTGTTAAAGCTGGCAAACTAGCACCATGACTATTCTTTACCTGTGGAACTTAAGGTAATTCGATATTCCTTATTGTTAATAAATGTATTATCTTAAAGTTGGCATGTGCTGAATAAGAATGTGTTTTATTTTCTATTGTTTGGCATCCAGTTATTTATGGATTTGTGCTGTATTGTGCCCGCACACATGCAAAATAATTATGGAATAACAAAGTTAATGTGTGTAAAATAATTTTATAAAATAAAACTTTCATTAAATTTGCGCCCGAAAACTAAGTTAGATGGTTATTTGAGTTCAACTATTTGATTTAGCAAAATGAAAATAGAACTCGCCTTAAATTAAGTCTATGTTTAAAAGATTCAAATCTGTAAGCATGATGTTGCTTTTGGGTGGAATTTCAGCCGGAGCAGTCAATGTGGTGCCTATGGCATCAGAAGCAAATATTGTTCAGCAGAATGGTGTTTGCAAAGGGGTTATTAAGGATTCGACAGGAGAGACCATTATTGGTGCTTCTGTAGTAGTAAAAGGTACAACCAATGGAGCTATCACCGGACTAGATGGTGATTTTTCTATCGACGGAGTAAAGGTTGGTGATGTAATTCAGGTTTCTTTTGTGGGTTATGTCACTCAAGAAAAGAAGTGGACCGGAAGTCCGATGACATTTGTTTTGAAAGAGGATACTAAAACATTGGACGAAGTAGTAGTAGTAGGTTATGGTGTTCAGAAAAAAGCAAATCTGACCGGTTCTGTAGCTTCTGTAGATGCAAAAGCCTTAGACACGCGTCCTGTATCAAGTGTGTCTGCTGCATTGGCAGGACAGATGCCGGGTGTAACAGCAATTCAGAGTTCAGGTGCTCCTGGTTCGCAGGCCGGTAGTATTACTATTCGTGGTAAGAATTCAATCAATGCTGCCAGTCCTTTGGTGATTGTAGATGGTATTCCTGGTGCTATGAATACAATTGATCCTGCTGACATTGAATCATTGACAGTTTTGAAAGATGCAGCCTCTGCTGCTATCTATGGTGTACAAGCTGCCAATGGTGTGATTTTGATTACTACCAAACAGGGAAAGAAAGGTGAAAAAACACGTGTAAGTTATTCTGGAAATGTATCTTGGGCCACTCCTGTGGTAAAGAGAAATTATTTGGGTGCATACGATTTTGCAGTATTGTATAACGAAGCAACCAAAAATGAAAACCCTAATGCTCCACTAACATATTCTGAACAGGACTTGGAAGATATGAAAAGCGGAAAATGGGCTACAACCGATTGGTATGGTGAGACTTTCAAGAAGGCAGCTTTTGAGCATCAGCATAATTTGTCTATTAGTGGTGGTTCTGAAAAGACAACTTATAATGCTTCTTTGGGATATGTAAATCAAGGAGGTTTGACAAAAGCTATAGACTATTCTCGTTACAATGCTCGTATGAATTTGCAGTCTGAAATTAATAAATATATTACTGTTGGTGTGAATGCTTCTGGCTATAGAGGAATCTCTAACGATGACTGGATGGGATTTGTCACAGCGATGCAAGGGGTTTCTCGTGCATATCCTACCGAAAAGATTCGCGATAACGAAGGCAACTTTGTGCACAATGGTAGTAAGGATAATCCGGTAGCAATTCAAAAAGATCATCAGTCCGGTTTCAGAAAGACGACAGATCAAGAATTGAATCTTACTGCTTTTGCAACCATTAATCTACTTAAGGGATTGAGTTTGAAAGGGGTTTACTCTGTTCGCAATTATACCAGAAACAATGAAGGTTTCAAGAAATATTTTGAATATGGCGGATGGAATTCAGGACTGCGTGAAGGTTATGATGACCATTATGATCATAATTACTATACCGGTCAGGTCTTGTTGAACTTCAATCGTACTTTTGGAAAACATTCTATTAACGCCTTGGCTGGTTTGGAAACTTATGAACATATCTATAAATATACAAAGGCAAACCGTAAAGGAGGTGGTAATAATGATTTGGGTGAATCATTGAATACGTTGGATGCGTCTTCTCAGAAAAATGAAGACGGGGGATACGAAACAGCTCGTGTTTCTTATTTTGGACGTGTTCAGTATGACTATATGAACAAGTATTTGTTTGAAGTAAATGTTCGTAGTGATGCTTCTTCTCGATTTCCTAAAGGTAATCGTTGGGGTGTGTTCCCTGCTGTTTCTGCCGGATGGAGACTTTCCGAAGAAGCATTTATCAAGGACAATGTGAGCTGGATAAGTAATTTGAAAGTTCGAGTTGGTTGGGGTAAAACAGGTAACGAAGAATTGGCTGATGATGATATTTATCCATCTATTCTTGCTTATTCTTATGGCGATTACATGTTCAATAATACGTTGTATTCAACTGTCTATGAATCTAGATTTGTAAATAAGAACTTGAAATGGGCTACTGTAACGAACTATGATTTTGGTTTGGAAGCTGGGTTCTTCAATAACAAGTTGAATATGGAGTTGTCGGTGTATAAGAAAGTCACTAACGACATGTTGCTTTATTTGCCTATTCCGGGAGTGATTGGAGTTGATGCTCCTGCACAGAATGCCGGTGAGGTGCAGAATCGTGGTTTTGAATTGACTCTTTCTCATAATAACCAGATTAATAAAGACTGGAGTTATAATGTGTCTTTAAATGTTGGCTATGTAAAGAACGAGATTACAGATATGTGTAATACTGATGGTCCTAATAAGGATAATGATAAGATATGGTATAAGGAAGGTTATCCTATTGGTTCTTATTATGGATTAGTTGCTGATGGTTTTTATAACACTCCAGAAGAATTGGCTTCTCATCCTAAGCGTACAGGAAATGACAAAGTGGGAGATATTAAGTATAAAGATTTAAATCATGATAATAAGATTGATGACAAGGACCGTACAGTTATTGGTAAGAACTTCCCTAGCTGGACAGGTGGTTTGAATTTGAGTTTGTCTTATAAGAATTTTGATTTGTCTGCTTTATTCCAAGGTGCATTTGATGTAGATGGATATTATACAGGTGAAGCAGCTTATGCATTTTATAATGGTGCTACTGCTTTGAAAAAACACATGGACCGTTGGACTCCGGAGCATCACAATGCTTCATATCCACGAGTTACACTAGGCACACAGACTAACTACGTAACTTCATCATTTTGGGTGAAAGATGCCTCTTATGTTCGTTTGAAAAACTTGACAATCGGATATAATGTTCCTAAGGACTGGTTGTCTAAATTGGGTGTGGCAAGTGCTAAACTTTTCTTGTCTGGTGAGAACTTGTTTACAATTACAGGACTTGATGATATTGATCCGGAAGAAGGCAATGAACGTGGATGGTCTTATGGCAACGTCAAGAAATTCTCTCTTGGATTAAGAGTGTCATTCTAATTTATTTAATCTAATAGAAGTATGAAAAAAATTATATTTAATATAGCAATGGGACTGCTTCTTGGTGGAGCAATGACCTCATGCAGCGATTTTCTAGATCGTTATCCTAAAGAAGAATTGACGGACAAGAGTTTTTGGAAGTCTAAAAAGGATGCCGAAATGGCGGTGTCTGAACTGTATAATGTGTTGCCTACTTGGGATGTAGATGACGATATTAATTCGGACAACGCCGTACATGGTATCAAATGGGCTGCAGGAAATGTGTCAAAGGGAGTTTATTTGCCTGGTGATACTGATTGGAAAGGCAGTTATAATGCAATCCGTAAAGCTAACCTTGCACTAAGTAAGTTGCCAATGGTTGAGATGAGTGAAGAAGATAGAACCTTACTATCTGCACAGATTTATTTTTTTCGTGCATATCTTTATTCGAGTTTGATAAGACAATTTGGTGATGTTCCTTATGTAGATGAAGTATTGGACTTGGAGAGCGGAAAAAATGTCCAACGGACTGATTACAAGGAAATTTATAAGAAAATGATGACTGATTACAATTTGGCTATTGCTGGATTGCCCGAAAAATGGGATGGAGAGAATGACGGTCGAGTTACTAAAGGGGCTGCAAGAGCTATGAAGGCAAGATTTGCTCTTTATTTTCATGATTTTGAAGTGGCTGCTTCTGAATCAAAATCGGTCATTGATTCCGGAAAATATAAATTGTATGATGAAGGTAATACCGGAAAATATAAAGAATTGTTTTGGGAAAAAGCGGATGGATGTGATGAATTCATTTTGTCTGTTCAGTATAATGCTCCTGCAAGAACACATTATTTGATTGGTTGGCAATGTTTCCCTGATTTAGGATGGGGAGGTATCAATCCAACTCAGAGTTTGGTAGATGCTTTTGAAGATAAGGATGGGGCTCCTATTAAGAAATCTAAAATATACAATGAAAAGAAACCATTTGATAATCGTGACCCTCGTCTTGAAGTATGTGTATTGCATGATGGTGAAACAATGTATGGGAGAACAGTAAAGGTTGCTCCATTAAAGTCTAGCGGAAATACAGGTATTGGTCAGCATAACGATGCTACAGCTACAGGTTATTATCAGCAGAAATGGTTGGATCCTTCTATTGATCCCGCTTCTACTGGATGGGATATGGGTAAAGACTGGGTGGTTATCCGATATGCAGAGGTGTTGCTTACTTATGCAGAAGCTAAAAATGAGTTGAAGGCGCTTGATCAGGAAGCATTTGATGCTGTAAATCAGATTCGTAGGCGTGTTGGTATGCCTGAATTGCAGAAGACTGACCCTTCAAAGCCTACTTATTGTGGTAGTCAGGAAGAGTTGCGGCAGCGTATACGTAATGAATGGCGTGTGGAGTTTGCTCTTGAAGGAGGAAAGCGTATGTGGGATATTCGTCGTTGGGGTATTGCTAAAGAGGTCTTGAATGCTCCTTTCTATGGACTGAAATATAAAATCATTAAAGGTAGTCCTGATGCAGATCCGGCAGATAAAGGCGAGAAGTGTGTACTATATGAGGGAGAGGCTTTAAAATTGGCCGGCAGCCATTATGAAGATCATAACTATTTGTTCCCGATTCCTCAGAAAGAAATAGACTTGAATCGTACTACATTGACTCAAAATCCGGGATATTAATCTGATGTAGAATATAATTGGTTAGTAAAGGCATGCTAGTAATGTCTTTACTAACCTTTTACTTTTTTTATGAGAAAGCATATACATTATTTTTTGTTTGTTGTTTTGCTATGCCTTTTTGTTGGATGTTATGAAGGGGTGTTACAGCATGTGATTTTTTATCAGGAGCAGCATCATTTATTTCTTTTTTCCGCTGAGTATTTCCGGCAAACAATACTCTCTGAGGGATGGACCGAATATTTGGGAAATTTCTTGGTTCAGTTTTTTTATTATCCGGGGTGGGGAAGCTTGTTGTTGTCTGGTATGATTGCTTCTCTTTATTTGTTTGTTTATAAATTATTTTATTGGGTTACAGGACGATTGGACTGTATGCAGATTTCGTTAATTCCGTCTTTCTATTTTTTCTTAAAAACGATGGAACCCGATTATCAACTCGGTGAATTGGTTGTAGTATGGTTCGTTATGTTGTTTTTGGTAACTGTGACTTGGCTGTTTGCTAGCAGATTAAGAAACTTGACTGATAGATGGCCGGTATGGGTAATGAGACCATATGTTTTTTGGTTGATTACTTCTGTAGGAATAGGAAGTGTTGGCTTCATCTCTTTTTGGAGATTTGTGGATAAGTACAATATGGGTGAGTATCGTATGATTATGGCGGATAAAGCTGTAAAGGAGAGAAAGTGGGATGAAGTGCTTGAACAGACAGAACTTTATTTGAATTCCGGTAGAAACAATCAGTTGATGTTTTATTTCAGAAATCTGGCATGGTATCATCAAGGTGACCTTTTACATCATTTATTAGATTATTCAAATAAGTATGGAGTGAAGTCGTTGTATTTTCCATGGAATGGAGATAGTAGAGAAAGTGAATACGGGCATTATATTTATGAATACCTAGGCTATATAAATGAAGCTCATCGATGGGTTTTTGAATCAATGGTCGTTTGGGGTGAAGTAGCTCCACATTTGATTGATTTAGCTAAGTATAATATATTGATTGATAGACCTGCCGTGGCACAGCGTTTTATTAATGTATTGAAAAAGTCTGCTTTTTATGGCAAACAGGCTCTTGAATTGGAGCAATATTTGCGAGAAAGAAAAGTGCCGGGATTATATTTGGCTTTACCTAATCACGTAGAAGGAAAACCTAGGTTTGCCAATATTCTTAATATAGGACCTGAATTATATTATTTGTGCGAACAGAGTGGAAATAATAACATGGCTTTCGAGTATTTAATTGCAGATTTATTGCTCAGTAATCAAGTGGTACGCCTTGTTCAAGTATTGAAAGACTTTCCATTATATACTCAAAGATTAGGTCATTTTCCGCCCATATTAGAAGAAGCATTATATATTTATAAATTAGGTGTGGGAGAAGAGAAGTTTCAAGAATCTGGCTTTTCTATTTCATCGCGAGTAGAAGATTGTTTCCGAAGGTATTATAGTTTATATCAGCAGAAAGATTATAAAACCTTATATGCTGAGTTTGGACAGTCGTATTGGTATTATCTTCATTTTTTAAGTCCTTATGGTACAAAAATTATTACTGATTGATAAAATAAAGACAATAGTAGTGTCTTTGGTCGGGCTTGGATGTCTGGCTTTAATGGGAGGTTGTACAGATAGTTATCAGAAACCGGAAGTGTTTGTAGACAGACAGCCTCAAATTTTTCCTGATTATTCGGGGATTGTATTTCCTGTAAATATCGCTCCAATGAATTTTAGAATCCAAGAAGAAGGCGAAGAATTTCAACTGGTTGTGGAATTGGATGGCAAGCAGCGTTTGGTGTGTAGAAATAAGGATGGTAAAATGTGTATGTCTGAAAAGAAATGGAAGAAGATAATGGCTGATGCTGCCGGAAAAGAACTTTCTTTTCAGATTGCGATAAAGCATTGTGGTGTTTGGGAAGGATATAAGGAAATTACGAACTCGGTTAGTAGGGATTCAATAGACCGTTATTTGGCTTATCGGTTATTATATCCTGGTTATGAACTTTGGAATGAGATGGGGATTTATCAGCGAGATTTGAATGGTTTTGAAGAAACAGCAATTATGGAGAATCGGGAGTTTGGTAAGCAATGTGTTAATTGTCATACATTTAAGCAGAATGATACAAGCCATTTTATGTTTCATGTGAGAGGGAAAACAGGAGGAACAGTTATCTGCCGAGATGGTTCTATTGAAAAGATTAATTCAAAACCAAACCATTCTACTATAGGTGGTACTTATTCAGCGTGGCATCCAAATGGGAAGTTTATTGCAATGTCAATGAATAATGTGCAACAGTTTTTTCATTCGCAAGGGAAGAAGCAGATTGAGGTGGCAGATTTGAATGCTGATATGGGGGTTTATGATATCGAAAATCATCAGATGTTGTCTGCCCCAATGTTAAGTGATAGTACTTATATGGAAACATTTCCAAACTGGTCACCTGATGGACGTGTCTTGTATTTTTGTCGTGCTAAACAATATCAGAAAGGGATGAACTGGAATGAAGTTCGTTATGACCTTTGTAAGGTGGATTTTTTTCCGGAAAGTCGGACATTTGGAACTCCTGAATGTGTATATGCTGCTTCAGATTCACTGAAGAGTGTATCTTTCCCACGTGTTTCACCTGATGGTCGTTATTTGCTTTTTACACAATCTGATTATGGAAATTTTTCAATTTGGCATCCGGAGAGTGATTTAATGCTGATGGATTTGAAACTGGAGGTAATATCTAATTTGAAAGAAGTGAATAGCAATCAAGTGGAAAGTTTTCATACGTGGTCTTCTTCTGGAAAATGGTTTGTTTTTAGTAGTAAAAGGTTGGATGGATTATGGGCAAGACCCTTCTTTGCGCATTTTAATCCAGAAACGGGTAAAGTAGATAAGCCTTTTGTGTTGCCACAAGAAAATCCGGATTTTTATAGTAATTTTACGCGAACTTATAATCTCCCAGAATTAATAACATCACCTATAGAGAATCAGCAGGAATTATTGGAAGTAATATCTTCTTCCCAAAAAACAAATATTGAATTAGTGGTACGTTAATGGTGTAAATGTCTATTAAAGAAAGTTCCTATGTGCAAGGCATAGGTTATTGACTTCGAATTATTTAAATGGCTAGATTATTATTTTAGTGTAACTCCTAAAAATATTGTTTTTGTGGGGAATAATGAGTATATTTGTAAAAATGGTTAGAAAGTATTATTTTGATGCTTAAACTATTGCATGATTATTTGTTAAACTTAAGTATTTTGTTGTATGATTCCTAAGAACTTTAGAGAAACGTTGAAGAATCGAAGGAGTTATTATCATCTTACGAATTCTTCTCCTATTTCAGATGAATCTATTAAAGAGATTCTTGAATTTGCTTTGCTGCATGTTCCTTCTGCTTTTAATTCTCAATCTACGCGTTTGGTTCTGCTATTGGGAGAAAGTCATCGAAAACTATGGGATATTACAAAACAAGTCCTTCAGGATAGAATATCTTCTCCAGAAGTTTTTGTTAAGACAGAAGCAAAAATTAATGAAAGCTTTGCTTCAGCTTATGGAACGATATTGTTTTATGAAGATTTGTCTGTGGTTAGAAAATTGCAAGAAACTTTTCCCACTTACAGAGAACGTTTTCCTATTTGGGCACAGCAGACCTCTGCTATGCATCAACTTGCCGTTTGGTCTATGTTGGAAGAAGTTGGCTTTGGGGCTTCTTTACAACATTATAATCCGCTGATAGATCAGATGGTGAAAGACGAGTGGAATATTGCAGAAGACTGGGAGTTGGTTGCTCAAATGCCTTTTGGAATACCTTCCCAGTTGCCTGATAATAAGGAATACACATCTTTAGATAGCCGGTTATTGTTTTTTTGTGATAGATAAATTATTGGTTGACTTTAAAATTAAATAGGATATGAAGTGCATTATAGATAAGGCAGCATCAAGGGGATTTTTTGATTATGGCTGGCTTAAGACGTATCATACATTTAGTTTTTCTGATTATTATAATCCTGAAAGAATGCATTTTGGGGCTTTGCGTGTATTGAATGATGATACAGTAGCTCCAAGTAAAGGTTTTGGTATGCATCCACATAATAATATGGAGGTAGTTTCAATTCCTTTAGAAGGTTATTTACGCCATGGGGATAATGTTAAAAATGAAACCACCATATCTTTTGGTGAAATTCAGGTAATGAGTACAGGACTTGGTATGTATCATAGTGAATATAATGCGAGTGATACAGAACTGTTGAAATTTCTACAGATATGGGTTGTACCAAATGTGAAAAACACTAAGCCGGAATATCATAATTTTAATATTCGTCCATTACTGAAGCATAATGAATTGTCTTTGTTCATATCTCCGCATAATGGCCCCACTGATGCTCATTTGCTTCAAGATGCATGGTTCTCAATAGGGAGTTTTGATGCAGGAAAAACTATTTCTTATCGTTTGCAGGGGACAAATACAGGTATATATGTATTTGTTTTGGATGGTAATATTGCGATACAAGATAAGGTGTTACAAGGAAGAGATGGCATAGGTATATGGGAGGTGGATGAAGTTACTATAGAAACCATTTCTGTTTCAAGGATATTGGTGATAGAGGTTTCTTTGAAGGAGTAGAGGATGATACTAGGAGAATCATGGAGGTATTGTAAGTGGTTGATATATCGTTGTTGATAGGCTTTTATATATTTGTATAGTTTTGTTTGATGAGAAGTCTTGTTTGCCGTATATGTCTTAAGTTGTCGTTAAATTTCTAATAGTATTATTAGACCTTTAAATGGTTATCTGAATCGATTTTTGAGAGCTGTGTGTATTGCAGGTATTTTTTGCTAGATAAAGCTAGATATATCGTATTTTATCGTACTTTTGTGCAGCTTTTAATCTTCTTAAACTTGCTGTGAGATAATGAAGAGCGTAGAAAGTTTTTTCTTGGATGAATCCGTATGGTTGCATCTGGGCATTTAGGAGAAGGTGAATGCAATTGATAAATCAAAAACAGATATTATGAAAAAAAGACAAATGGCAGTATGGACAATGTGTGCCTCGATGATGTTGGGTATTGTTTCATGCTCGCAAAAAGAAGTGGTGCAGGGAAATCTTCATGTGATACCCTTGCCGCAGGAAGTGATGGAATCGGAAAATGATTCATCGTTTGAAATTAATTCTTCTACTCAGATTTGCTATCCGGAAGGAAATGAGAAGATGAAGCGCAATGCTGAATTCTTGGCTTCTTATATTCGTAAGATGACAGGAATAGAGGTTGCCTTATCAACAACCTTGGAGTCTCGCAATGCTATTTTATTGCTGTTGGATGATGCTGTACAACATCAGGAAGGATACGAATTGAAAATTAATACCAAGCAAATTGTACTGAGAGGAAGTACTGAAGCTGGAGTGTTCTATGGTATTCAAACTTTGCATAAGACTCTTCCTATTATCGAAGGAAAAGCATTGGCTGCTATCCCGTGTGGCACGGTAAAGGACTTTCCTAGATTCGGTTTCCGTGGGTTTATGATTGATGTGGGCCGTCATTTCTTTTCTGTTGATTACCTGAAGGAAATTATAGATATGCTGGCGTTGCATAATATCAATTATTTTCATTGGCATCTTACCGAGGACCAGGGCTGGCGTATTGAAATTAAGAAATACCCTCAACTTACCGAAGTGGGCTCAAAGAGAAAGGAAACATTGATTTCTTGGGGAAGCAACAAATATGACGGTATCCCGGTAAGTGGTTATTATACTCAAGAAGAAGCTAAGGAGATAGTGCGCTATGCTGCAGAACGATATATCACGGTGATTCCGGAAATTGATATGCCTGGGCATATGCTGGCTGCATTGGCTTCTTATCCGGAACTGGGTTGTACCGGAGGCCCTTATGAAGTGGCTACTACTTTTGGTGTGTTTACGGATGTACTTTGTGGAGGAAACGACAAGACTTTGCAGTTTGCCAAAGATGTGGTGAACGAAATTATGGATATTTTCCCTTCTCCTTATGTACATATCGGTGGCGACGAATGTCCGAAAGAGCATTGGAAAACTTGTCCAAAATGTCAGCGAAAAATCAAGCAGTTGGGATTGCGTGACACCAAGGAACACACTAAGGAGAACCAACTTCAGGCTTGGTTTATGGGAGAAGTGGAGAAAGAGATTAAAGCACGTGGACGCAAAATGCTGGCATGGGATGAAATTTTGGAGGGTAATCCTGCTAAAAGTACTACTGTAATGGCATGGACCAGTCCAAAAGCACGTGTAAAGTCATTACAGCAGGGACATCAGACTATTGTTTGCCCTATCACTCACCTTTACTTCAGTAATCCGGGATATAACCGTCTGAGAGGAGTGAACTCGGTGGCTAGAGTGTATAATTTTGAACCGATGCCGGAAGGAATTTCCAAAGAAGAACAGCAGAACGTGATTGGAGCACAGGGATGTATATGGACCGAATGGACCAAAGACAGCGTGAAGATGGAGTGGCAGATGATGCCTCGTATCGCTGCTCTGTCTGAATTGCAGTGGAGTGCGCCGGAAGGAAAGAATTTGGAGGATTTCTTGAAACGACTGGAACATCAGATGGATATCTACACTGCTTATGGCTATCATTACAAGCAAGATATCGATGAGGTGAGCATTGCTGTAGAAGCAGATGAAAAGGGAGAAGCTCATGTAACGCTGACTACTTTTGATGATGCTCCGGTATATTATACGCTAGATGGTACAGAGCCTGCTGTTGAATCGGCAAAATATGAAGCACCTTTTGTGGTGAATAAGAGTGCAGTCATCAAGGCTAAGGCTGTTCGTGAAAGAGGAGAGAGCGAAGTTTCCGAAGAAACTTTAGATTTTAATCTGGCTACCATGAAACCGATTACTTTAGCCGAAGCACCTCATGCCAATTATGTATTTAAAGGAAAAACTTTGCTGGTAGATGGCTTGCAAGGTGATGGCAACTACCGTTCTGGTCGTTATTTGGGATTCTATGGAAAAAACTTGGATGTAACAATCGACCTTCAGGCCGAGCAGGAAATCTCTTCTGCTTTTATAAGCACTTATCTGATGCCGAACGACCATATCTTCGGTCTTGAGGGAATGGAAGTATATGTGTCATCAGATGGTAAGGAATATCGGAAAGTGGCAGAAAAGACCCTTCCTGTGTTGAGCAAGGAAAGCAAAGATAATGTGGCAAAGATGGAAATTGTTTCTTTTGATAAAGTAAAAGCTCGCTTTGTGCGTTTGGTTGGCAAGTGTACTTCTAAATTGCCTAAATGGCATAGAGGGGCAGGACAGACAGCCTTCATGTTTGTAGATGAAATAGGTGTCCGCTAAAAGTATATTTGTTTTTTAAAGAAGATGCCTCGGTAAAAGTCCTTTAGGAGGGCCATACCGGGGCATTATGGATTTTATAAGGTAGGATTATTTTTGTTGGTCGGGAGAGTAGATGAGTCCATCGGTTGCTTTAGACCCGTCAAGGGTTACGAATACGGCAGTGAACATCCATTTTTCCAGACGTACCTGTGGGGTACTGAACTTACCGACTGGTAGCTTGAGCAGTACTTTGTTCCATCCCTTGTGTAAGGTAACCTTGATGGGTGGGCGGGCACTGAAATTTTCGTTGCCCAAAGGAATCTCATTGCTGCGGGTTGTGTGGGTTGCTATCCATGTAGGCGGCATGATTTCTTGCCCGTTGAGCCAGATTCGGCTGCCTTTATAGTCCCAACTGCCTTGTAGAGGAGGAAGGTCGGCTTCCGAGCGTCCATAGTTTTGGAATTCTACCCATAAGCCGGTTTCCTGTTCTTTAGGAGAATATACATAGGTATAGGCATAGGCGGTATGATTCTCCTGCGGGTTTGCGTAAAAGGCTGGAATCAGGTTGCCCCATACATGACGCAGGTAGATGCCTGCTCCTATTGCTGACCGTGTGCCATATTCTTTTCCCTCATAGAAATAAGCAGGATTGATTTTTTCCTCTGGGGGGAATGTTTTGTTTAATTCTCCTTGGTTGGGAAATGCATCGGTGATCCGCCATTTCACGTTAGTTTGTTTGACATAAGCAAACGGATATCCCTGAAACCACTTCTCCTTGTAAAATAGCATGCGACGTTCAAAATCGGCGAACGCACGGAAAACCTCCGATTGTTCATCGGTAGGAAGTATAACTCCGTTCTTGTCAAAATACTCTTTTCCGCCTCCTATCCATGCACGTTCGGCCATAGCCAGCATATTGGGGTAGAAATTATTTTGTTCTATTAAACTTTGTTCGTCTTCTATAATGCGGTCGTTCCAAATGGCTAGAATTGTTCCAGCCAAGTCATCGCTGCCTTGTGTGGCATGATATATCTGGCTGTTGTATAATGCTACAAGGTCTCCAAAGGCGTCAAAGTGGTTTAAGTAGTGGAAGCGTGAATCAATGGCAGGTATCCCTTTCTGTGCTTTTCCTCGGTAGCTCCACAGATGAGTCATGTCAATTTCTCCGGGTTGGTAATTCCATCCGGGGTTCCAGGAAATGGCTTTTTTCCCTTTAGAACGTACAAAGGCAACCATTTCTGGTACAAAGGTTTTGTTTCTGAAGCCTACTTCGTCTGTTCCAATATGCAGATAGGGGACGTCCAGATTATCGCATACTTCCTCTACCAGCAGTTTTAATATTTTCATGCCTTCCGGGCTTTGCATATCGTGACGGAAGCAGCGCTCAAAGGCGGCACTATGTCCTGGCATATCTATTTCGGGAATAAGCATGACTTTTCTTTCATTGCAATAGGCAACTAGTTCACGGGCTTCTTCAAGGGTGTAGAACTTGCTGGGAAATCGGGTTGCATTTACGCTGTCGTTCAGCATCGGGAATATTTTGCTTTCCAGTCTCCAGGCCTGATTTTCGGTAAGGTGCCAGTGGAATACATTGATTTTGAAGCGGGACAAGATGTCTATTTCTTTTTTTAGCTCTTCTATAGATAGATAACTTCTGCCTATATCGTGCATGAAACCTCGTACACGAAAGGCTGGCCAGTCTGTTATGTTGCAGCCAGGAAATGTAGTTCTTTTGCCCGACTGTTGCGCCAGCTGGCGGAGAGTTTGGAAGGCGTAATAGACTCCGGTTTCCGTTTCGGCTTCAATTTGGATCTTTCGCGAGCCGACATGAAGGCGATAGGCCTGGTGAGAATTGAGCGGGATATCGTTCAATTTGTCCACTAGTCTGATTTCAATAGCGTTCCGGGCGTTGTTGTCTATCGTTCCGCCCCATGATGTGATAAGGGTACGGATAGTCTTGTCGAGGACAGGAGTAGTGAGTTTTACACGGTTTAGTCTAAATGTTGACTTTTCAAGTTTCACTTGCTGTGGTTTGGGCAATAAATTGTTTGTAGGAGTTGCAAGTAAAGAGATGCACATGCATAAGCATCCTAAAAGAGTGAAGATTCTAAAGTTAAAAAGTTTTTTTCTCATAAAGTATTCAGTAGTTGATTAGATTAATTTATAGACTCCTCCTGCCAAGGTGCGTATCATACCTTTCATTTCCAACTCAAATAAGATACCGGTCATTCGGTTGATAGGAATATTGCATTGCACAACCAGCGTATTGATTTGTGCTCCATCGGAGTGCTTCATTAGCATCTCGATGATTTGTTTTTCTTCGGTAGAGAGTTCAGGGAATAATTGGCGTTGTATAGCTTCTGGACGGTTACTGTCTTTTTCCCATCCCATGGCGGTTACCAGTTCTTCTGCACTTTGAAGCAAGGACGCCCGATTAGTGCGGATGAGTAGGTTGCATCCCGTAGAATAAGGATCGTTGATTCTTCCCGGGAAAGCAAAACAGTCCCGGTGATAGCTTTCGGCAATGTCAGCAGTAATGAGTGAGCCTCCTTTTTCTGCCGATTCTACTACGATGGTAGCATCACTGATACCGGCAATGATTCGGTTTCTTCTCACAAAGTTCTGTCGGTCCGGATTGGTTCCGCTGGTGAATTCAGTAAGCAGGCCGCCGTGGTTCAGCATTTCAGCTGCCGTATTTCTGTGTGCAGCCGGATAGATTCGGTCTAACCCGTGTGCCAGTACTCCTATGGTGTTCAGTCCATATTGTAGGGCTGCCCGGTGTGCATGTATATCAATGCCGTAGGCCAACCCGCTTACTATGAGCACGTCTGGCAGCATATCCTTCAGTTCTTCTATAAATTGCCGGCAAATTTCTTTTCCGTAGTCGGTGGCATGGCGTGTGCCTACCATACAGATAATATGTAATTGGTTAAGGTTGGCATTACCACGATAAAAAAGTACCAAGGGGGCATCACTGCAATCGCGCAGACGGGAAGGGTAGTCTTCATTGTCTTCTGTAAGACAAGCTATCTGGTTCTTTTCTGCAAAGTTAAGTTCTGCTTCACAAAGGCGAAGGATATCTGGAGCGTCAAAAGCTTGTAGTATCCGTGGGGCGATACCTGGAATCAAGTCGGGAAGCTCTTGTGTCTGTTCAAATAAAACGCTGGCTTGCCCAGTTGCCCGAAGCAGGTTTCGTGCTCCTGTAATGCCAATTCCCGGAAGCCGGGTGAGAGCCATCCGGTAAATTGTTTCTTGGGTGTTCATGGTTGTAGGTAATCAGAAAAAGTCGTATCGAGCAGTTCACTGCTTCCTAGCCTGCCGTTAATGAGACAAACTGTTTCTACCGTAGACTTGATGACAGGTTTCATGTCTGGCAGGCGGAAGATATCTTGATAAAATACATACTTGATACCTTCTTTCTTCAGATAGAGTTTTGATATGAATTCATCTCCACTTTTCAAAGGAGTCTTAAATGCCATGTTCAGACGAGCCACTACCGGGTCTACTCCCTCTTCATGTAGGCGTGCAAAACTGATGCCTGCCGATGACAAGAATTCATGGCGGGTATGTTCGATATAGTGCTGGTAGTTGGCGTTGTTTACGATGCCTTGAAGGTCACATTCATAGTCACGGACTTTCATTTTCATTTCGAAGATGTATTTGTTCATATAGTAGGGTTTATTATCCAATGTTTACAAAGGTAACGAATTATTCCCTATATTTGTCTACGCTATGCAAGAGATTATGAAATCAATTTGTGCAGCTCCTTTGCAAGGATTTACGGAGGCTGCCTGGCGCAATGCCCACGAACGGGTATTTGGTGCCGTCGATACTTATTATACTCCTTTTGTTCGTTTGGAGAAAGGGTCAGTACGCAATAAAGACCGTCGTGAGGTTGCTGCTGCACAGAACCAGGTACAACATTTGGTTCCTCAAATAGTGGCGGCTACTCCAGAAGAACTGGCTGCGTTGGTTACTTTTCTGTGTGAGCAGGGGCATGATGAGATTGATTTGAATATGGGATGTCCTTTTCCTTTGATTGTGAACAAAGGGAAAGGGGCTGGCTTGTTACCTTTTCCTGACCGTGTGAAGGCTTTGCTGGATGAAATGAAGCATTGGCCTCAGGTGCGTTTTTCGGTAAAGATGAGATTGGGTTGGGAAGTGGCGGAAGAATGGAGAGAACTGTTGCCTTTATTGAATGTTTCGTGTGTGAAGCAGCTCACCCTTCATCCTCGTATAGGGCGGCAGCAATATAAAGGAAAGGTCGATATGGAAACTTTTCGTGCTTTTTATGCGCAATGTGAGTTGCCTCTCGTTTATAATGGAGATATACAGCATTTGAGTCAGGCTCTTTGTTTACTGGAGGAATATCCTGCTTTGAATGGGGTGATGCTGGGGCGTGGGCTGCTGGCCGACCCTTCTTTGGCTGTTGCCATCCGTACAGGAAAGCTGATGTCTCAAAAAGAACTGTATCAGAAGGTATATGAAATGCACCAGCTGATGTATGCGCATTATGATTCTATAATGGAAGGGGGAGAAACTCAGTTGGTACAGAAACTCAAGACAATGTGGGAATATCTGCTTCCGGATTTGGAAAAGAAAGTACGAAAGCAGATATTGAAAAGTAGTCGCCTGGATCAGTATCTGCAGTGCGTGGCAGCAGCTTTATGCTGAAACTTCAGACGATGGGGGAGGCTTTCAGATATTCATATCCAAAGCGGCAGAACAGGCATTTCTTGACGTCACAATAATTTTTCTTCAGTTGGATGAGAGCCTGTGAATCTCCGGCATGGGCTGCTTTGATGCCACATTCCTCCCATAGCCGGATGATGTGATTGTTTTCCGGTTTCATTTCTTCCAGCAGGTTGCTGGCACGCTGATAAAGCATTTCCTCGTTACGATGTCGACCATAGGTATACAGAAAAGGTATGACTGTGTTGATAATCAGCAGATTGATAGAAGATAAACTGATGCTCCGGTGCTGAGAAGGAGATTCTTCTCCAAATCTGAAATGTGTGTACCAATATTCGGAAGTGCCTCCTTTGAAGAGATTTTGTAGCTGTTTGAGTGTTTCTGCTTCCATCAGTTGGGAGAGCAGGCCTTGCGAACGATGATATAGGCAGGCTAATTGGGCAATGCGGATATGCGGAAAGTTACCTGGGCGCATTCGTAGAAATCGCCATCGGCAATCGCTTGAAGGGGACAGGTTGAACTTATGTGCCAGATATTGGTACTCTTTGATAAGTTGTGTAGTATATTCATCGGTGGGTAGTTCCTGTAAGAGTCCGGCTTGTCCGAAAAAGAATGCTTCTATTTGGAAAAGACTGTCCCGGTGTTTATTGACTGCCTGAAGCGGAATATGATGAGCCCATAATTCAAAAGCGTCACTGTTTACTCCAAATCCGAAATTGCGTGCAAGAGTAATGAAGAAAGCTTGTTCCCAATCATGGTTGGTCTGCTCAAGGATTGATTCTATTTGTTTGGCTTTCTGTTCAAATCGCTCTATCTGTAAGGCAGACAGCCAACTGTGTATGGTAAATGCAGGTAGTTGCGAAATGATTCGGAAACATCCAGGATATCGGTCCTCTTGCAAGAGGGCGGTGTAATTTCTCTCTAAAGATTCCGGACAGTGGAGTTCCATTTGTGGGATAATTTCACCATTGCTTCTGTGTAATATGGTGTCTACTTTTTCAGCAACATGAAGAATAACGGAGTCGTATGTGGGGTCCTCATGGTGATGGTGCTTGAACCAGTCGGATGTCTGTGAGTGTATTTCTACATTTCCCACCCATACTACCTGGTCTATTTTTATTTTGGCGTTGAAAAAGTCAGGGCCGGCATGCGGATTAGAGAGTCCAGGGTCTATCACTTCCAGCGGGATGCCGTCGGTAGTCTGTAATGGCTTTAGCCCAAAAAGTTTGTGCTTCCAAGCATAATGTAAAAGTTGTTCCATGTTAACGAGGTGTAAATGTTCACTAAATGTAATGATTAATAATGAAAAACACTATCTTTGTAGCTAAAATAATTCAGATTTTATGAAAATAGCATTGATAGGATATGGAAAAATGGGCAAGGAGATAGAACAGATTGCCCTTTCACGTGGACATGAAATAGTAAGCATTATTGATGTTAACAACCATCAGGACTTTGCATCGGAAGCGTTCCGCTCTGCAGATGTGGCCATTGAATTTACAGCCCCGTCGGTAGCTTACGGCAATTGTTTGGAAGCATTCAAGCAAGGTGTAAAAGTGGTGTCGGGTAGTACCGGATGGATGAGTGAACATGGAGAAGAGATGCGTCGCCTGTGTAAAGAGGAAGGAAAGACTTTGTTCTGGGCATCTAATTTCAGTTTGGGTGTGGCTGTCTTTTCGGCTGTCAACAAATATTTGGCTCATATCATGAATCAGTTTGGAAATTATGAGGTTTCTATGGTAGAGACACATCATGTGCATAAGTTGGATGCTCCAAGTGGTACTGCTATCACATTGGCAGAAGGTATTTTGGAAAACTTGGACCGTAAAGACAAATGGGTGATGGGCACATTGACTGCTCCCGACGGCTCGGTAAGCGGAACTACTGCGTGTGCTCCAAACGAACTGCCTGTCAGTGCAATACGTGAAGGTGAAGTGCCGGGTATTCATACTGTATGTTATGAGTCGGAGGCAGATTCTATTGTAATCACACATGATGCAAAGAACCGTAAAGGATTTGCTTTGGGAGCAGTTCTGGCTGCTGAATATACAGCTCAGCATGCAGGCTTCTTGGGCATGAATGATTTATTTCAATTTTGATGGATAATATGACACAAGTATCATATAGACAATGGATCAAGTTTGGAGTAGTCCTTACTTTATACATTCTTTTTCTTGTTTGGCTTAGAAGTTGGTTGGGAGTTCTTGTAATTCCGTTTATTTTTGATGCATATATTACCAAGAAGATTCCTTGGACATGGTGGAAACAATCTACCAATCCAATGGTGTTGACGGTGATGGGATGGGTAGATGCTATTGTATTTGCATTGGTGGCAGTTTACTTCGTGAATTTGTATTTCTTTCAGAACTATGTTATTCCTTCGTCATCATTAGAGAAATCATTGTTGGTAGGCGACTATCTGTTTGTGAGTAAGATGAGCTATGGGGCACGTGTGCCACAAACTCCGCTTCATATGCCGCTTACCCAGCATACACTTCCGGTTTTCAATTGCAAGTCGTATCTGGAATGGCCTAAATGGGGGTATAAACGAGTAGATGGATTGGGTAAAGTACAGCTGAATGATATTGTTGTATTTAACTTTCCTGCTGGCGATACTGTGGCAACTTCTGTTCCGGCAGAAGATATCTATCGTATGAGTTATCAGATAGGTAAGGAATTGTCGAAGCCAGTAGATATGGCTAGTCTTTCGTTGGAACAGCAGCGTCAGGTTTATGATTTTTATTATCATGCAGGTCGCAAATATATGAATGAAAACCCTAAAATGTTTGGGGATATTGTATATCGTCCGGTTGACCGTAGGGAAAACTATGTAAAACGTTGCGTGGGCTTACCAGGACAGACACTTGAAATTAAAGACCGCATAATCTATTTGGATGGTAAGGCAAACAAAGAACCGGATAATGTACAATATCGGTACATGGTACATACTAGAGGACAGTTGCCGGAAGATTTTTGTCTGGAATTGGGTATTAGCCGAGAAGATTTGTCGACTTATTATCCAGAGGAGTCCATTTATAATATGCCACTGACCGAAGTGACAAAAGCAATTTTGCTGTCTCGTAAAGACTTGGTGAAATCTATAACCAATGTTCCTGAAGATAATGCTGGAGGACTGTATCCTGTTAATAAGGAAACTGGTTGGACTGTGGATAACTACGGTCCGGTATGGATTCCTAAGAAAGGGGAGACTATTACTTTGACATTGGATAATCTTCCTGTGTACGAGCGTCCTATTCATGCTTACGAAGGCAATGAAGTGGAAGTGAAAGACGGTAAAATCTATATTAACGGACAAGAGACAGACCAATATACTTTTAAGATGGATTATTACTGGATGATGGGAGATAACCGCCACAATTCGGCAGACTCACGTTTCTGGGGCTTTGTGCCGGAAGACCATATCGTAGGTAAGCCAATTTTTATCTGGCTTTCTTTAAATCAAGACCGTACTTGGTTGAATGGAAAAATACGTTGGGATAGATTGTTCCGATTCGTTGATTCAATTAAATAAAGAAAAGAAGGCAGCAAGAATCTGTAAAAGGGTTTTGTTGCCTTGAAACAGGAAATACATAGATGATAATTTGGTTTGAGTAAGAGGAGGAGATACATAATCAAGTGGAAACTGGTGGTGACGGTAGTTTTGTCGGTGCTGCTGGTCAAGACTTTTCTTGTAACTTCCTGCTTCATCCCTTCGTCTGGAATGGAAAACAGTCTGTATCCGGGAGAAGCAGTGTTGGTTAACAAGTGGAGTTATGGTCTGCGTTTGCCTTTCCCTTCTTTGCTGGGTTATCATCGGATAGGCGGGAGAAGAGTTTCATTGGGAGATATTGTATTGTTTAACAATCCTCGGTCGGCTTCTTCCATGAGCCTGGAGCGTGCTTCTTTGTTTATCAGTCGTTGTACCGGTTGTCCGGGAGACACCTTGATGTTGAACAAAGAAATGCTGGATACGCACAGTGCTGTATATAGTCCTGACAGCAAGTCGTTTTATACTTATCCGGGACATAAAGAAGATGTGGTATTGGCTTTGTTAGACGTAGTAGGCATTGAAGGTAATACCTTGGTGGGATATACTGAGCAAGGTGACTATATCCGTAGTTTCAGTGCTTATGAGTTGTATCTGTTGACTCAAAAAGGAGGGGATTATGTACATTTCACCCCTTTAGACAAAGCTTTAAACGATGATAGCGGGTATCCGTATGTAGTTCCTTCTAAAGGAAAGTCAATTAAGGTTTATCCTTGGAACAAGGTATTGATATGTAATACCATTTGCTTGCATGAAGGAAAGCAGGCTGTGGTGAAAGGAGATACCTTGTGGGTGGAAGGTAAGCCAGTAAAGGAATATGTGTTTACTCAAGATTATTATTGGATGACGGCCAATGACCCGGTAAATCTATGTGACTCCCGTTTGTTCGGATTTGTGCCGGAAAGTCATCTGATTGGCAAGGCATGGCGAATATGGTACCCTGTTTCTAAAGAACGTTTTTTAGAGTATGTGCAATAAAAATATGAAAGATGAAGTAATCCTGAGCTCGGCATACCTGGCTCCGGTGGAATATTATGTCAAATTATATCAATATGGGAAAGCCTATATCGAGCAACATGATCATTATATGAAGCAGACCTATCGTAATCGTTGTATGATTGCTTCGGCTGATGGTCCGCTTTCGTTGACTATTCCTACCGAGAAGAACGAGTCTCCTAAGTGCTCTATGAAGGACATTAGGATTTCTGATCATGGCAAATGGCGTCATGTGCATTGGAATGCGTTGGTGGCTGCTTATAAGCAGAGTCCTTTTTTTGATTATTATTCAGATGACTTGGCACGTTTTTACGAACAGAGATATGAGTTTTTGTTTGATTTCAATTTGGAACTTTGTCAGTGGATTTGTGAGCAGATAGATTTGCAGCCAATGTTGTTGCCTACTAATGATTATGAGGCCGTTCCTTTAGGGGCAGATGATTTCCGGGAAATAATTCACCCAAAGAAGGATTATGAGCAGTTTGATTCCAATTTCAATCCTTGTTCTTATTATCAAGTGTTTGATGCCAAATTAGGATTTTTGCCAAACCTGAGCATTGTAGACTTGTTGTTTAATATGGGCCCGGAAAGTTTGTTAGTTTTGCGTGATAGTATTGTAAAATGAGTTATGAACGATAATAGAAAACAATTATGAGAAATCTTCCTGTAATAACGAAGAATCTATTGATTATTAATGCGCTATGCTTCTTTGTTACAATTGTGGCCGAGCGTTATGGTATAGATGCTGAGAGTATGTTTGGACTTCATTTTTTCATGGGGTCTAGCTTTAATCTGTTACAGTTGGTTACCTATATGTTTATGCATGCCAATTTCCAGCATTTGTTTTTCAACATGTTTGCTGTGTTTATGTTTGGTGCAGTCTTGGAGCAGGTATGGGGGCCGAAGCGCTTTTTAGTGTATTATCTGATTTGTGGTGTCGGTGCCGGTTTGGTACAAGAAGGTGTACAGTATATCCAATACATAAACAGCTGGGTGCATTATTCAACAGTCGATACAGGCTATGGTATCATACCGATGGCGGAATTTTTAGATACGATGACAACCGTAGGGGCTTCTGGAGCTGTATATGGAATTCTGTTGGCTTTTGGAATGTTGTTTCCAAACAATCAGTTGTTTGTCTTTCCTATTCCAGTCCCAATCAAGGCTAAATATTTTGTCGTGGGGTATGCAGTCATAGAATTGCTGTTGGGCTTGGGAGCGAGTGACCAAGTAGCACACTTTGCACATTTGGGCGGTATGCTGTTCGGATTGATATTAATACTTTATTGGAGAAAGCAAAATGGTGGAGGAAGGCAGATTTTTCACTAACCTGAAAGACGGGTTTAGCAGAGGGGATATAGTAGTTCGCTTAATCTATATTAATGTAGTAGTCTTCCTGATTGTTACATTGTTCAATGTGTTCTGTACCTTGTTCAAGTTGCCGTCTGTGTTATGGGCGAATTATTTGGAGATGCCTGCCTGGACGGAACGTTTCATACGTCAGCCTTGGTCATTGATTACCTATATGTTTATGCATGCAGGCATATTGCATGTATTATTCAATATGCTTTGGCTTTATTGGTTTGGGCGTTTGTTCTTGCAGTTCTTTTCTTCGCGCCATTTGCGCGGACTGTATGTCTTGGGGGGAATTTGTGGTGGATTGCTTTATCTGCTATCTTATAATGTGTTTCCTTATTTTGAAGATTATAAGTACGGTTCTTTTCTGCTAGGCGCTTCAGCTTCGGTATTGGCTATTGTAGTGGCAACGGCAGAGCGACAGCCGGAATACTCGGTGCAGTTTTTGTTCTTGGGCAGTGTGAAATTGCGTTTTGTGGCAATATTTATGATTGTCTTGGACCTGCTTTTCATGACTTCCGACAATGCAGGTGGACACATAGCTCATTTAGGAGGTGCTTTGGCTGGATGGGCCTTTTCTGTAGGGCTTTGTAAAGGGAGAGATTTTACCCGATGGATAAATGGAACTATAGACTTTGTAGGAGGAAAATGGAAACCTGCTTCAAAGAAACCTAAGATGAAAGTTCACTATGGAAGCAGGCAGAGCGACTATGAGTACAATACTCAAAAAAAAGAGCGTTCGGATGAAGTGGACCGTATATTAGATAAACTTCGTAAGTCGGGATATGGAAGTCTGACTGAAGAGGAGAAAAAAAGCTTGTTTGATGCAAGTAAGAAATAAGAATGGACTGGTCGGTATCTGGAAAAGATTATCGGCCATTTATTGTAGCTATAAACAATGAAACTATTGGGAAGTATTTTGCAGAAAGTGTTGTTGTTGGCTAATGTCGGACTTAGTATCGGCTTTTTATGCTGTGCCTATTCTCCATATATTTCTCCGGAGCGGTTTCCGGCTATTTCCTGTTTGGGGTTAGTCTTTCCTTTTTTAGCTTTGGGAGTTCTATTTTTTGCTATCTTTTGGATGGTGATACGTGTGAGGTGGGGACTGTTATCATTGGCGTTCTTGTTATTGGGGTGGCCTGCCGTAAGAATCTATTTCCCGATAAACTTCATGTCGGAGGAGCCAAAGGAGAGTATCAAGATATTGTCTTATAATATAGCGGGATTTTTAGAAGACACAGGAAAGCCGTCTGCTATATTGTCGTATTTGAGAGACAGTGAGGCAGATGTGATTTGTTTACAGGAGTATCGCTTGAGTGGGCATATTACGGAAAGGAGAATCAGAAAGACTCTTTCGGCCTATCCTTATCGTAAGATTACCACTTTAGGCGGCGGAAACCAGTTGGCCTGCTATTCACGCTATCCAATTCTTTCAGCCAAGCGGGTGTCTTATGCCAGTCAATATAACGGAAGCGTAGTCTATCGGTTAAAAATGGGGCGCGACACATTGGTGCTGGTCAATAATCATTTGGAATCCAACAAACTAGATGTGCACGATAAGCAGGAGTATTCAGAGATTCTCCACTCATTAGATCATGGCGGGCTAGTGAAGAAAAAAGGGAAGTATCTTCTGTCGAAGTTTGCAGTCGCAGCAAAGATACGTGCTGTACAGGCCGATGCCATAGCTGATGTGATAGCTCGTAATACAGCTCGTTATTTAGTGGTTTGCGGTGATTTTAATGATTCTCCTATCTCCTATGCGCATCATACTATCGGAAAGGGGCTTCAAGACACTTATGTGGAAGCAGGATTCGGTCCTGGTATCAGTTTTCATCAAGACCGTTTTTATTTTCGGATAGACCATTTGTTTGCTTCTCCGGCATTCAAAGTACTGCATAGTGAAGTGGATCACTCTATTACTGCATCCGACCATTATCCTATATGGTGTATTTTACAGAAATAAGTCTGTAAACTATTCGATTCTATATCAACTTGATTATAATAAGGAGAATTTTCTGTAATTTTTCTTTGTTGTTAGAGAATAATTTAAAAACCATTCCTTATGTGAATGAAAAAAAAACTATATTTGCAACCTTGAATAAACGTATATAGATAATAAAGTAAAATAATAAATTAAGTAACATGCAAAACAAAGGATTCGTAAAGGTTTTTGCGTTCTTGCTAACCGTTGTATGTGTGTTCTATCTTTCGTTCTCTTTTGTGACCCGCTATCATATGAACAAGGCGGCAGAAGATCCGAAGGGTGAATCACATTACCTAGATTCAATACAGAATGAAAAGGTTTGGCTGGGTAGCTATACGCTGAAACAGTGTCGTGAAATGGAAATCGGGTTAGGACTTGACCTGAAAGGTGGTATGAACGTTATTTTGGAAGTTTCTGTACCCGATGTAGTAAAGGCTTTGGCTGACAACAAGACAGATGAAGCATTCAATAAGGCAGTGGCAGTAGCTGCTAAATTACAGGTTACAAGTCAGGAGGATTATATCACACTGTTTGTTCGTGAATATAAGAAGTTGGCTCCGAACGGAAACTTGGCTGAATTGTTTGCTACTCAGCAGCTGAAGGACAGAGTAAATACTCGTAGCACTGATGCTGAAGTAGAAGCTGTGTTGAGAGAAGAAGTAAAAGCTGCAGTAGAAAATTCATATAATGTATTGCGTACACGTATTGACCGCTTTGGTGTGGCTCAGCCTAATATCCAGAATTTGGAAGGAAAGATGGGACGTATCATGGTGGAACTCCCTGGCATCAAAGAACCAGAACGTGTAAGAAAATTGTTGCAGGGTTCTGCTAACCTAGAATTCTGGGAAACTTTTAAAGCAGAAGAAATCGTTCCAGTATTAGCTTCTGCTGATGTTCGCGCTCGCGACTTGGCGGTTCTGTCTTCTACAGATTCTGAAAAAGAAGAAACTGCTGAAGTGGAAAAGGTTGCTGTATCTGCAAAAGATAGCTTGGCTGCTGCATTGAAAGGTGAAAGCACTACTTCTGCTGCTGACATGGAACGCATCAAGAAAGAGCATCCTCTCTTGTCTATACTGCAGTTGAACCAGAATGGGGTAGGTGCAGTAGTGGGTTACGCTGACCATAAAGATACTGCTGCTGTAAACAGCATCTTGAATGCAAAGGAAATCAAGGCAATCTTGCCTCGTGACTTGAAGTTGATGTGGAGTGTTGCTGCTTCTGAATGGGATAAATCAGGAAGAATCTTTGAACTTTATGCTATCAAGTCGACGGAACGTAACGGACGTGCTCCATTGGAAGGTGATGTGATTACTGATGCAAGAGATACTTACGACCAGTTCCACAAACCTGCTGTAAGTATGTCAATGAATACAGAAGGTGCTCGTAGATGGGCTGTTCTTACCAAGCAGAATGCTGGACGTGCTATTGCTATTGCATTGGATGGATATGTATACAGCGCTCCAAATGTAAGAGGTGAAATTTCGGGAGGAAACTCAGAAATCTCAGGTAACTTTACTCCAGAGCAGACAAAAGACTTGGCTAATGTATTGAAGACTGGTAAGATGCCGGCTCCTGCGCGTATTGTTCAGGAAGATATCGTTGGCCCTTCTTTGGGTCAGGAATCTATCAATCAGGGTGCAATGTCATTTGTTGTTGCATTGGTTGTATTGATGTTTTATATGTGTGCTATGTACGGGTTCATTCCGGGCATGGTTGCAAACTTGGCATTGTTTGTAAACTTCTTCTTTACTTTGGGTATCCTTTCATCATTCCAGGCTGCTTTGACGATGTCTGGTATCGCCGGTATGGTGTTGTCTTTAGGTATGGCTGTAGATGCTAACGTTTTGATTTATGAACGTACAAAAGAAGAAATGAAGGCTGGAAAGGGTGTACGTCAGGCTTTGTCGGAAGGTTATTCTAATGCATTCTCTGCTATCTTCGACTCTAACTTGACATCTATTATTACAGGTATAATCCTGTTCAACTTCGGTACAGGTCCTATCCGTGGTTTTGCCACTACCTTGATTATTGGTATCCTTTGTTCGTTCTTCTCTGCCGTATTCTTGACACGTTTGGTTTACGAACACTTTATGAACAAGGACAAGTGGTTAAATTTGACTTTCACTACAGGTATTTCAAAGAATCTGATGCAGAATGTGCACTATAACTTTATGGGAGTTTCTAAGCGTGCGTTTACTGTATGGGGTATTGTTTTGCTAGCTTGTGTTGTTTCGTTCTTTGTACGTGGTTTGGCTCAGAGTATTGACTTTACTGGTGGACGTAACTTCGTAGTTCAGTTTGAACAGGTTGTTCAGCCTGAAACTGTACGTAGTTTGCTTCAGCAGAAAGTTGGCGATGCCAATGTGCAGGCTATTGCTTTGGGTACAGACGGAAAGACTATCCGTGTGACTACTAACTACCGTATTGAAGAAGAATCTCCAACAATTGATGCTGAAATTGAAGAGTTCCTTTATAATGCCTTGAAAGACGGCAATCTGTTAGGACAGGGTACTACATTGGAAATCTTTATCGACCGTGATAATCGTGCCGGAGGTTCAATCATCAGTTCTCAGAAGGTAGGACCAAGTATTGCCGATGACATCAAGACATCTGCGGTATGGTCAGTATTGTTGGCTGTATTAGCTATCGGTCTTTATATTTTGCTTCGTTTCCGTAACATTGCATATAGTGTGGGAGCTACCATTGCTTTGGCACTTGATACTACATTAATCATTGGAGCATATTCATTGTGTTATGGTTGGGCTCCATTCTCATTGGAAATCGACCAGACTTTCATCGGTGCTATCTTGACTGCAATTGGTTACTCTATCAACGACAAGGTGGTTATTTTCGACCGTGTTCGTGAGTTCTTCCACTTGTATCCGAAACGTGACCGTGCAAATTTGTTCAATGACTCATTGAATACTACCTTGTGTCGTACTATCAATACTTCGCTGAGTACATTGATTGTATTGTTGAGTATCATCATCCTGGGTGGTGACAGCATTAGAAGTTTTGCGTTTGCCATGATTTTGGGTGTGGTAATCGGTACACTGTCATCATTGTTTGTAGCTGCTCCGGTAGCATATCTTACAATGGGACATAAAATGTCGGAAGCTGAAAAAGCTCAGGCTTAATTCAGATAAGATATATTTTAAAAGACAAGAAGGCCTGTCGGGAGCTATTTCCAGACAGGCCTTTTTTTGACTCAAGGATGATTTGAGAATTTTGCGTATCTTTGCAGTCAAATAGCTAGATAATTATTCACTTAAGTTTAATAATAAATGAAGATTCAACGAGTCCTTTTTTCTGTTTTGATGTGCGGTGGACTTTTCTCTTGTTCATCGGGAGTGGTAAAACAAGCTGACTATGGAGTTATTCCTTTACCACAAGAAATTGTATCATCGAATGACGGTGAGTTTGTATTGGATAATCAGACAGTCATTGTATACCCCAAGGGTAATGCAGCAATGCAGCGTAATGCCGAATTCCTGGCTGAGTATATTTTTGAACAGACGGGTAAAAGATTGTCGGTTACAGAACAGTCGTCAGGCCAAAATGCAATTGTTTTGGAAAAAGGTGCTGTTTCTGACAATCCTGAAGCTTATGTATTGAAAGTTCAGCCGGAGTTGATTACAATTACCGGTGCTACAGAGGCAGGAGTATTTTATGGTATCCAGACTTTACGTAAGTCGATGGCTGAAGCTGGAGAGAAGATAAATGTTACTTTCCCGACAGCAACCATTACAGACTATCCAAGGTTTGCTTACCGTGGAGCGCATTTTGATGTGTCACGTCATTTCTTCCCGGCAGACTCAGTGAAGCGTTTCATTGATATGTTGGCTATGCATAACATGAATCGTTTTCATTGGCATCTTACAGATGACCAGGGATGGCGTGTAGAAATCAAGAAATATCCTAAGCTGACCGAAATCGGCTCAATGCGTTCGGGCACTGTTATCGGTAAAGATTGGGACACTAATGACAGCATTCCTCATGGAGGTTTCTATACCCAAGAGCAGATAAAAGACATTGTAGCTTATGCTCAAGACCGATTTATTACAGTAATCCCAGAAATAGACCTTCCAGGACACATGCTGGGAGCACTTTCTGCTTACCCGGAACTTGGTTGTACAGGTGGTCCTTACCAGTTGTGGCAGCGTTGGGGAGTTTCTGATGATGTGCTTTGTATCGGTAATGACAAGACAATGCAGTTTATTAGAGATGTATTGGGTGAAGTGACTGAACTGTTCCCTTCCGAATACATTCATGTGGGAGGTGATGAATGTCCGAAAGTACGTTGGGCATCTTGTCCTAAATGTCAAGCAAAGATTAAAGAATTGGGTCTGAAATCAGACAAGCATCATACAAAAGAACAGCGCCTTCAGAGCTATGTAATCAGCAGCGCTGAAAAATTCCTTCATGAAAAAGGACGTCGTATCATCGGATGGGATGAAATTTTGGAAGGTGGTCTGGCTCCAGATGCTACCGTTATGTCATGGCGTGGAGTGGTAGGTGGTATTGAAGCTGCAAAAATGAAACACCAGGTTATCATGACCCCTAATACGCACATGTATTTCGACTATTATCAGTCGGCAGACATTGATTCTGAACCTTTGGCTATCGGTGGATTTCTTCCGGTTGAAAAAGTATATAGTTTCGAACCTGTATCAGATGATTTGAGTAAAGAGGAAACTGGATATATTTGGGGTGTACAGGCTAACTTGTGGACAGAATATATACCTACCTATAGTCATGTAGAATATATGGAATTGCCTCGCTTGGCTGCTTTGTCAGAAGTGCAATGGACTATGCCTGAAAAGAAAGATTATGGTTATTTCTTGAAACGTTTGCCATTGTTGCTGGAATCTTATGACATGCAGCAGTATAATTACGCCAAGCATGTGAAGGGAGTTTCTGCGGAATATCTTCCAGATTTTAAAGAAGGGGTGATGAAAGTTGTTTTAATGACAATTGATAATGCTCCGGTGTATTATACTTTAGACGGAAGTATGCCGACAGAACAATCTCAATTGTATGCTGATACATTGAAAATCAATCAGACTGTTCAACTGAGAGCTGTGGCTATGCGTGACGGAAAGCCTTCGTTGGTATTGTCGAAAGACCTGACTTTCAATAAAGCCACATTGAAACCTATTACCATGCTTCAGCCTATTAACAAGCGATATAAGTTTAAAGGCGAACAGACTATTGTAGATGGTATAGCTGGAGGTAAAAGCTATGGTACAGGTCATTGGATTGCTTTTTATAAGAACGACATGGAAGCAGTAGTCGATTTGGGAAAACCTGAAACCATCAGTAAAGCATGGGTGCGTCTTTGCTTGGAAATTGGTGATGAAGTACTCGACTTGAGACAGTTTGCTATAGCTGTTTCTGAGGATGGCAAAAATTTCCGTGAAGTGAAATCGCAGTCATTCCCGGCGATGTCTGAAAAAGACAAGAACGGTATCGTTACCCATGAGTTGGCTTTTGAGCCGTTGCAGGCCCGTTATGTGAAATTCATTGCGAAACCTGAGTATAGCTTGCCAGCATGGCATTGGGGTAAAGGTGATCCTGGATTTATCTTTGTGGATGAAATAGGATTGGAATAAGTATTGGAATAAGTAGATTTATGATTTGATAAAATGGTATTTTATATCAAGGTATTTCTATAGAAATATGATCTGGGAGAGGATTTGATATGAAATATTGATTAAAGAGAAGATGGTATATCCAATGTCGGACAGATATTAAGATATACCATCTTTTTTATGTGATATAGTTATCACTGTAAACTATATGGCGGAAATTGTTCATTTTACGAGATGTTACGGCATTTTGCTATACCTATTACCCCGGTACATCATTAATTTTTTTGTCTTTCAATCATAGTTTTCATTATTACCTCTGCTTTTTCCAAAAAGTCTGTTCCTTTATTCTATGATGGCCACTTTTCAGTTAGATATGCAGTTTATTGATACTTAAGCTTGTTTTGGCTAGTCCTATGTGTAATGTTGTCCGGAGAAAATTTCTTAGAACAGCTATTAAGACGAATAACATATATATACGATGAACAAACTGAGAATTGCCAAACAGGAAATCAGTAATATCCACATTCCTTTTGTTTCTGGTACTTGGACTTTTTTTGGGGAAGATAGCTCCCAATACTCTGATTTGATATTAATCGCGTAATTATTGTATTAAAATATCAAAAGCAGGTTCTCTAAGTCCTATCTTAATGATATTGATTAACGGCAAATATTGCCGAAGTATTGTTTTGTGTTAAAGAAAAAGCACATTTGTGTACATTCTATAACATTTGGATAGGGTAGGATTGCATCATTTAGAGAGAAAAAATGGGAGAATTTCTACCTGTTTTATGAAGAGGGGGTAAAATCATACTGGTGTTTTCGGGGAATTATGTAATCATTTTCGGGAAAATATTTAATTATTTTCGCTGAAATAATTAGAAGATTGGGTAAAAATATGCCGACGATTTGGATGAAATGGTTGGAAGTGGTCAAATAACGGGAGGGAAAGTTGTGTTTTTTATATGGATTTTGCTCTCTTAGCATGAAAATAGAATAGGCAAAAAAATAGGCTTACTGGTTTGAGATATAAGGAGATAGATGGAAAATGGAGCCGTGAGAATCCTTTCTTTGGTGACACTCGGATACCAGTGCGTAAACGAGGAAGTATCAGATGGATGGTTTACATTTTTTAACTGGCAATAAAACGATGAGAAGATTGTCGTTTTTGTAAGCACTCATTTATTATTGCCACAAGACTTGGGCTTAGTGAATATAACGAACTATTGCTATAATAGACTGAGGAATTATTGTTTTTGATACTGCAAAAATAAAAAAGCCGTTTCAGTTGTTGGTATAAACAGCTGAAACGGCTTTTTTATAAATAACAGATATTTATTTGTTGAAGCGGATTTTCAATTTTTCAATCATGTCACGAGTCATTCCGTCCAAGTCATATTCAGGTTTCCATCCCCATTCTTCTCTAGCGCAAGTGTCGTCCAAAGAGTCTGGCCATGAATCGGCAATACCCTGGCGCAAACTGTCAAACTGATATTCCATTTCAAATTGAGGGATATATTCTTTAATCTTTTTGCTGATGATTTCAGGGTCGAAACTCATTGATGCAATGTTGAAAGAATTGCGATGAACCAATTTAGTGGGGTCTGCTTCCATGATTTCGATAGATGCTCTCAATGCGTCAGGCATGTACATCATATCCATGAATGTACCTGCTGCAATAGGGCATACAAATTTTTCACCTTTCACTGCAGAATAATAAATGTCTACAGCATAGTCGGTAGTACCACCTCCCGGAGGAGTTACATAAGAAATCAAACCAGGGAATCTTACCGAACGGGTATCTACACCAAAACGGTTGAAATAATAGTCGCTCAACAATTCGCCAGCCACTTTAGTTACTCCATACATTGTTTTAGGGCGTTGAAGAGTATCTTGTGGAGTTTTTACCTTAGGGGTATCAGGACCAAAAGAGCCGATAGAGCTAGGAGTAAATACAGCACACTTCTTTTCTCTTGACACTTCAAGAACATTGCACAATCCGTCGATGCCGATGTGCCATGCCAGCTGTGGTTTTGTTTCTGCTACAGCAGAGAGTAAAGCTGCCAAGTTGTAGATTGTATCAATCTGATATTTGTCTACCACTTCTGCAATCTGTGCAGCATTGGTAATATCTACTACTTCACATGGACCACTTTCTTTTAATTCGCCTTGTGGAGCAGCTGAAGGAATATAGCCTGCTACTACGTTACCTGTATACGTATTACGCAATTTCATTGTAAGTTCAGAACCGATTTGTCCGGTTGAACCGATGATTAAGATATTTTTCATCTTATTTGTCTTTTAGGTTTATTTAAAATCGCGCAAATATAGCAATAAGACCTTTTACGTAGCGCAAAAAATTGTTATTTATTTAGGTTTTGTTCTTCTTTTCAAGAAAAAAGTGCATCTTTGCACCCATCAAGACTTAAATTTGATACAATTATGTATAATGATTTTAAAGATTTTCTAGTGAAAGAATTGGCAGCAATCGAAGCTGCCGGATTGTATAAACGCGAACGTATCATTACAACTCCACAGCGTGCGGACATTCAAGTAGGTGGTGATAAGGAAGTATTGAACTTTTGCGCAAATAACTATTTGGGCTTATCTGACAACAAGCGTCTGATTGAAGCAGCTAAGCGTGCTATGGATACTCATGGATATGGTATGTCATCTGTACGTTTTATTTGTGGAACTCAGGATTTGCATAAACAGTTAGAGGCTGCTATCTCTGAATATTTCCATACAGAAGATACTATTCTATATGCTGCCTGCTTCGATGCTAACGGGGGCTTGTTCGAACCGCTGTTTACAGAAGAAGATGCTATCATTTCAGACTCGCTGAACCATGCATCTATCATTGACGGTGTACGCTTGTGCAAAGCAAAACGTTACCGTTATGCTAATGCAGATATGGCCGACTTGGAACGTTGCTTGCAGGAAGCTCAGGCACAGCGTCATCGCATTATCGCCACAGATGGTGTATTCTCTATGGATGGCAATGTTGCTCCAATGGACAAGATTTGTGAACTGGCAGAGAAATACAATGCTTTGGTAATGGTAGACGAATCTCACTCTGCAGGAGTGGTAGGTCCTACAGGCCATGGTGTAGCAGAACAGTTTGATGTATATGGTAAGGTTGATATCTTTACTGGCACATTGGGTAAAGCATTTGGTGGTGCTATGGGTGGTTTCACTACAGGTAAGAAAGAAATCATTGCAATGTTGCGCCAGCGCTCTCGTCCATACTTGTTCTCTAACTCTGTAGCTCCAGCTATTGTGGGTGCCAGCCTTGAAATGTTCAATATTTTGAAGGAAAGCAATGCTTTGCATGACAAACTGGTAGAAAACGTAACTTATTTCCGCGACCGTATGTTGGCTGCCGGCTTTGACATCAAGCCTACACAGAGCGCTATTTGTGCTGTGATGTTGTATGATGCAAAATTGTCTCAAGACTTTGCAGCTCGTATGCAGGAAGAAGGTATCTATGTAACAGGATTCTATTATCCGGTAGTTCCTAAAGACCAGGCACGTATTCGCGTTCAGTTGTCGGCAGGTCATGAAAAAGCTCATTTGGACAAGGCTATTGCTGCATTTATTAAAGTGGGAAAAGAATTGAATGTAATCAAATAATTATCAGTAGTGATAAAGAAGAAAAAGGAAGGATGCCAATTAGGGTATCCTTCCTTTTTTGTACCCCCGAGGGGAATCGAACCCCTATCTAAAGTTTAGGAAACTTCTATTCTATCCGTTGAACTACAAGGGCAATAGAGTCACAAAAGTAATTAAATTTTGTAACATCCCAATATATTTAGAATAAAAAACCTTTTATCAGTCTTGAAAAGTTGGTAGAGGATTAGGTAACGGGAAATAAACAGACTTTTATTTTGTTATTTAATGGAAGTTCGCCATTTTTGTATTAATAGGTTTTTAATTAAATCAGACTAAATTTAATATTATGGCAGAAGAAATGATGGTCAAGGAACTGGAGGACGTTGTTGTTCGTTTCTCTGGTGACTCTGGTGACGGTATGCAGCTTGCCGGAAATATGTTTTCCAATATATCGGCTACCGAAGGTAACGATATCAGTACGTTCCCAGATTATCCGGCAGATATTCGTGCTCCACAAGGAACTCTTACTGGGGTTTCCGGCTTTCAGGTGCATATCGGATCGGATAAAGTATACACTCCCGGCGATAAGTGTGATGTTTTGATTGCGATGAATCCGGCAGCCTTGAAAACACAATATAAATATTGTAAGCCTCAGTCGGTAATAATTATTGATACAGATTCATTTACTAAGCGTGATTTAGAGAAGGCTCAATTTCAACTTGAAAATCCATTTTCTGAATTAGGCATTAAGAATGAAGTGGTGGAAGCAGCTATTACTACCATGTGTAAGGAGAGTCTTAAAGACAGCGGATTGGATAATAAGACCATTATGCGCACCAAGAATATGTTTGCCCTTGGGCTGGTGTGTTGGCTTTTCCATCGCGACTTGTCGGTAGGTGAGAAGTTGCTTAGGGAGAAGTTTGCGCGTAAACCGGAAATAGCAGAAGCCAATATCAAGGTGATGTATGATGGCTATCATTTCGGAGAAAACACGCATGCCTCTGTTTCTACCAGCTATATGGTTCCTCCTAAAAATCAGAATAAGTCGGGACGATATATGGATATAAACGGGAATAAAGCTACGGCATACGGTTTGATTGCAGCAGCCGAGAAAGCTGGGCTTCAGTTGTATTTGGGTTCCTATCCTATCACTCCCGCTACAGACATCCTGCATGAACTGGCCAAGCATAAATCATTAGGTGTAAAAACGGTGCAGTGTGAAGATGAAATTGCCGGCTGTGCATCGGCCGTTGGAGCGGCCTTTGCAGGTGCATTGGCGGTGACTACCACTTCCGGTCCGGGAATCTGTTTGAAGAGTGAGGCTATCAATTTGGCGGTAATAGCAGAACTTCCTCTTGTCATTATAGATGTGCAACGTGGCGGCCCGTCTACCGGACTGCCTACAAAATCGGAGCAGACAGACTTGCTGCAAGTATTGTATGGAAGAAACGGAGAAAGTCCGCTGCCGGTTATTGCTGCATCTTCACCTACCGATTGCTTTGATGCCGCCTATACGGCTTGCAAGATAGCTTTAGAGCATATGACACCTGTTGTGTTGCTCTCCGATGCTTATATAGCCAATGGCTCAGAAGCTTGGCATTTGCCAGACTTGGCATCTTATCCGGCTATTTGTCCTCCTTATGTAAAGCCGGAAATGGCTGGAGCATGGACTCCCTATCAGCGTAATCCGGAAAATGGAGTACGCTATTGGGCTATTCCGGGTACTGAGGGATTTATGCATCGGATAGGAGGTTTGGAAAAGAGTAGTGAAACTGGAGCTATTTCAACTGAAGCTGAAAACCATCATTTGATGACAGTTCTTCGTGCTGAAAAGGTGGCTCGTATTGCTGACGACCTTCCAGAACTGGAAGTAGAAGGTGATGCTGATGATGCCGACTTGCTGATTGTAGGTTTTGGTGGAACTTATGGACACCTTCATTCTGCAATGGATGCATTGCAGCGTCAAGGCAAGAAAGTGGCTTTGGCCCATTTTCATGTCATCAATCCTTTGCCACGTAATGCGGCAGAAGTATTGCTTCGCTACAAGAAAGTGGTGGTAGCAGAACAGAATATGGGGCAACTGGCTGGTTTTCTTAGAATGAAAGTAGAAGGTTTATCTCATCTGTATCAATTTAATCAGGTAAAAGGCCAGCCGTTTGTGGTACAGGAACTGGTGGATGCTTTTCTTAAAATAATGGAGGATTAATTTATGAGCGAATCAAAATATACGGCTGCTGACTATAAAGGTGGACAGCCACGCTGGTGCCCGGGATGTGGTGACCATGCGTTTCTGAATTCTTTTCATAAGGCATTGGCTGAACTGGGAATCCCGCCTTATGAAACAGCGGTGATTTCTGGTATTGGATGTTCTTCCCGTTTGACTTATTACATGAATACTTATGCCATGCATACTATTCACGGTCGTGCGGCAGCTATAGCTACAGGAGTCAAAATAGCCAATCCGAATTTAACTATTTGGCAGATTTCAGGCGATGGAGATGGATTGGCAATTGGAGGAAATCATTTTATTCATGCTATCCGTCGTAATATTGATATCAATATCATTCTGCTGAATAATCGAATTTATGGATTGACCAAAGGGCAATATTCGCCTACTTCATGTAGAGGCTTTGTGAGCAAGTCTTCTCCTTATGGTACAGTGGAGGATCCGTTTCGTCCGGCGGAATTATGTTTTGGAGCGCGTGGGCGTTTCTTTGCACGTTGTGTGGCAGTAGATGGAGGTCCTTCTGTAGAAGTGCTGAAGGCTGCTGCTCGTCATAAGGGTACCTCAGTGATAGAGGTGCTTCAAAACTGTGTGATTTTTAATGACGGTACCCATAGTGTGGTGGCTAAGAAAGAAGATCGTGAACGAAATGCAATTTATCTGGAACATGGTAAACCGATGTTGTTCGGTGCTCAGCATGAATTTGGATTAATGCAGGAAGGTTTTGGACTGAAGGTGGTGAAATTGGGAGAGAATGGCATTACGGAAAAAGATATTTTGGTACATGATGCCCATTGTCAGGATAACACGCTTCAGCTGAAGTTGGCTTTAATGGAAGGACCTGACTTTCCGATAGCATTGGGAGTGATTCGTGATGTGGAAGCTCCTACCTATAATGAGGCATTGGAAGAACAGATTGCAGAGGTTTCGGCTAAAAAGAATTATCATTCGTTTGCTGAACTGTTGGAAACAAACGATACTTGGGAAATCAAGTAATAATTTGGTTTTTTCGGGAAAATGTTTACTTTTGCTCTTTGTAAATACAAAAGAGTGAGATGAAAATGAAAAAGAAAATGTCATTATTGGCAATGTGCTTATGTTTGGTTTGTATAGCATTGCCAGCGCAAGCGCAGTTGCGTTTCGGATTGAAGGGAGGTCTTAATGTTTCTAAAGTCTCTTTCTCAGGAGATGTGTTTGATGGCGAAAACAGGTCGGGATTCTTTATCGGTCCGATGGCTGAATTTACTTTTCCTATATTAGGTATTGGAGTCGATGTGGCTGCTTTATATAACAAAGTAGATGCACGTGCAGTAAATAGAAGTACACAGTCGGTAATAGATGATTCATTCAAGTCGATGGAAATTCCTGTCAATGTGAAATGGAGTTTCGGAAGTAGCCGGTTGGGTGTGTATGTGGCTGCCGGTCCTCAGTTTGGGTTTAATGTGGGAAGTGGACAGTTTGCTAATCAGTTTAAGGCAAAGAAACACTACACCACATTCAATGTCGGTGCAGGTGTAAAGCTCTTCCGTCATTTCCAAGTGGGTGCTAATTATAATTTCGGCATCAATAAAATGGCCAAATGTGAGGAAGATGGAACTACTATCAGTGTGAAGAAGAACACTTGGCAGGTTTCATTGGCTTACTTGTTTTAGAAAAGGTCATTTGTGAATAGAAAGATTCCCCTTGTTTCAGGTCGCTTTTAATGAATAGCGGATGGAACAAGGGGATTTTTTGTACCTTTGCACCATGAAAACTTTTGTAGATGTCATTGTGCCGTTGCCCATTCTCGGGCAGTATACCTATTCTGTACCTGTAGAATATGAAGACCATGTGAAAGGTGGGTGTAGGGTGGTGGTTCCGTTTGGTGTGAAGAAGTATTATACAGCGATTGTTGTTCGTGTGCACCATACGGCTCCTACTGAGTATAAAACAAAAGATATAATGGAGATACTTGACGAGCAACCTGTCTTGTTGAAACGTCAATATGACTTTTGGGTGTGGTTGGCCGAGTATTATCTGTGTACATTGGGAGATGTTTATAAGGCTGCTTTGCCTTCTGGAATGAAACTGGAAAGTGAGACCTTAGTAGAATATAATCCCGATTTCGTATCGGAAAAGCCTTTATCGGAGAAGGAATTGTGTATATTGAACAGTCTGAGTGCAGACCATGAACAGTGTGTCACTCAGCTAGAAAAGAATACAGGGCTGAAGAATATCCTTCCGGTCATTAAGTCATTGCTTGAGAAGGAAGCGTTATTTGTAAAAGAAGAATTGAAGCGCAATTATAAGCCTCGTGTGGAACTTCATGTGAGATTGGATGCCACAATTCTGAATGAGGCTATGCTGAACAGGCAGTTGGAACTTTTGGAGAAGTATCCTAAACAGCAGGCTGTTCTGATGAAGTATATTGAACTTTCTGGTTGGACCATGCCGGGAGGTGCGTTGAAGGAGGTGTCAAAGAAAAGGTTGCTGGAAGCCTCAGGATTAACAACTTCGCCTTTTCAGACTTTGCTCAAGAATGGCATTTTGGAAACTTATTATTATGAAGTTGGAAGGTTGACTGCTGGTGAAGTGCAGACACAGGCTTTGAATCCATTGAGTGAGGCACAGCATCGCGCATATCAGCAGATTATGGCTTTCTTTCACCAGAAAGAGGTTTGCTTACTGCATGGAGTGACAGCTAGTGGAAAAACAGAAATCTATATTCATTTGATACAGCAGGCTATCAGTGCCGGCAAGCAAGTGCTTTATTTATTGCCGGAAATTGCGCTGACTGCTCAAATAACCGAGCGTTTGAAAAAAGTGTTTGGAAACAGACTGGGGGTATATCATTCCAAGTTTCCTGATGCAGAGCGTGTGGAGATATGGAAAAAACAGCTCACAGAAAATGATTATGATGTGATTTTAGGTGTGCGTTCTTCCGTCTTTTTGCCTTTTCGCAGGCTGGGACTGGTTATAGTGGATGAAGAGCATGAAAGTACTTATAAGCAGCAAGACCCAGCTCCTCGTTATCATGCACGTAATGCAGCTATTATGCTGGCTTCTATGTTTGGGGCAAAGACGTTGTTGGGTACAGCTACTCCCAGTATCGAAACGTATTATCATGCTATTCATGGGAAATATGGGTGGGTGCAGCTCAAAGAACGCCATGCTAATGTGCAGTTGCCTCAAATAGAACTGGTAGACATCAAGGAATTGGCGCGTAAGAAGAGGATGACTGCTCAGTTCTCTCCGCTTCTGTTGGGCAAGATACGTGAGGCTTTGGAATATCACGAACAAGTTATTCTGTTTCAGAACCGTAGGGGGTTTGCGCCGATGATAGAATGTCGTACTTGTGGATGGGTTCCTCATTGCAAGAATTGTGATGTCAGTCTTACTTATCATAAAAGGATGAATCAGCTTACTTGTCATTATTGTGGATATACGTATCAGGTGCCTAAGTCTTGTCCTGCTTGTGGAGGAGTAGAATTGGTGAACTGTGGTTTCGGCACAGAAAAGATAGAAGATGATATCAAGCAGATTTTTCCTGATGCAAGGGTGGCTCGTATGGACTTGGATACAACTCGTACCCGTACGGCTTACGAACGGATTATCAATGACTTTCAAGAAGGTAGAACTGATATATTGATTGGCACTCAGATGGTTTCTAAGGGATTGGACTTTGAGAATGTGAGTGTGGTGGGAATATTGAATGCCGATTCTATGTTGAATTACCCTGACTTTCGTTCTTACGAGCGTGCTTTTCAATTGATGGCGCAGGTAGCCGGCAGAGCCGGACGAAGGAACCGACAGGGATTGGTGGTTTTGCAGACTAAGTCGCCTGAACTTCCTGTCATTCATCAAGTGATGCACAATGATTATGATGCACTTTATCAAGACCAGACAGAGGAGCGTTCTTTGTTTAAATATCCGCCTTTTTACCGGTTGATTTATGTATATTTGAAACATCGCAAGGAGGAGACGCTTGACCAAGCTGCTATGATTATGGCCGTCAGCCTTCGAAGTGGCTTGGGTGACCGTGTATTGGGACCGGACCGTCCTCCGGTAGCTCGTATTCAGACATTCTTTATCCGAAAGATTATGGTGAAGGTGGAGCAGGGGGCTTCTATGAGTAAGGTTGGGCGTTATTTACAGCAAGTGCAGCGTATGATGGTGGAAGATGAGCGTTTTCGTTCATTGATGGTGTATTATGATGTAGATCCGATGTAGGTAATATGAGTTAGAAACATACAAATAATGAAGATATGAAGATAGAACTAGATGTACATACACATACGCTGGCAAGCGGACATGCTTTCAGTACGATACAGGAGATGGCCCAGGCTGCAGCAGATAAGGGCTTGAAGTTGTTGGGCATAACAGAACATTCGCAGAGTATTCCCGGAACTTGTAATCCTATTTATTTTCGTAACTTGCATGCGGTTCCCCGCAATATGTATGGCGTGGAATTGTTGATGGGAGCTGAAATCAATATATTGAATATACGTGGAGAATTGGATATGGATGAAAAAACGATGAAGTACTTAGACCTTCGTATAGCCGGAATACATTCTATTTGTTATGAAGGGGGTACAGCCGATGAGAATACTCAGGGGATGATTCAGGCTATTTCAAATCCTTATATACATATCATTAGTCATCCGGCAGACGGTACGGCCTTGTTTCATTTTGAGCCGATTGTAAAGGCAGCTAAGGAATATCACACGTTGTTGGAAATCAACAATTCCTCTTTAAAACCTTGCCGTCATAAGCTAGAGGCAAAAGACAATTCATTGGAGATTCTTCGCTTATGCAGGAAGTATGAAGTTCCAGTGATTCTAGGTAGTGATGCTCATATTTCTTTTGATATCGCAAAATATAATCATGTGCTTCCGTTGCTCGATGAAGTGGGATTTCCTCAAGAATGGGTTGTGAATACAAGTGTGGAGAAATTTAAACAATATTTGAATATATCACAGGATAAATGAAACGAATACTATTTGTTTGTTTAGGCAATATTTGCCGCTCTTCTTCGGCCGAGGAAGTTATGCGCACTTATATCAAGCGTGCTGGTTTGGAACATGAACTGGAGGTGGATTCTGCTGGAATCAGCAGTTTTCATCGTGGAGAATTGGCTGATGAACGCATGAGAACTCATGCAGAACGTAGAGGTTATCATATTACTCATCTGTCGCGCCCGGTATGCACAGACGACTTTTATGAGTTTGATATGATATTAGGGATGGACGACCGTAATATTGATGCGCTTCGTGAAAAAGCTCCGGATGTGGACAGCGAGAAGAAAATTGGCAGAATGACTGATTTCTGTAAATTGAAGGTGGTAGACTATGTACCCGACCCATATTATGGTGGTGCGCAAGGTTTCGAGAATGTCTTGGATATATTGGAAGATGCGTGCCTTGGGTTGCTGGAACATCTCTATCCGGAAATTGAGTTCTGACTGGTTAGACAAGAGTTTTTTTGTCTGGGTTAGAAAACATAAGTAGGTAGAAAAGAACAAATGCTCCTTGAAGAGCCGTTCAGTACTTTCAAGTAGCATTTGTCTGTTATGTAGCATTTGTCTTATTTTTGGAACTTAGACCAGTTAGTCAGACGCATGTCTCCTTTTTGGGTAAATTCGTGATGCATGCCCAGTGCAGCAGACAAGCTGTGGCTCGTTTGTCCCTTGGTGGAGATTTTCAGATAGTCCCAGAGTAGTTGCTTGTAGTCGGGGTGTGCACAGTTTTCGATGACGGCTTTGGCACGTTCCATCGGACTTTTTCCGCGCAGGTCGGCAACTCCTTGTTCGGTGATGATGACGTTGACAGAGTGTTCGCTATGGTCTTGATGTGATACCATTGGGACAATAGAACTGATACATCCTCCTTTGGCGATAGACGGGCAAGAGAAAATAGAGATATAGGCGCTTCTTGTAAAGTCGCCTGAACCTCCTATACCATTCATCATCTTGGTTCCACAAATATGGGTGGAATTTACATTGCCGTAAATATCGGCTTCGATGGCTGTATTCATAGAAATGACTCCTAGGCGGCGAATCACTTCCGGGCTGTTAGAAATTTCGGAAGGGCGGAGTACTAGTTTGTGTCGGAAGAAGTCCATGTTTTCGTAGATATCATCAAGGCAATCATTGGTAACACTGAGCGAGCAAGTACTTCCAAATTTGATGCGTCCCTCTTTGATGAGTTTGATGACAGAGTTTTGAATCACTTCAGTGTACATTTCAAACGGAGGGATGCTAGAGTCTTTCCCCAAAGCGCTCAGTACAGCATTGGCAATGTTTCCTACTCCCGATTGTAATGGCAGGAAGGTAGAAGGGATGATTCCTCGTTTCATGTCGGCTGCCAGGAATTCTGCCACATTTTGTCCGATTTTATCTGTTACAGGGTCCGATTCATGAAAACCTCTGGCTTCATCGGGGATATTGGTTTGTACAACTCCTACAATTTTCGAGGGGTCAACTTGGATGTAAGGTAATCCGATACGGTCACTTGGGCGGACAATAGGAACCGGGCGGCGGAATGGAGGGCGTTCCATTTCGTATAAGTCGTGCATTCCTATCAATGTTTTGGAATGTGCGGCATTCAGTTCGATAATTATCTTGTCGGCCAAACGAGCGATAGTAGGTGAAATACCTACACCGGCAGTAAGAAAAATACGTCCATCCTCGGTTATTTCGCAAGCCTCTATGATGGCCGTGTTGATATGTCCCAAAAAGCCGGAGCGGATTCGTTGTGCTACTTGTGACAAATGAATATCGGTATATTTGATTTCTCCGTTGTTAACAGCCTTTCTAAAATCGGCATTGGTGGTGTATGGAGCACGGAACTTGATGACATGTGCACGTGTAAGTTCACCATCGCACGAATCTCCTGTAGATGCTCCCGTGATGACTCCTATCTGAAACTGTTCGCCTCTTTCGTGCTTTTGGCGTGCTTGGCGTGCTAGTTCTGTGGTAACTGCTTTAGGGCTTCCTGCAGGAGTGAAACCACTTAGACCGATAATTTCTCCGTCTTTAATAAGACTGGCAGCTTCTTCTGCCGTCATAAAGTTGTAACTCATGGTATTAGGTTATTATTTTGTTAATAGATAAAAGTTATTTGTCAATCATATTTTCTACGGAAAATTTCAGAATAGATAAAGGCTCTTCTTGCTTCGGTAGGAGTTTGCAGCCTAATCTCTTCTTCCTCTTCAGACAAGATGGTAGAATGCCTTGGTTGGACTCTTGAAAGTTGAGAATGTATATCGGGTTGCTGATGTACATGGTCAACTTTGTTTTTCTTCTGTTTGTTTTTCTTCTGTTTCTGAGAATGTTTGTTAGCAACAATTTCTTCATCCGGCTGATTTCTGTTCTCTTGGAAGATATCTTGAAATTCCTGGAGAATTGGGTTAGCGCTATGTGCCATATCCTTCGGCTGAGAAGTCCTGTTGAACTGTGGCTTAAAGGTCTTTTTGGCTTGTGGCTTCTTTTCTTTGTTTATAAAGCTCAAGCCAACAATTAGCATGAATGCGATGAATGGTATAAAGTCCATAGTATGATAATATGATAAAGTGTTAAGTGTACTTTCAAAAATACTAATAAATATGACATATTATGGATTTTAGTAGGGAAACATGTATCTTTGCGGCCGAATTTATTAAATAATAACATTATGACAAAAGAAACAACGGGAGTGGACTTTAAATCTACAACCGAACAGGAAAGCAAGAAATTGTTTATCGAAACCTATGGTTGCCAGATGAATGTGGCAGATAGTGAAGTGATTGCTTCTGTGATGAAGATGGCTGGCTATGAATCGTGTGATTCATTGGACGAAGCGGATGCGGTATTTATGAATACTTGTTCTATTCGTGATAATGCAGAGCAGAAGATTTTCAACCGATTGGAGTTTTTTCATTCACTACGTAAGAAGCGCAAGCATCTGATTGTAGGTGTATTGGGATGTATGGCTGAGCGTGTGAAGAACGATTTGATAGAAAACCATCATGTGGATTTGGTGGCTGGTCCGGATGCTTATTTGACTTTGCCCGATTTGATAGCAGCTGTAGAAGCTGGAGAAAAGGCAATCAATGTGGAACTGTCTGCTACAGAGACCTATCGTGATGTCATTCCTTCACGTATCTGCGGGAATCATATTTCTGGATTTGTATCCATTATGCGTGGATGTAACAATTTCTGTCATTACTGTATTGTTCCATATACTCGAGGTAGAGAAAGAAGCCGTGATGTGGAAAGTATCTTGAACGAAGTGCGCGACTTGCAGGCTAAGGGCTACAAGGAGGTGACTCTGCTGGGGCAGAATGTAAACTCTTATCATTTTGAAAAAGATGGAGAAAATGTCACTTTTCCGATGCTATTGCGTAAAGTGGCACAGGCAGTTCCTGATATGAGAGTGCGCTTCACCACCTCACACCCTAAGGATATGAGTGATGAAACGTTGGAAGTGATTGCACAGACCCCCAATGTGTGCAAGCATATCCATTTACCTGTTCAGAGTGGCAGTTCTAGAATATTGAAACTGATGAATCGTAAATATACCCGTGAGTGGTATATGGATCGAGTAGCTGCTATACGCCGTATTATTCCAGACTGTGGATTAAGTACGGATATTTTTTCTGGCTTCCATAGTGAAACCGAGGAGGACCATCAGATGAGTTTGTCGCTCATGAGAGAATGTGCCTACGATTCTGCATTCATGTTCAAATATTCCGAACGTCCGGGCACTTATGCTTCTAAGCATTTGCCGGATGATATTCCAGAAGAAGTGAAGATTCGTCGTCTGAATGAAATGATTGAACTTCAGAATCATCTTTCGGCAGAAAGCAACGCCAAAGATATAAATAAAGTGTTTGAAGTATTGGTGGAAGGCGTGTCAAAGCGTTCTAAAGAACAGCTGTTTGGACGTACGGAGCAGAATAAAGTCGTGGTGTTTGATCGTGGAGGACATCGTATTGGTGATTTTGTAAAAGTGCGTATTACTGAGAGTAGTTCGGCTACATTAAAAGGAGTAGAGGTTACCGAATAATAACCTTCTAGAAATACATAAAAGAGCAGGTGCATCATACAGGCAAGTAGATACCCTGCTCTTTTTATATGTCTTTTTGTATGCTTTGTGGATGAGGGCCTTTATCTGTCACTTTGTTTTTTTGATAAATCATTTAAAGAAACTTAATGAAATGACCGAATTAACCGAAAAAGTTGTTAATTTGCAACAAATTAGGGACAAAAGTGAATATACTAAATATAGATAAATGTCCGCTTTGCGGAAAAGGTCATTTTAGTAAGGAAAGAACTTGTACAGACCATTACGCTACAGGGGAGCTGTTTGATGTTTTCCGGTGTGAGGACTGCGGTTTTTTGTTTACTAAGGATGTGCCTGATGAGCAGGAAATTGGGCGATATTATGAATCGCCTGATTACATATCTCATTCGGATACTTCAAAAGGTCTTGTCAATTGTATCTATCATTATGTAAGAAGATATATGTTGGGCAAGAAAGCGCAGCTGATAAGGCGCTGTAGCGGAATAAGTAAAGGCCGGCTACTGGATATTGGAACAGGAACTGGTTATTTCAGTCATTTTATGAAAGAGGACGGGTGGCAGGTAGATGCCATTGAAAAGAGTGAGCAGGCACGTCAGTTTGCCAAAACTCACTTTCAAATGGAAGTAGCTGCCCCTGAAGCATTCATGAAGTATGAGGCAGCAAGTTTTGATGTGATTACTTTATGGCATGTGATGGAACATCTTCAGAACCTGAATGAAGTGTGGGAGCAGTTGGATAAACTTTTAAAGGAGAATGGGATATTGGTGTTGGCAGTGCCTAATCCGGAATCCTTCGATGCTCAGCATTACGGTTCTTGGTGGGGGGCTTATGATGTGCCCCGTCATTTATGGCATTTTACTCCTTCCACAATGAAGTCTATCGGCTCGAAACATGGATTCAAGTTGGTGGAACTTCATCCGATGCCTTTCGATGCTTTCTATGTGTCTATGTTGTCTGAAAAGTACAAGGGTTCACGTTGTGCGTTTTTGAAAGGCATATATGTCGGTACTTGCGCTTGGTTGGCTACATTGGTAAAGAAGGAGAGAAGCAGTTCCTTGATTTATGTATTTAGAAAAAGTGAGAATAAATGAGTAAGAAATCCGACATATTCAAAGGAGTACAGTTTGTAACTTCTAGCATCAGTATCATGTTTGTGTTGTTGCTACTTGGTATGGTGACTTTTTTTGTGCTTGCTGCTAATAACTTATCGGTATATGTGCGTGAAAACATAGCTTTCTCCATTGAGTTGGACGATGGAATGAAAGAGTCGGAGATTCTGCGCTTCCAAAAGCAATTGAATGCAGCTCCTTATATCAGGCATACTACATATATATCAAAGGCCAACGCATTAAAAGAGCAGACAGAGGCTATGGGAACAGACCCTACAGAATTTCTGGGGTATAATCCTTTTCCGGCATCAATAGAAGTGAGATTGGATGCGGCATATGCCAATGTAGACAGTGTGGCTTGGATTAAGAAGGAGATAATGCGGCACAAACAGGTAGTGGAAGTCAGTTATCCGCAAGATTTGCTGGATTCTGTTAACCGGAATATCCGTAAGTTGAGTTTGTTGTTGCTTGGGGTGGCAGCCTTGCTTACACTTGTTTCTTTTGTCTTGATAAACAATACAATCAGGTTGACTATCTATTCGCAGCGTTTCTTGATTCATACCATGAAGTTGGTTGGGGCTAGTTGGTCTTTCATTCGCCGGCCTTTTATCATACGTAATATGTGGGTCGGTGTGTTGGCTGGTGTGCTGGCTGATACAGTGCTGATATCAATGGCAGGAATGTTGGTACACTATGAACCAGAACTGGTGGCTGTGGTTACACCGCAGGTAATGCTGATGGTATTGGCTGTAGTTTTTCTCTTCGGAATACTGATAACTAGTTTCTGTGCATGGATTTCTATCAACAAGTATCTTTCGATGAAAGTAAGTAACTTATATAAATAATTAATCTTATTGATATTTACATGGATAAAAAGAAATTCGCCTTCGACAAGACTAACTTTCTGTTGTTGGCTGTTGGAATGTTAGTAATACTAATCGGTTTTTTACTGATGAGTGGTCCTGGTTCTACTGAAACGGCTTTTGAGCCGGATATTTTCAGTGTCCGCCGTATTAAAGTAGCTCCAGTAGTTTGCTTCGCTGGGTTTGTTTTCATGATATATGGTATTTTACGTAAACCTTCCAATAATCAAGACGAAGACCAAGAATAAAATAATAAAATAACAGAAATGCAAGAATTAACATTTTTAGAAACGATTATTATTGCAATCGTAGAAGGTTTGACAGAATTTTTGCCGGTATCCTCTACCGGACATATGGTAATAACTCAAGAATTGCTGGGGGTGGAAAGTACAGAATTTACCAAAGCCTTTACAGTAATTATTCAGTTTGGTGCTATCTTGTCGGTGGTATGCTTGTACTGGAAACGTTTCTTCCGTTTGAATCACGAACCGTTGAAAGGAAACCATTCTGCCTTACAGCAGTTTTTACACAAGTTTGATTTCTATTGGAAATTGATTATCGCTTTTGTTCCGGCAGCTATTTTCGGATTGTTGTTTAGTGATAAGATTGATGAATTGTTGGAAAGTGTTCATGTGGTAGCCGTCATGTTGGTGTTGGGTGGTATCTTCATGTTGTTTACAGATAGAATCTTCAAGAATAACGAAACAGGTGTTCAGATAACCAATAAGAAAGCATTCAATATCGGATTGTTCCAGTGCATTGCCATGATACCGGGAGTGTCACGTTCTATGGCTACTATTGTAGGTGGTATGGCTCAGAAGCTAAGCAGGAAAGATGCTGCAGAGTTTTCGTTCTTTTTGGCTGTGCCTACTATGTTTGCAGCTACTTGCTATAAAATATTGAAACTATTTTTGAGTGAAGGACAAGATATGCTGATGGCTAATATGCCGACTTTGCTGTTGGGTAATGCAGTGGCTTTCATTGTGGCATTGTTGGCTATCAAGTTTTTCATTAGCTTTGTAACTAAGTATGGTTTTACTGCTTTTGGATGGTATCGTATCATTGTGGGAGGGTTGATATTGTTAATGGTCTTTTTAGGGCATAATATAGAGATTGCTTGATGAATTTTAAGGAAGGAGAAGTTTTGTATTTTGACAAGCCTTTGAAGTGGACTTCGTTTGCGCTTGTCAATAAAATAAGATATCATATCAGTAGGAAGCTGAATGTGAAGAAGATAAAGGTGGGACATGCTGGAACACTTGATCCGTTGGCCACTGGAGTCATGATTGTATGTACGGGAAAGGCAACCAAACGAATTGAAGAGTTTCAGTATCATACCAAAGAATATATTGCTACGTTGCAGTTGGGAGCTACTACTCCATCTTTTGATTTGGAAAAAGAGATTGATGCTACTTATCCCACCGAACACATCACCCGTGAACTGGTGGAGAGTACATTGAAGACTTTCTTAGGTACTATCGAGCAGATTCCGCCAGCTTTTTCAGCTTGCAAGGTAGATGGTAAAAGAGCATACGAGTTGGCAAGAAACGGCGATGAGGTTTCTTTGAAGCCTAAAACGCTGGTCATTGATGAGATAGAACTGTTGGAGTGCAATCTTCCTGTTATCAAGATTAGAGTTGTGTGCAGCAAAGGTACTTATATCCGTGCATTGGCTCGTGATATTGGTGAAGCGTTGCATAGCGGTGCTCATTTAATTGGACTGGTTCGTACGCGAGTAGGTGAAGTGAGTCTGGAAGACTGTATGAAAGTAGAGGATTTCGAAAAATGGATTGACAAACAGGAAATAGAAGTTATTAACGAATAGTGAAAGGAGAATACGATGAAGTTATCGCAATTCAAGTTTAAATTACCGGAAGAAAAAATTGCATTGTATCCGGCTAAGTATCGAGATGAATCTCGATTGATGGTAGTACATAAGTCTACTGGAGAAATAGAGCATGTTATCTTTAAGGATGTATTGAATTATTTTGATGACCGAGATGTTTTTATCTTTAATGATACAAAAGTGTTCCCTGCACGTTTGTATGGTAATAAGGAAAAGACTGGCGCCCGTATCGAAGTATTTCTTCTTCGTGAACTTCATGAAGAGATGCGTTTGTGGGATGTGTTGGTAGACCCGGCTCGTAAAATCCGAATTGGCAACAAATTGTATTTCGGCGATGATGATTCAATGGTGGCTGAAGTTATTGATAATACCACTTCACGTGGACGTACATTGAGATTCTTGTATGACGGGCCACATGATGAGTTTAAGAAAGCATTGTATGCTTTGGGTGAGCCTCCATTGCCTCCGTTTATTAAGCGTGCTGCAGAGTCGGAAGACGAGGAGCGTTTCCAAACAATCTTTGCCAAGAATGAAGGTGCTGTAACTGTTCCTGCTTCAGGACTGCATTTCAGCCGTGAGTTGATGAAGCGTATGGAAATCAAGGGAGTGGAGCCTGCTTATATCACTATGCATTGTGGGCTAGGTAATTTCCGTGATATTGATGTGGAAGATTTAACCAAACATAAGATGGATTCTGAACAGATGTTTGTGGAAAGAGAGGCCTGCCGTATTGTTAATGATGCAAAAGACCGTGGCAGCAAGGTGTGTGCGGTAGGTACCAGTGTGATGAGAGCAGTAGAAACTGCGGTAGGTACAGATGGACATTTGAAAGAATTTGAAGGATGGACTAATAAGTTCATTTTCCCTCCTTATGATTTTTCGGTAGCAGATGCCATGATTGCAAACTTCCAGATGCCACTTTCTACAATGTTGATGTTGAAGTGCTCGTTTGGTGGTTATGATCTGATTATGGATGCTTATAATGTGGCGTTGAAAGAAGGTTATCGTTTCGGTACTTATGGAGATGCGATGCTGATTTTGAATAAATAACAGATATGCCAACGATTTATTTAGGTCTTGGAACAAATCTAGGAAATAAAGAAGAAAACTTACGTACTGCCGTCGGTTTAATCAATGAGAAGATAGGGAAAGTTGTTTCCCTATCTTCTTTTTATGAAACGGCTCCTTGGGGATTTGAGTCGGAACATTTGTTCTTAAATGCAGCTGTAGGAGTGGATACAGAGATGGAGGTGTGTGATGTGTTGAAGCGGACGCAGGAGATGGAGCGGGAGTTGGGTAGGAAAAGTAAATCGGTAGATGGGGTGTATTCAGACCGTTTGATTGATATTGATATCTTGCTTTATGGGAATCGAATTATCACAGAACCGAATCTGCTTGTTCCCCATCCTTTGATGACAGAACGTGCATTTGTGATGCTTCCTCTTGCGGAAATCGCTTCGGATGTTGTCCATCCTGTACTAGGGAAAACATTGGCGCATTGGGCAGAACTGCTGAAAGATGAAGCGACTGAAATTAAAAAGAAAGAATTTGATTGATGATAAAGCAATGTTAAATTACCCATAGTTTGTAATTATTTCAATTTTATTCCCTACCTTTGTAACTCTAAAATTAAAGTGGAAAGATTTGAGTAGCTTGCAACCACGGAAAAAAATGCTAAAACCACATAGTAACTCTTCCTTGATTCTGAAATCATCTACTCTTTCTGTACACGGATATAAATTATTTTAACCATTTAATATAAATAAAACAATGGGATACTTATTCACATCCGAATCGGTGTCTGAAGGACACCCCGACAAAGTGGCGGACCAGATTTCCGACGCTGTGCTTGACAAACTGTTGGCATACGACCCCAGTTCAAAAGTAGCTTGCGAAACATTGGTAACTACCGGACAGGTGGTACTGGCTGGAGAAGTGAAAACAAATGCATATATTGACCTGCAACGTGTAGCACGCGAAGTAATCAATAAGATTGGCTATACTAAGGGAGAGTATATGTTTGATGGTAATTCATGTGGCGTATTTTCTGCCATTCATGAACAGAGTCCTGATATCAACCGCGGGGTAGAACGTGAAGACCCGATGAATCAGGGTGCAGGTGACCAGGGTATGATGTTTGGTTATGCTACTAAAGAAACCGAAAACTATATGCCGCTGTCATTGGACCTTGCACATAAACTTCTGATGGTATTGGCAGATATTCGTCGTGAAGGTAAAGTAATGACTTATCTTCGTCCTGACTCGAAGAGCCAGGTGACTATTGAATACGATGATAATCGTAGACCGGTACGTATCGATACGATTGTAGTTTCTACTCAGCATGATGATTTCATTTTGCCTGACGACGACTCTTCTGAAGCTCAGTTGAAAGCAGATGCAGAAATGTTGGCTCAAATTCGCAAGGATGTAATTGAAATCTTGATGCCTCGTGTAATTGCTGAAATCCATAATCCAGAAGTGCTGGCCTTATTCGATGACCAGATTAATTATCATGTAAATCCTACAGGCAAGTTTGTAATTGGTGGTCCTCATGGAGATACAGGTCTTACAGGCAGAAAGATTATTGTAGACACATACGGTGGTGCTGGTGCTCATGGTGGTGGCGCTTTCTCAGGAAAGGACCCAAGTAAAGTAGACCGTAGCGCAGCATATGCGGCACGTCATATTGCCAAAAACTTAGTGGCTGCGGGTGTAGCTGATGAAGTGTTGGTTCAGGTTTCTTATGCCATTGGTGTGGCTCGCCCTATTAATATTTATGTCAACACTTATGGTAGAAGTAATGTTGCTATGACAGACGGTGAGATTGCAAAGAAGGTGGATGAAATTTTTGATATGCGCCCACGTGCTATCGAAGAACGCTTGAAACTGCGTAACCCTATTTATAGTGAAACTGCCGCTTATGGCCACATGGGACGTGAACCAAAAGTTGTAACAAAAGTGTTCGACTCTGTTTATGGTGGTACTAAGAAAATGGAGGTGGAACTGTTTACTTGGGAAAAACTGGATTATGTAGACCAAGTGAAGGCTGCATTTGGCTTGAAATAAAGAACGTTGTAAGTTTTGAATATAAAAATCCCGAATCATTGACTGAAATCTATGATTCGGGATTTTTTTTCTAATTATGGCTTTATACGTATCTTTGCAGAAAATGAAAATCCTATGAATGAAATAAAGAACGTATGTGTATATAGTGCATCAAGCACAAAAATAGACGCAGCTTATTTTAAAGCAGCCGAAGAACTCGGACACCTGCTGGCAGAGAAGAATATCAATTTGATTAATGGTGCTGGATGTCTGGGGCTGATGTGTAGCATTTCAGATGCAGCATTAGCTGCAGGAGGGACTGTAACTGGTGTTATCCCGCGTTTTATGGTAGAGCAAGGATGGCATCATCGTGGATTGACTCGTTTGATAGAAACCGATTCGATGCATGAACGTAAGCAATTGATGGCAACGATGTCGGATGGGGTGATTGCATTGCCTGGTGGATGTGGCACTTTGGAAGAGTTGCTGGAAATTATTACCTGGAAACAGTTAGGCTTGTACCTGAAACCGATTGTCATATTGAATGTAAACGGTTTTTATAACCCTTTGTTGGAGATGCTTGAGCAAGCTATTGAGCAGAATTTTATGCGTAAGGAGCATGGAGCTATTTGGAGAGTGGCCAATACACCTCAGGAGGCGTTAGACTTGCTATATGAAACTCCTTGTTGGAACAAAGATGTTCGTAAATTTGCAGCGATATGATTCTCTCTGATATGTTGATTCCGTGTAGTGCTTTTAATGAAGCTGAACAGGATGTGACAGACTCCTTGGCTCAGATTGTGGTTGATGGGATGCCTGGACTTCCATTGCCTTATACTTTGCGTTCTGATGGTTTTATTACTTTGACTCTTTTTCTTTGTTTTTTGCTGATTTCCTACACTTTGCGGAATGGTAAAAAAGACATTTTCCAATATGTGAAATTGTTGTTCCGGAATAAAGATCGTGCAAGTCTGTTTGATGAAGCCAGTAAGCCTAACAGTCGATATATCTTGACATTGACAGCGGTAACTTGTATCCTTTCAGGAATCTGCATTTTTCATTATTCGGTAGAAACATTTTCAGAGACACTGCTCTTTAGTTCCTCTTGGTTGCTGCTGATAGGATATATAGGAGGAGTGATTGCTTTTCTGTTGTTGAAATGGGGGACTTATAATTTTATAAATTGGATTTTTTTTGACAAATCGCAGTGCGATTCCTGGCAAGAAACCTATTTAGGATTGATAGGAATAGTCAGTTTTGTTTTGTTCCCGTTAGTTTCTTTAATTGTTTTTTTTGAGTCTGATTTGCAAAATAGTTTCTATTTATTGCTCCCTATCATCGCTTTTGCTAAAATATTGTTATTTTATAAGTGTATGATGAACTTTTTCTACCATTTTTATGGAACTATACATTTAATTCTGTACTTTTGTGCCCTCGAAGTAATACCTATCTTTTTGTTATGGAGAGGGATTGCTTATCTAAATTATGTTTTGATTTAAAAAAATAGTACATTGAAGATAAAGAAAGTTCTCGTTTCTCAGCCAAAACCTGCATCAGAGAAGTCGCCTTATTTCGACATTGCTGAGAAATATGGCGTGGAAATAGTTTTCCGCCCATTTATCAAAGTGGAGAGTTTGTCGGCAAAAGAATTCAGACAGCAGAAAGTCTCTATCTTGGATCATACCGCTGTAGTGTTTACATCGCGCCATGCGATTGACCACTTTTTCAATCTTTGTACAGAACTTCGAGTAACCATACCGGAAACTATGAAATATTTCTGTACTTCGGAAGCTATTGCGTTGTATATTCAAAAATATGTGCAGTATCGCAAGCGTAAAGTATTTTTTGGTGCTACTGGGAAATTTGTAGATTTAGTACCTGCTATTGTGAAGCATAATACAGAAAAGTATTTTATCCCGATGTCGGATGTTCACAATGACGAAGTGAAGGATTTATTGGATAAAAACAAGATTCAGCATACCGAAGCTGTAATGTATCGCACAGTCAGCAACGACTTTACTCCAGAGGAAAAGTTTGATTATGATATGTTGATTTTCTTCAGTCCTGCTGGTATCCAGTCTTTAATTAAGAATTTCCCTAGTTTTGAGCAGAAAGAGATAGCAATCGGAAGTTTTGGACCTACTACTGCCAAAGCTGTAAAAGATGCTGGTTTGCGTTTGGATTTGGAGGCTCCTTCAGTTGCAGCTCCTTCTATGACGGCTGCATTGGATATGTTTATCCGTGAGCGGAATAAATAATATTTCAGTATAGTATACAGGCACGGATTACAGATATTCACAGGAGAAAGTTCCTGTTGTAGATGTAATCCGTGCCTTAATTTTTTTATATATGGTAGAACAAGATAAGCACACGCTGACTAAAAAAGAGCGTTTGAATAGTTTGACACTGATAGAAGAACTTTTCTCAGGAGGCAGCCGGTCGCTTCCGTCATTTCCGTTGCGTATTGTATATATGCCGGTTGAAGATGAGACTCGCCCCACTTTGTCATTGCTGATAAGTGTACCCAAAAAGCGGTTCAAGCGAGCTGTTAAGCGTAATCTGGTAAAGCGTCAGATACGTGAGGCTTATCGAATGAATAAGGACCTTCTTTTACGCCCTTTGGAAGAGGCTGGAAAGAAGGCTGTGATTGCTTTTATCTGGCTCGATAATAGACTTCGTACTTCTGTGCAAGTGGAAGATACAGTAAAGAAACTGTTACTGCTTACAGCCGAGCGCCTGATATGAAGAAGTTGTTGACTTGGCTTTTGTTGCAGCCTATTTATTTATATCGGAACTTCATATCTCCATTTACCCCTCCTTCTTGTAGATTTACGCCTACTTGTTCTCAGTATGCAGTGGAAGCGTTGAAGAAACACGGTCCTTTCAAGGGTCTTTACCTGACAATACGTCGTTTGTTGCGTTGTCATCCTTGGGGAGGCTCAGGATATGATCCGGTACCTTAAATCCTGTTTATCATGTTGTTGGATATTCATACTCACCATTTGCCAGCTGTGACAAGCGAGGCTATCTTGAGTCGTTGTATGCACGAAGGTGAGATTCCTTCGCAAGCATTTTATCTTTCAGTAGGCATTCATCCGTGGTATCTTACAGAAAAAGACTTTCCTCTCCAGTGTGATTGGCTTGAAAAGCAGCTGAAGGACAGTCGTGTTATAGCAATAGGAGAGGCTGGACTTGACAAAAGTTGCGATACTTATTTTCCCCTTCAAGAAGAAGCATTCCGTTATGTTTGTTTTAAAGCCGAACAGTACGGTTTGCCTTTAGTGATACATTCGGTGCGGACGACGGCCGAACTTATAGCCTTGAAAAAAGAGATTCGCCCTTCGGTTCCTTGGATTATTCACGGATTTAGAGGGAAGCCGGAGTTGGCTTCCAGCCTGTTGGGGCAAGGGTTCTATCTTTCTTTTGGTGAAAAATACCATCCGGAGGCATTGGCTGTAACTCCGTCAGAGCGTCTTTTACTGGAAACAGATGACAGTGCAAAAGATATTCGTTCGCTTTATGAATCTACGGCAGCTTTGCGCGGGGTGTCTTCTTTTACCTTGATGGAGAAGCAGCAAGATATTATTAAATCCCTCTTTTTTAAGGATAAATATTGCTTATTCAGATAAAGAGTCGTACTTTTGCCTGATAACTTAATAACAATATGTAAAACTAAGAATTTCATTCGATGAATTTTGTAGAAGAATTAAGATGGCGTGGAATGGTACATACCATGATGCCTGGAACAGAAGAGCTATTGGAAAAAGAAATGGTAACAGCTTACGTAGGTATTGACCCTACTGCAGACTCTCTGCATATCGGTCATCTTTGTGGAGTAATGATGTTACGCCATTTCCAGCGTTGCGGTCACAAGCCGTTAGCTCTTGTGGGAGGTGCTACCGGTATGATTGGTGACCCTTCTGGTAAGTCTCAAGAAAGAAACTTGCTCGACGAGGAAACTTTGCGCCACAATCAGGAATGTATCAAAAAACAGTTGGGCAAGTTCCTCGACTTTGAGTCGGATGCCCCTAACCGTGCAGAACTGGTAAACAACTACGACTGGATGAAGGACTTCTCTTTCTTGGACTTTGCCCGCGTTGTAGGAAAGCACATTACAGTAAACTATATGATGGCGAAAGAATCTGTTCAGAAACGATTGAACGGTGAAGCTCGTGATGGTCTGTCATTTACAGAGTTTACTTATCAGTTGTTGCAAGGATATGACTTCCTGCATCTGTATGAAACCAAAAACTGCAAACTTCAGCTGGGCGGTTCAGACCAGTGGGGAAACATCACTACTGGAGCTGAATTGATTCGTCGTACTAACGGTGGCGAAGTGTTTGCTCTTACTTGTCCGTTGATTACTAAGGCCGACGGAGGTAAGTTTGGTAAAACAGAATCAGGTAATATCTGGCTTGACCCACGTTATACTTCTCCATATAAATTCTATCAGTTTTGGTTGAACGTAAGTGATGCCGATGCAGAACGTTATATCAAGATTTTCACATCTTTGGACAAGGAAGAGATTGACAACTTGGTTGGAGAACATGCCGAAGCGCCACATTTGCGTAAGTTGCAGAAACGTTTGGCCAAGGAAGTTACCATAATGGTTCACTCGGAAGAAGACTATAATGCAGCAGTTGAAGCTTCAAACATTTTGTTTGGTAATGCTACTTCGGAAGCGTTGAGAAAACTGGACGAAGATACTTTGTTGTCTGTATTTGAAGGTGTACCTCAGTATGAAGTCTCTAGGGCTGAAATCGAAGCTGGTATCAAGGCTGTTGATTTGTTTGCTGAAAAGACAATGGTATTTGCTTCAAAAGGAGAGATGCGTAAACTGGTACAAGGAGGTGGTGTTTCTTTGAATAAAGAGAAACTAACCGCTTTTGACCAAGTTATCACTGTAGCCGATCTGTTGGATGAAAAGTATTTGTTGGTACAGCGTGGTAAGAAGAACTATTATCTGATTATTGCCAAATAAGAATGATATTTGTATGAGTTGAGGTTATCATCGGTGCGGTCTTGTCCGCATCTGATATACCTTTTCTATGAGATAAGATAAAAGGAAGCCCGAAGTCAAACATTGACTTCGGGCTTCCTTTTATTTTTTCAGTTCCGGATAGCTGATTCGTGTGTGGTGCATGGTCTTGAGCTTTTCTTTGAATACTGTTTTCACGTTGGCAATGTCTTTAAATGTAATCGGGCATTCCTTAAAGTATCCGTCTAGCACCTGTGCATCGATGATTTTCTCCACAAGGTTTGAAATGCTTTCTTCTGTATATTCCGGCAGACTTCTTGATGCAGCTTCTACCGAGTCGGCCATCATCAAGATGGCTTGTTCTTTAGTAAACGGATTTGGTCCTGGATATTGAAAAGGTTCCTTGCTCACTTCTTCGTTTGGGTGTTCATTTTGGTATGAAATATAGAAATACTTGGTGATGCCGGCTCCATGATGGGTGCGGATAAAGTCTTTGATGACCTGAGGCAAATTATACTTGTCGGCCAGCTTCATCCCATCGTTAATATGGTTGATGACAATTTGGGCACTTTGCATATAGTCCAGTTGGTCGTGAGGGTTTACTCCCGACTGGTTTTCTGTAAAGAATGCCGGATTCATCATCTTTCCAATATCGTGATACATCGCTCCGGTACGTACGAGTTGACTGTTGGCACCGATCCGGTTGGCAGCGGCGGCAGTCAGATTGGCTAGTTGCAGTGAATGTTGGAAGGTGCCTGGTGCCACTTCCGACATCTCTCTCATCAGCTTGTTGTTGATATTGGACAATTCTACCAGTGTGACGTTTGAGGTAAACCCAAATGTCTTTTCCAAGATGAAAAGGAGAGGATAGGTAAACAGCAGCAAACCTCCGTTGATGACAAAGTTGATGTAGGCGTTAGTGTTCAACTGGTTGATTTCACTGATGTGAATCAGGTCGAGTGCCAAATACATAGCAGAATAAGACAAGACAACAATCAAAGAACTGCGCAGGAGCTGTGAGCGCTGTGATAATTCTCTGAGACTATATATTCCCGCCATTCCCGCCACAGTCTGGAGCAAGATGAAATCGTGCGGAGCTTTGAGGGTGATGGAGCATAGCAGGGTGGAAATGACATGAGCCATGAATGCGGTTCGGGAGTCGAGGAAGATTCGGATGATGATAGCCATCATTGCATAAGGCACTACTTGGATATTCATGTATCCATGTTCAATCATGAGAGACGACAATATCGGAAAGAAGATGATGAGGCAGAACAGCAGCCCTAGGCTTCCCTTTTTCAAATAGTAGTCTTTTCTGAACAACTCCAAATAAATCATGAAACATCCTATCAAGATAGCCACAAACAAGATTTGTCCCATTAGAGTCAAGCGTTTTTCGGTAGTGGTATCACTACGCTTGTCCCATTCCTTTTGCAGCGACTTCAATATGTTGTAGGTCTTCTGGTTGATGATTTCTCCTCGGTCGATGATGCGCTGTCCATTCATCACGAAGCCGTTGGCCCATGAAATGCTGGCCAGCATTTCTTTCTTGGCCGTTTCTGAGCGGTTTTCGTCATAAATCAAATTCGGGTGGATATAGTTGTTCAGGTTGCAGCGTTGCAGCAGTTCTTTTCTGAAGTGTACCGTATCGGCATGTATAATCTGTTCGTAAGCTCTTTTGGTAGAATAGATTTCTCCAGTACTTTGCAAAATGGAAACATTTTTAGAAACAATCTGTATGCTGTAAATACTGTCTTTGTTTAGTTGCGGAAGCTGTCCGGACATGACGATGCCTTTTTCATACACTTTCCTCAGATTCCGTTCGATGAAATGCAGATAGCTTGGGTCGGGTATAATCTTTTTCAGCTCTTTGTTATAGTCGCTGCGAAATTTGCTGATGGCCTCAGTTTCCACTTTGGCATGATACGAAAAATAAGGATGATATTGAGCCAGAACACTGTCTTGTTCTTTCTTGACTTGTACTTCATCCTTATAGATGGGGAAGTCGAATGATGATTGAAGCAGTCCGTATCTCCAGGGTTTGTTGAGGTCGAACTGATAATTGAAAGTTCCTTCTTTGGGTAAGAAGTGGGTAATGACTGTTACCGTTATCAGAAATATGCTACATTTATACAATAACTCTTTATATGAAAACGGTCTGTTTATTTGGAAACTTTTCATGATGTCAGATATTTTGAGTGCAAAATAAGAAAAAAATGGGAAATTTAGCTTAATTTTGCGGTGTATTTTTAGATAAAACCATTATGGCAGAAAGAAAAGTAAGAGTTCGTTTTGCACCAAGTCCTACAGGTGCATTACATATTGGCGGTGTGCGCACTGCATTGTATAACTATCTGTTTGCTCGCCAGCACGGTGGAGATTTGATTTTCCGAATTGAAGACACTGATTCAAACCGATTTGTTCCCGGTGCAGAAGAATATATTATTGAATCGTTTAAATGGCTAGGTATTCAGTTTGACGAGGGGGTTACCTTTGGAGGAAACTACGGACCATATCGTCAGTCTGAACGTCGTGATATCTACAAGAAATATGTACAGGTTTTATTAGATAACGGAAAAGCATACATTGCGTTTGATACTCCGGAAGAGCTGGATGCGAAACGTAAGGAAGTGGCTAACTTCCAGTACGACGCTTCTACTCGTCTGTCTATGCGCAATTCTTTAGTTATGCCGAAAGAGGAAGTAGACCAACTGATTGCAGAAGGTAAGCAGTTTGTAGTCCGTTTCAAGATTGAGCCTAACGAAGATGTACATGTACACGATATCATTCGTGGAGAGGTAGTAATCAACTCTTCTATCTTGGATGATAAAGTATTATATAAATCGGCAGATGAACTGCCTACTTACCATTTGGCAAATATTGTAGACGACCACCTGATGGAGGTTTCTCATGTAATCCGCGGAGAAGAATGGTTGCCTTCGGCTCCTCTTCATGTGTTGCTCTATCGTGCTTTCGGTTGGGAGGATACCATGCCTGAATTTGCTCATTTGCCTTTGCTGCTTAAACCGGACGGAAACGGAAAGCTGAGCAAGCGTGATGGAGACCGTTTGGGTTTCCCTGTATTCCCGCTGGAATGGCATGACCCTAAGACTGGTGAAGTGTCTTCTGGTTATCGTGAATCGGGCTATTTGCCAGAAGCCGTGATCAACTTCCTGGCTTTGTTGGGATGGAATCCGGGCAACGACCAAGAAATCATGTCGCTCGAAGAATTAGTGAAATTGTTCGACTTGCACCGTTGCAGCAAGGCGGGAGCTAAGTTTGATTATGAAAAAGGAAAATGGTTCAACCATGAATATATCCTTCTCAAGAGTGATGAGGAAATTGCCAACTTGTTCTTGCCTATCTTGAAAGAACATGGAGTAGAAGTTCCTATGGAAATAGTGGTGACTGTGGTAGGTCTGATGAAGGGACGCGTTAGCTTTGTGAAAGAACTTTGGGATACTTGTAAGTTCTTCTTTGTGGCTCCTGCTGAATATGATGAAAAGACCGTGAAGAAACGTTGGAAAGAAGACTCGGCAGAGCGTATGTCGGAACTGGCGGATTTGCTGGAATCCTTAGATGACTTCTCTCTGGTTCATCAGGAAGAGGTGGTTCTGAAATGGATTGAAGAAAAGGGTTACCACATGGGAAATATCATGAATGCTTTCCGTTTGACTCTGGTTGGTGAAGGAAAAGGTCCTCATATGTTCGATATTTCTGCTGTTTTGGGTAAGGAGGAAACCGTATCGCGTATGCGTCGTGCGGTAGAAGTTCTTAAATAAGACGTTGGTAATGATTTATAATCTATTTATATATCTCTATGCAAGTGCAGTCCATGTGGCTGCACTTTTCAGTGAAAAAGTGGCCAAAATGGTGAAGGGGCAGAAAGAGGCATTTGCTGTTCTTGAACGCCAGATTGACCCGGACGCTAAGTATCTTTGGTTTCATGCTGCTTCGCTGGGCGAATTTGAACAGGGACGTCCTCTGATTGAGGAAATACGCCGAACTTATCCGGGATATAAGATTCTTCAGACTTTCTTCTCGCCTTCGGGCTATGAGGTGCGTAAGGATTATAAGGGAGCTGATGTGGTGTGTTATCTTCCATTGGATACTCCGGGCAATGTGAAGCGATTTGTCCGTCTGGCTCGTCCTCACATGGCTTTTTTCGTCAAGTATGAATTTTGGAAAAACTATTTGAGCGAGCTGCACCGTCTAGATGTTCCGGTATACAGCGTTTCATCTATATTCCGCCCCGACCAGATTTTCTTTAAATGGTATGGGGGTGTCTATCGGGGGGTGTTGAAATGTTTCACTCATCTGTTTGTGCAGAACCAAGAGTCGGTCGACTTGCTGGCTACGATTGATGTCCGTCAGACTTCAATAGCGGGTGATACTCGTTTTGACCGTGTGCTTGAAATCTGTAAGCAGGCCAAGATTCTACCGTTGGTAGAGAAGTTCAAGCAGGGTGCCCTCACATTGGTGGCGGGAAGTTCATGGGCTCCCGATGAAGATATATTCATCCCATATTTCAACGCTCATCTGGAAATGAAACTCATCATTGCTCCGCATGTGATTGACGAGGCGCACTTGCAGGAAATTATCGGTAAACTGAATCGTAAGGTGGTTCGCTACACACAGGCCACTGAGGATAACGTGGCGGATGCCGACTGTTTGATAGTTGATTGCTTTGGCTTGCTCTCTTCTATCTATCGCTATGGAGAGATAGCTTATATCGGCGGAGGATTTGGTGTAAGCATCCACAATACGCTGGAAGCGGCCGTATATGGTGTGCCGGTGATATTCGGTCCAAACAACCGCAAGTTTATGGAGGCTCAGGGGCTGAAGGATTGCAAGGGTGGTTTTGAGATAAAGGATGCTGCCGATTTCCGGCAGCTGATGGACCGTTTTCTTGCAGATGCTTCTTATCTTGCCGATATGGGAGGTAATGCTGGAAATTATGTGAAGGATAACTCCGGTGCATTGGAGAAGATTATGAATACTGTTTCTTGGAAATAAGAGGCCGATTAAAGAATATGCATTCCGCAATGTGTAGATGGACGAATGTCTTGATATGCATTGCGGAATTTTTTTGTTCTTGTCCGTCGGGATGGTCATGAAGAAAACTGATGACTGTACCAGAAGATAAGTTGTTGTTGTGGAAGAATAAGTTTTCTTTTTGCGGATAGATTCTTGAGTTACTGGTTGCGGTTTATAAATTCACGGTTGTGTTTTATTAATCGGTGATTGTGTTTTATAGACTGGTGGTTGTCACTTAAGAATATTTGGGGCAGCGGAAGAGAATGTCTGGTGGCAAGTCCTTTTTCAGAAACACTAGTCAGTAAGTTTGCAATTAAAACTGCCTTTGGAATCCTTATAATATCAAGGAATGTATTATCTTTGTGTATATTAGCCTTTTGCTGCGGATGAAGAAACTGCGGCAGGGCTTCAAGAAGGTATAGATATAAAATTAATGCAATAGTTATGAAGACAAAAAAAGACCTTATGATTACTTCATTTGCTTTGGCTTCTGCTTTTACTTGTTCCTCGTGTGAGATGAAAACGGAGAGCAAATTGGAACTGCCCGTTGATTATACCGCTTGGGTAGACCCTACTATAGGAACAGGTGGACATGGGCACGTGTTTTATGGGGCCAACGTGCCTTATGGTTACGTGCAATTGGGTCCTAGCAGTATTCCTCAAGAATGGGATTGGGTATCCGGATATCATCAGTCCGATTCTACCATAATTGGCTTTCCTCATACTCATCTTAGCGGTACGGGTATCGGTGATTTGCATGACGTGAATGTGATGCCGGTAGTAGGAGAGGTTACTTATTCCAGAGGGGATTATTCATCATGCGAGACAGGATTGTGGTCTTATTCGGAGCGTTCTAAGGAATTGGTCGTTCCGGGTTATTACAAAACCCACCTGCTGCGCTATGATATTGGTGTGGAGCTGACAGCTACTAAGCGTGTGGGCTTTCATAAATATACTTTCCCTGCCGGTAAGGCCCCGGCTGTCGTGTTTGATATGGTGAATGGCGGTTGCTGGGACAAGCCGGAGGAAGCGATGATTCAGGTAGTCAATGACAGTACTATCAGCGGATACCGGTATTCTTCGGGATGGGCAAAAGACCAGCGGGTGTTCTTTTATGCGGAATTCTCGCGGAAGTTTGAGAATGTGGAATTCATTGTTGATGGCCGCCGTCGGTTGAAAGGAAATTCAGCGAAGGGAGAAAGACTATTTACAAGAGTCAACTTTGCGGCGTCGGGTGAAGAGCCGGTGTATCTAAAAGTGGCATTGTCACCCACATCCGAAGAAGGTGCCCGTAAGAACATGCAGGCCGAACTGAGCGGATGGGATTTTGACCAGGTCGTAGTACAAGCAAAGGAAGCGTGGAGCAGGGAACTGGGCAAGGTGGATATAACAACCGAGGATGAAGCGTCGAAGCGTGTGTTCTACACCAGCCTTTACCATACCATGTTTGCCCCATCCGAGTTTTGTGATGTAAATGGGGATTATTATGGTGCCGACAATCAGATGCACTCCAGTAAGGGGTTTGTAAACTACACTACCTTCTCGCTTTGGGATACTTATCGTGCTGCACAACCTTTGATGACCGTGTTGCATCCGGAAAAGATGAGCGATATCATACAGACGATGTTGACAATTTTCCAAGAACAAGGTAAGTTGCCCGTATGGCATCTGATGGGATGTGAAACCGACTGTATGGTGGGTAATCCGGGAGTACCGGTAGTGGCAGATGCTATCTTGAAAGATATCAAGGGATTTGACCAAGAATTGGCTTACAAGGCTATTAAGGAATCATCTATGTTGGCTGAGCGCGGAATGCAGCATCGCATCAAGCATGGATTCATTCCTGCCGATTTGATGAAAGAGGCCATTGCGTACGATATGGAGTATGCCATTGCCGACTGGGCTGTGGCACAGGCTGCAAAGAAGTTGGGAAAGACTGATGACTATAAGTATTTCTTGGAGAGAAGCCGATCGTATAAGCACTATTTCGATGCTACAACCGGCTTTATGCGCGGACGTATGTTGGATGGTTCGTGGCGTTCTCCTTTCAACCCTTATGCTTCTACTCATCGTGACGATGACTATTGTGAAGGCAATGCATGGCAGTACACTTGGTTGGCTCCTCACGATGTAGAGGGGTTGATAGGGTGTTTTGGGGGTAAGGAGGCTTTCTTGAGCAAGCTCGATTCGCTCTTTGTGGCTGATGGACAGATGGGGGGACAGTCGTCGCCGGACATCAGCGGGTTGATTGGGCAATATGCGCACGGAAATGAACCGAGTCACCATATTATCTATATGTACACACTTGCCGGGCAGCCGGGAAAGGCGGCCGATAAGGTAAGAGAAGTCTTGTCTACCATGTACAGCGACAAGCCGGATGGACTTTCAGGCAATGAAGATGTAGGTCAAATGTCTGCCTGGTATGTACTTTCTTCTATCGGATTCTATCAGGTGGAGCCGGCAGGAGGTAAGTTTGTGTTCGGATACCCTTTGTTTGACAAAGTTTCAATCAAGGTTCCGGGGGGTAAGTTTGTGGTAGAAAAAGAAAAGAAAGGCACTCAAAATTCTTATATCCAGCAGATATTCTTAAATGGCAAGGAGTATCATGCGCCATGGCTGGAATATGCAGATATCATGAAAGGCGGTACCTTGAAATTTGTGATGGGGGATACTCCGTCGGTGTGGTACTGATAAAATATTTTACTGATAAAGAAGGCTTCCGTCTCTTACTTTTAAGAGATGAAAGCCTTCTTTATTTTGGTTGGATGTTTACTTGTCTTCTTCCTTGAACCAAGAAGCATACATCAAGTATCCGTTGGCTATTTTTTGGTTGAGTTCCTGGCTTTGTTTGGGGTCTACTTTCTTGATGAACCGTGCTGGCACTCCGGCCCATAGCGTGTATGGATCGATGACCGTATTGGCCAGCACCAAGGCTCCGGCAGCAACGATTGCACCTTCGCCTACCACAGCGTGGTCCAGCAAAGTGGATCCCATTCCGATAAGGGCATTCCGGTGTACGCAAGCACCATGGAGAGTCACGTTGTGTCCGATGGAAACATCATCGCTGATTTCTACCGTCGATTTTTCATAGAGTGTATGGAGCACTGTTCCATCTTGAATGTTGACTCGGTTTCCGATGCGTATGGAGTTGACATCACCTCGGAGCACGGTGTTGAACCAGATGCTGCACTGGTCTCCCATCACCACATCTCCGATGATGGTAGCATTGTCGGCCAGGTAGCAGTCTTTTCCTATTTGAGGAGTCAATCCTTTTACTGATTTGATAAGGGCCATGATTGAATGTTTTTAATGTGATATATGGATAGGCTGGGTGGCATTTTCCAACCATAATTGTTCTTCTTTTTCTAATAGATGAGCCAGCGAATTATATACATGGTCATGGTATTGGTTAAGCCATTCTACTTCTGTTTCAGTCAGCAGACTATATTGTATGGCATCGGTATCTATCGGACAGAGTGTGAGTGGTTCGAATTGGTAGAATTTTCCGAACTCAGAATGTTGGTATTCAGTGACTAGCATAGTGTTTTCAATGCGGATGCCATATTGTTTTTCCTTGTATATACCTGGTTCGTTGGTGATAGTCATTCCGGGGAGTAAGGCAGTAGGTATGTGGTTCATCCGGATTTGGTGAGGGCCTTCGTGAACACATAAGAAATGCCCTACGCCATGCCCTGTTCCATGTCCGTAATTAATACTGTTCTTCCACATGAATTGTCGGGCTAGAATATCAAGTTGTGTACCACAGGTTCCTTGAGGAAAAACTGCTTGTGAAAGTGCGATGAACCCTTTAAGCACAAGAGTGTAATCTTTTTTTTGCTCCTCAGTAAGAGGACCTAGTACAATAGTGCGAGTAATGTCTGTAGTCCCATCTAAATATTGCGCCCCACTGTCGAGCAGCAGTAAACCTTCAGCATGGAGGGTTGCTGCATTTTCTGTCGTGGCGGTGTAATGTACGATGGCTCCATTAGACTGATATCCTGCAATCGTTTCAAAACTGACTCCTTGGAAGTCTTTTTGTGCAGCGCGAAATTCGGTCAGTTTCTGATCAATGTTGTATTCGGTCAGTGTATTGGAAGCCACATTCTCTTTCAGCCATTTCAAGAAACGCACCATGGCTACTCCATCTCTTTGCATGGCATGATGGAAGCCTTGGATTTCCACCTGGTTTTTTACCGCTTTCAGCAGACCGATAGGAGAGTTGATGCAGCGGATTTCGTGTCGGGAGGATGCGGCAGTGTAAAGAGTGTAGTTGGTAGATGGAGGAATGATGAGCGTATGAGGAGCAAGGTGTTTTATCTCATCTTCTATGTTGTAATAAGATTTTACCTTAATATGGCAGGCCGATAAATACTCCTTTATATTAGGTGTTAGCTTTTCTGGAAGTATATATAAGGTAGTTTGTCGGTCTGTGATGAGCAGGTAGCTGATGAATACAGGATTACATTTTACATCTGTTCCTCTTAGGTTCAGCATCCAGGCTATTTCATCTAGTTCTGAAATCAGGATACCTTCTGCTTGGTGCTGTGTTAGGAAAGCATGTATTTGTGCCAGCTTTTCTTGATAAGAAACTCCAGAATATTGAAGAGGAAGAAGAAGTAGCGGTGAATGGGGGAGTGCCGGACGGTCGGTCCAAATGTCAGTAAATGGGTCTTCTGTGCTGACCACCTGGATATTGTATTTGTTGAGTTCTAATTGCAAACCTTTTACGAAGTCTACGCTGTTCACTTCCCCTTGTAGACCTATCCGGCTTTTTGCAGGAAGAACATTTCCTAACCATTGTGGGATGGAAGGGGTTTCAGGCAGCCTATCCTTGAAAAGTTTGACTCCTGAACCATCCAGTTGCTTTTCGGCTTGCAGAAAATATCGGGAGTCTGTCCAAAGGCCGGCATCTGTCTGTGTAATAACTAAAGTGCCAGCAGAACCAGTAAATCCGGAAATCCATTTTCTGCTTTCCCAATGCGCCGGTACATATTCGCCGGAATGAGGGTCAGTACTAGGAATGATAAATGCTGAAATATGATGAGCCTGCATGAATGTGCGCAGCGCTTGAATCCTTTGAGGAATAGTTTGTTTCATGGCATTATGATATTTGTTTTTTTTATATAAGCGTTATCAATATGAGAACGAGCGAATTGCATTTCTCTAACTGACTGATGCAAAGTTACTATTTCTATGAAAAAATCAATAAAATATGGTGGAAAGTTTTGTGAATAAAGAAAGTATGTGTAATTTTGCACCACATTTCGACTATAGAAATATTTAATAACAACATACTTAATTAATAAATAACATGATTGTAGTACCAGTAAAAGAAGGCGAAAACATTGAAAAAGCGCTGAAAAAATTCAAAAGAAAATTTGAAAAAACAGGTGTTGTAAAAGAATTGAGAAGCAGACAGCAGTTTGATAAGCCATCTGTTTTGAAAAGACTGAAAATGGAACGTGCCGTATACGTTCAGAAATTGCAGCAGGTAGAAGAATAATAAAATCTGCAGAATTTCTTTGAATTATTGAATTCTTTTTCATATATTCGTTGCTGAATATAAAAGGCGATGTTTCTTATGTTGAGAGAATCTTTTTTGAAATACCTTCAATACGAAAAGAATTATTCGTATAAGACAATAGTTAGCTACGGAACGGATCTTGAGAAGTTTGAGGAGTATTTTAAGGGGGTGGATGAAGCCTTGGATTATAAGACGGTAGACGCTGATGTGATGCGCGGATGGGTCTTGTCTTTGATGGATGCCGGATATACGGCTTCGTCGGTTAATCGGAAGCTGAGTTCGCTCCGTGCTTTTTACCGCTATCTGCTGAGAAAAGAAATCGTAGAGGCGGATCCTGTGGGGAAAGTGCAGGGCCCTAAAAAGAAGAAAGTCTTACCTGTTTTTGTGAAGGAAGCGGATATGAATCGCTTGTTGGATGAAACGGATTTTGGAAATACTTTTGAGGGAATGAGAGATCGTTTGATTCTAGAAGTCTTTTATACGACTGGAATGCGACTTTCAGAACTGTTGAATCTGCGGGATAGGGATGTGGATTTTTCCGCATCGCTGATAAAAGTGACAGGAAAGAGGAATAAACAACGTTTGATACCGTTCGGAAAAGAGCTGGAAGAAGATATGAAGGCTTATCTGGCGGTGAGGGAAGATTGCTGTCCGTCGGCGGTTGCCGCATTCTTTGTTCGTAAGGACGGGAGGGTGATGACTCCGAAGATGGTTTACCTTTTAGTGAAGCGAAATCTTGCGAAGGTCGTAACGCTGAAAAAGCGAAGTCCGCATGTTTTGCGCCACTCCTTTGCAACCTCTATGCTGAATCATGATGCGGGGCTTGGGGCGGTGAAAGAATTGTTAGGGCACGAGAGCTTGACAACGACAGAGATTTATACTCATACGACTTTTGAAGAATTGAAAAAAGTTTATGAACAAGCTCATCCTAGAGCGTAAAGAAAAGGAGGTATTTATGGAAGTAAGAATTCAATCAATTCATTTCGATGCATCAGAAAAGCTGGTGGAATTTATCCAAAAGAAAGCTGAAAAGCTCGAGAAGTTTTGCGATAATATAAAGAAAGTAGAGGTGTCTTTGAAAGTTGTAAAACCTGAAACAGCAATGAATAAGGAAGCTGGAGTGCATGTAATGGCGCTTAATACAGAGTTTTACGCTGAAAAAACGAGTGATACATTCGAAGAGTCTGTAGACGTATGCATGGAAGCATTGTCTAAGCAATTGCTGAAAGCAAAGGAAAAACAGCAAGGTAAATAAAAAAAATCACATAAAAGTTTTGTGATTTAAAAAATATATCTAACTTTGCAGCCGCTAAGTTGCTGAAACAAATGCAGCTGCAAAGTAGATTTTGCCTCTTTAGCTCAGTTGGCCAGAGCACGTGATTTGTAATCTCGGGGTCGTTGGTTCGAATCCGACAAGAGGCTCAAAAGAAACTTTGAATAGTTGGGCAAATACCAGAGTGGCCAAATGGGGCAGACTGTAAATCTGCTGGCTTACGCCTTCGGTGGTTCGAATCCATCTTTGCCCACAAATTGCGGAAGTAGCTCAGTTGATAGAGCATTAGCCTTCCAAGCTGAGGGTCGCGGGTTTGAGCCCCGTCTTCCGCTCTTTTCTTCTTATGCTGTTATAGCTCAGCGGTAGAGCACTTCCTTGGTAAGGAAGAGGTCCCGGGTTCAAGTCCCGGTAACAGCTCGAGTTCTTAGAAAAGCTGATTATTAATCAAAATAAATAACAAGTAAAGCTATGGCTAAAGAGAAATTTGAACGTTCAAAACCGCACGTTAACATTGGTACTATTGGTCACGTTGACCACGGTAAAACCACTTTGACAGCTGCTATCACAACAGTTTTGGCAAAAAAAGGTCTTTCTGAAATGCGTTCATTCGATACTATCGATAACGCTCCTGAAGAAAAAGAAAGAGGTATCACAATTAACACTTCTCACGTAGAGTATGAAACTGCTAACCGTCACTATGCTCACGTAGACTGTCCGGGACACGCTGACTACGTAAAGAACATGGTTACTGGTGCTGCTCAGATGGACGGTGCTATCATCGTTTGTGCTGCAACTGATGGTCCTATGCCTCAGACTCGTGAACATATCCTTTTGGCTCGTCAGGTAAACGTACCTAGATTGGTTGTTTTCTTGAACAAGTGTGATATGGTTGACGATGAAGAAATGTTGGAATTGGTAGAAATGGAAATGCGTGAATTGCTTTCATTCTACGATTTCGATGGCGACAATACTCCTATCATCCGCGGTTCTGCACTTGGTGCATTGAATGGTGTTCCTGAATGGGAAGAAAAAGTAATGGAATTGATGGACGCTGTTGACAACTGGATTCCACTGCCTCCACGTGATATCGATAAACCATTCTTGATGCCTGTTGAAGACGTATTCTCAATCACTGGTCGTGGTACTGTAGCTACAGGTCGTATCGAAGCTGGTATCATCAAAGTTGGTGACGAAGTTGAAATCTTGGGTCTTGGTGAAGATAAGAAATCAGTTGTAACTGGTGTTGAAATGTTCCGCAAATTGTTGGATCAGGGTGAAGCTGGTGACAACGTAGGTTTGTTGCTTCGTGGTATCGATAAGAATGAAATCAAACGTGGTATGATTCTTTGTCACCCAGGACAGGTTAAGGCTCACTCTAAATTCAAAGCTGAGGTTTATATCCTGAAGAAAGAAGAAGGTGGTCGTCACACTCCATTCCACAACAAATACCGTCCTCAGTTCTACTTGCGTACTATGGACTGTACTGGTGAAATCTCATTGCCAGAAGGTGTTGATATGGTAATGCCAGGTGATAACGTAACTATCAATGTTGAATTGATATACCCAGTTGCTTTGAACGTAGGTTTGCGTTTCGCTATCCGCGAAGGTGGACGTACAGTAGGTGCTGGTCAGATTACTGAACTTCTTGGCTAATTAACGCTATAAGATAATATAGTTCCCGGATTTCGGTTCGGGAACTATTTTTACGGGAATAGCTCAGTTGGTAGAGCATCGGTCTCCAAAACCGAGTGTCGGGAGTTCGAGCCTCTCTTCCCGTGCTAATACTGAATGAATATGTTTAAAAAGATAACGAATTATTGTAAAGAATCTTATGACGAACTAGTCCATAAAGTATCTTGGCCTACTCGTTCAGAACTTTCGAGCAGTGCGATGGTCGTTTTATTAGCTTCCCTTCTCATTGCACTCGTAGTTTGGGCTATGGATTCTGCATTCCAATTTATAATGGAAGGAGTTATCTATCCGCACTAATAAAAGAATAAGATGTCTGAGATTGAAAAAAAATGGTACGTACTACGTGCTGTAAGTGGTAAAGAAACTAAGGTAAGAGAATATATTGAAGCAGAAATGCGCAATACTGATCTTGGTGAATATGTATCTCAGGTATTGATTCCTACCGAAAAGATTTATCAGGTTCGCAATGGTAAGAAAATTGTGAAAGAAAGAAGTTATCTTCCTGGATATGTCTTGATAGAAGCTGCATTGGTTGGTGAGGTTGCTCATCATTTGAGAAACATTACTAATGTAATCGGTTTTCTAGGAGGTCAGGAACATCCGGTGCCTTTGAGACAATCAGAGGTTAACCGAATCTTGGGTACGGTAGATGAACTGCAGGAAACAACTGAGGACTTAAATGTTCCTTATGCTGTAGGAGAAACTGTGAAAGTAGCAGTTGGACCGTTCAGCGGATTCAGTGGTCTCATTGAAGAAGTTAGCGCGGAAAAACGTAAGCTGAAAGTAATGGTCAAAATATTCGGGCGTAAAACACCGCTTGAATTAGGCTTTATGGATGTGGAAAAAGAGTAATGCATTCTGTTACGTGTGTTATTCAATTCGTTAATCAATTATATTAAAAAGTAAAAGAAAATGGCTAAAGAAGTTGCTGGACTAATCAAATTACAGATTAAAGGAGGCGCTGCAAATCCTGCACCACCCGTTGGACCTGCTTTGGGTTCTAAGGGTATTAATATCATGGAATTTTGCAAGCAATTCAATGCCAGAACCCAGGACAAGGCAGGTAAGGTATTACCTGTAATCATTACCTACTACACTGACAAATCTTTTGATTTTGTCATCAAAACTCCTCCAGTAGCAATTCAGTTGCTAGAGGCAGCCAAGATTAAGAGTGGATCAGCTGAACCTAATCGTAAGAAAGTTGCAGAACTGACTTGGGATCAGATTCGTACTATCGCTCAAGATAAATTGGTTGACTTGAACTGTTTTACTGTTGAAGCTGCTATGACAATGGTTGCTGGTACAGCACGTAGTATGGGTATCGCTGTTAAAGGTGAATTCCCGGGTAATAACTAATTAACTTCAATCAATAATGGGTAAACTGACAAAAAATCAAAAGTTAGCTGCAGAAAAAATTGAAGCAGGAAAGGCATACACTCTGAAAGAAGCTGCACAGTTGGTAAAAGATATTACTTTTACTAAATTTGATGCTTCTTTGGATATTGACGTACGTTTGGGCGTTGACCCACGTAAAGCAAACCAGATGGTAAGAGGTGTTGTTTCTTTGCCTCACGGTACAGGAAAGCAAGTACGAGTGCTTGTGTTGTGTACTCCTGATGCAGAGGCTGCTGCTAAGGAAGCTGGCGCTGACTATGTTGGTCTTGATGAATATATTGAAAAGATCAAAGGTGGATGGACTGATATTGATGTAATCATCACTATGCCGTCTATCATGGGTAAGATTGGTGCTCTGGGTCGTGTTCTCGGTCCTAGAGGTTTGATGCCAAACCCAAAGAGTGGTACTGTCACAATGGACGTTGCAAAAGCTGTTAAGGAAGTTAAACAAGGTAAGATTGACTTTAAGGTTGACAAGAGCGGTATCGTTCATACTTCAATTGGTAAAGTATCATTTACTGCTGACCAGATTCGTGATAATGCAAAAGAATTTATCGCTACAATCATTAAGCTGAAACCAACTACAGCTAAAGGTACTTATATTAAGAGTATTTATCTTTCAAGTACTATGAGTAAGGGTATTAAAATTGACCCTAAATCAGTAGAGGAAATCTAAAAATTAGGAGGAAATCATGAGAAAGGAAGATAAAAGCGTAATTATAGGTCAATTAGCAGATACAGTAAAAGAATACGGACATTTCTACTTGGTAGATACAACAGCTATGGATGCTGCTGCTACTAGCGAGTTACGTAGAAAATGTTTCAAGGCTGGTATCAAGTTAGTAGTAGTGAAGAATTCATTGCTTCACAAAGCTCTTTTGAGCATGGACGTTGATTATTCACCATTATTCGACTCTTTAAAGGGTACAACTTCTATCATGTTTTCAGAAGTTGCTAACGCACCTGCTAAATTGTTGAAGGAATACAAGACAGAGGTTCCTGCTTTGAAAGCAGCATATGCTGAAGAAGGATTCTATGTTGGTGCTGATCAGCTCGAAGCTCTCGCAACAATCAAGAGCAAGAACGAAGTTATCGCAGACATCATTGCATTGTTGCAATCTCCTGCGAAGAACGTTATCTCAGCTCTTCAATCTGGTGGAAACACCATTCATGGTGTTCTTAAGACTTTGGGTGAACGCGCTGAATAATTTGTGTATCGCGTCACAAATATTAAGAACTAAAAAAAACTTTAATAAATTAATTAGTATTTAAACAATTAAATTCATACAAAAATGGCAGATTTGAAAGCTTTTGCAGAACAATTGGTTAACTTGACAGTAAAAGAAGTTAATGAACTTGCAACTATCCTTAAAGAAGAATATGGTATTGAACCAGCAGCTGCAGCTGTAGCTGTAGCTGCTGGTCCTGCTGCTGCTGGTGCAGCTGCTGCTGAAGAAAAAACATCTTTCGATGTAGTTTTGAAGAGCGCAGGTGCTGCTAAATTGCAGGTAGTTAAAGCCGTTAAAGAAGCTTGTGGTCTTGGCTTGAAAGAAGCTAAAGACATGGTTGACGGTGCTCCTAGCGTAGTAAAAGAAGGTTTGGCTAAAGACGAAGCTGAATCTTTGAAGAAAGTTTTGGAAGAAGCTGGAGCTGAAGTAGAACTTAAATAAGATTTTCTATCCTGTAAATCAGGTAGTTCGGTTAAGAGTCCTCTTTATGAGGATTCTTAACCTTTTTGCGTCTATATTAAGTTGCAAGGTTTCAGGTACGAGTTGGCAAGGGTTCTTCATGCCTGTCATGATTCTCTTTAGATAAAAAAGACCTTGTTTCTCGTCAACTTGTTATCTCTTTCCTAAAAATAATAAAACTCATACAGATGTCTTCAAACATTATCAATCAACGAATTAACTTTGCTTCTATTAAGAATCCGATGTCTTATCCGGATTTTCTGGAAGTACAATTGAAGTCGTTTCAGGACTTCTTGCAATTAGATACTCCGCCTGAAAAACGAAAGAACGATGGCTTGTATAAGGTATTTGCTGAAAATTTCCCAATTGCAGATACACGTAACAACTTCGTGCTCGAGTTCCTTGACTACTATATCGATCCGCCTCACTATTCTATCGACGACTGTCTGGAGCGTGGATTGACTTATAGTGTTCCCTTGAAGGCTAAATTGAAGCTTTATTGTACAGACCCCGATCACGAAGATTTCGATACAGTAATCCAAGACGTATATCTGGGACCTATCCCTTATATGACTGCCAAGGGTACTTTCGTTATCAACGGTGCTGAACGTGTTGTTGTTTCTCAGCTTCATCGTTCTCCAGGTGTATTCTTCGGACAGAGTGTCCATGCCAATGGTACAAAACTGTATTCTGCACGTATTATCCCGTTTAAGGGCTCTTGGATTGAGTTTGCTACAGACATCAACAATGTGATGTATGCTTACATCGATCGTAAGAAGAAACTTCCGGTTACTACTTTGCTTAGAGCAGTAGGTTTTGAGAATGACAAGGATATTCTTGAAATCTTTAATCTTGCAGAGGATGTAAAGGTGAACAAGGCTAACTTGAAGAAGATTGTAGGTCGTAAGCTGGCTGCACGTGTCTTGAAGACTTGGACTGAGGATTTTGTAGACGAGGATACCGGTGAAGTCGTTTCTATCGAACGTAATGAGGTTGTTATTGACCGTGAAACTGTTATTGAACCGGAACATATTGAACTCATTATCGAGTCGGGTGTACAGAATATCCTGCTACACAATGAAGAGGCTAATGCTTCTGACTATTCTATCATTTTCAATACTTTACAGAAAGACCCTAGTAACTCTGAAAAAGAAGCGGTGTTGTATATCTATCGCCAATTGCGTAATGCAGATCCTGCTGACGATGCTAGTGCGAGAGAAGTTATCAATAACTTATTCTTCTCTGAAAAACGTTATGACTTAGGGGAAGTAGGACGTTATCGTATCAACAAGAAACTGAACTTGGATACTGATATGGACGTCAAGGTATTGACAAAACAAGATATTATTGAAATCATCAAGTATCTGATTGAATTGATCAATTCAAAGGCTGATGTTGATGATATTGATCACTTGAGCAATCGTCGTGTTCGTACTGTAGGTGAACAGTTGGCTAATCAGTTCGCTATTGGTTTGGCTCGTATGTCCAGAACAATCCGTGAACGTATGAACGTGCGCGACAATGAAGTATTTACTCCTATCGATTTGATTAATGCGAAGACTATTTCTTCTGTAATCAACTCGTTCTTCGGAACAAATGCTTTGTCTCAGTTTATGGACCAGACCAACCCGCTGGCTGAAATCACTCACAAGCGTCGTTTGTCTGCACTGGGACCTGGTGGCTTGTCACGTGATCGTGCCGGATTTGAGGTGCGAGACGTACACTATACTCACTATGGACGTCTTTGTCCGATTGAAACCCCTGAAGGTCCGAATATCGGTTTGATTTCGTCTTTGTGTGTGTATGCTAAAATTAATGATCTTGGATTTATCGTTACTCCTTATCGTAAGGTTAAGGATTCGGTTGTTGACTTGTCTCCGGAAGGTATCGAGTACTTGTCGGCCGAAGAGGAAGAAGACAGGATCATTGCTCAGGGTAATGCTCCGTTGAACGACGACGGTACATTTATCCGTGAAAAAGTAAAAGCTCGTCGTGATGCCGATTATCCGGTGGTTACACCTGATCAGGTAGAACTGATGGATGTGGCTCCACAGCAGATTGCTTCTATCGCAGCTTCTTTGATTCCGTTCCTTGAGCATGATGACGCGAACCGTGCTTTGATGGGTTCTAACATGATGCGCCAGGCAGTTCCTTTGTTGAAGACTGAGGCTCCTATCGTGGGTACTGGAATCGAAAAACAGTTGTGTGAAGATTCTCGTACTCAGATTGCTGCTGAAGGTGACGGTGTGATTGACTTTGTGGATGCAACTACAATCCGTATTCTGCTTGACCGTACAGAAGATGAAGAATTTGTAAGCTTCGAGCCGGCCTTGAAAGAATATAAGATTCCTAAGTTCCGCAAAACAAACCAGAGTATGACTATCGACTTGCGCCCTATCTGTAGCAAAGGACAGCGCGTGAAGAAGGGGGATGTGTTGACTGAAGGTTATTCTACTGCTAACGGTGAACTTGCTTTGGGTAAGAACCTTTTGGTGGCTTATATGCCATGGAAGGGATATAACTATGAAGATGCGATTGTATTGAACGAACGTGTTGTCCGTGAAGATATCTTGACATCTGTGCACGTAGATGAATATATCCTGGAGGTTCGTGAGACCAAACGCGGTATGGAAGAACTTACTTCGGATATTCCTAATGTAAGTGAAGATGCTACAAAGGATTTGGACGAAAATGGTATTGTTCGTATTGGTGCTCGTATCGAACCGGGAGACATCCTGATTGGTAAGATTACTCCAAAGGGTGAATCGGATCCTTCACCAGAAGAAAAACTATTGCGTGCTATCTTTGGTGATAAGGCTGGTGATGTGAAGGATGCATCTTTGAAAGCTTCTCCTTCGTTGCGTGGTGTGGTTATCAACAAGAAGTTGTATTCACGCGTCATCAAGACTCGTAGCGAAAAGAATGCTGATAAGGATATCTTAGCTAAATTGAATGAGGAATTCGAAGAAAAGGCAGCTGCACTGAAAGAAATCTTGGTTGACAAGCTGTTGGTTTTGACAAACGACAAGGTTTCTCAGGGAGTGAAGGATTATCTGGGTACAGAAATCATTGCGAAGGGCGCTAAGTTTGCAAAACGTGATCTTGAATCTTTGGATTATACTATTATTCAGTTGAGCAAATGGACTGCTGATGCTCACAAGAATGATATGATTCGTGATCTGATTGTAAACTACTTGAAGAAATATAAAGAACTGGATGCAGAACTGAAGCGTAAGAAATTCGCAGTAACTATTGGTGATGAGTTGCCTTCAGGTATCATTCAGATGGCTAAAGTATATATTGCTAAGAAGCGTAAGATTGGTGTTGGAGATAAGATGGCTGGACGTCACGGTAACAAGGGTATCGTTTCTCGTGTAGTTCGTCAGGAAGATATGCCGTTCTTAGCTGATGGTACTCCGGTTGATATCGTATTGAATCCGTTGGGTGTGCCTTCACGTATGAATATCGGTCAGATCTTTGAAGCTGTTCTTGGTCGTGCAGGACGCGAACTTGGCGTGAAGTTTGCTACTCCTATTTTCGATGGTGCTACATTGGATGATTTGGATGAATGGACAGACAAGGCTGGTTTGCCTCGTTACTGTAAGACTTATCTTTACGATGGTGGTACTGGTGAACAGTTCGACCAGCCGGCAACTGTGGGTGTGACTTATATGTTGAAGTTGGGTCACATGGTTGAAGATAAGATGCATGCTCGTTCTATCGGTCCTTACTCTTTGATTACTCAGCAGCCGTTGGGTGGTAAGGCTCAGTTTGGTGGTCAGCGTTTTGGAGAAATGGAGGTTTGGGCAATTGAAGCATTCGGTGCCGCTCATGTACTTCAGGAAATCTTGACTATCAAGTCGGATGACGTGGTAGGACGTTCTAAGGCTTATGAAGCTATCGTAAAAGGTGAACCTATGCCTACTCCGGGTATCCCAGAGTCTCTGAACGTATTGTTGCACGAGTTGAGAGGTCTTTGCTTGAGCATCACATTGGAATAATATCATTGCATTGAAAACCGGAGTCTTGATGAGGTCAAGATTTCTGGTTTTCAATTATCAACATCAATATTCAATATAAAATAAAGTATGGCTTTTAGAAAAGATACTAAGATAAAAAGTAATTTTTCGAAGATTACGATCGGACTCGCATCACCGGAAGAAATTCTCGAAAATTCATTTGGTGAGGTGCTGAAACCGGAAACCATCAACTACCGTACTTATAAGCCGGAACGTGACGGTTTGTTCTGTGAACGTATCTTCGGACCGGTGAAGGACTACGAATGCCATTGTGGTAAGTACAAACGTATCCGTTATAAAGGTATCGTGTGTGACCGTTGTGGTGTGGAAGTTACTGAAAAGAAAGTACGTCGTGAGCGTAGTGGTCATATCCAGTTGGTAGTACCGGTTGCACATATCTGGTATTTCCGTTCTTTGCCGAACAAGATTGGTTATTTGCTGGGCTTGCCGACAAAGAAACTTGATGCTATTATATATTATGAGCGTTATGTAGTAATCCAGCCAGGTGTGAAGGCTGAAGACGGAATCAACCAGTTTGATTTATTGTCGGAAGAAGAATACTTGGATATCATGGATGCTCTTCCAAGAGAAAACCAGTATTTGGAAGATTCAGATCCTAACAAGTTTATCGCTAAGATGGGTGCTGAAGCAATCTATGATTTGTTGACTCGTATCGACTTGGATGCTTTATCATACGAATTGCGTCACAAAGCAAACAATGACTCTTCACAACAACGTAAGAATGAAGCTTTGAAACGTTTGCAGGTAGTTGAGTCTTTCCGTGCTTCTCGTGGACGTAACAAACCGGAATGGATGATTGTACGTATTGTTCCGGTTATCCCTCCTGAATTGCGTCCGTTGGTACCATTGGATGGTGGACGTTTTGCAACTTCAGACTTGAATGACTTGTACCGTCGTGTTATCATTCGTAACAACCGTTTGAAGAGATTGATTGAAATCAAGGCTCCTGAAGTGATTTTACGTAATGAAAAGCGTATGTTGCAGGAAGCTGTTGACTCTTTGTTTGACAACTCTCGCAAGTCAAGTGCTGTGAAGACAGATGCCAACAGACCGTTGAAATCTTTGTCTGACAGTTTGAAGGGTAAACAAGGACGTTTCCGTCAGAACTTGTTGGGTAAGCGTGTTGACTATTCTGCTCGTTCTGTTATCGTTGTTGGTCCTGAATTGAAGATGGGTGAATGCGGTATCCCTAAGTTGATGGCTGCGGAATTGTACAAACCATTTATTATCCGTAAGTTGATTGAACGTGGTATTGTAAAGACTGTAAAATCTGCCAAGAAGATTGTAGACCGCAAGGAGCCTGTTATTTGGGATATCCTTGAACATGTAATGAAGGGTCATCCAGTATTGCTGAACCGTGCCCCTACCTTGCATCGTTTAGGTATTCAGGCTTTCCAGCCTAAGATGATTGAAGGTAAAGCTATCCAGTTGCACCCATTGGCATGTACAGCGTTTAATGCCGACTTTGATGGTGACCAGATGGCGGTTCATTTGCCTTTGAGCAACGAAGCTGTATTGGAAGCGCAGATGTTGATGCTTCAGTCACATAATATTTTGAATCCTGCCAATGGTGCTCCTATTACTGTGCCTGCACAGGATATGGTTCTAGGTCTGTATTACATCACCAAGTTGCGTAAGGGAGCTAAGGGTGAAGGCTTGATTTTCTACGGCCCAGAAGAAGCCTTGATTGCATACAATGAAGGTCGAGTTGATATTCATGCTATCATCAGTGTTATCGCTAATGACTTGGATGAAAACGGCAACATTGTGAAGACAATGATTAAGGAAACATCTGTAGGACGTGTGATTGTCAACGAACTTGTACCTGATGAATGTGGTTACTTGAATACGATTATCTCTAAGAAGTCATTGCGTGACATCATCAGCGATGTAATTAAAACTGTAGGTGTGGCTCGTGCTTGTGAATTCTTGGATGGTATCAAGAATTTGGGTTACAAGATGGCATTTGAAGGTGGTTTGTCATTCAACTTGGGTGATATTATCATTCCGAAAGAAAAAGAAGAACTGGTTAAACGTGGTAACGAGGAAATCGAACAGATTATGATGAACTATAACATGGGTTTCATCACAGACAACGAGCGTTATAATCAGGTTATCGATACTTGGACTCACGTAAACAGTGACTTGTCCGATATCCTATATAAGACTATTAAGAACGATGATCAGGGATTCAACTCAGTATTTATGATGCTTGATTCTGGTGCACGTGGTTCTAAAGAGCAGATTCGTCAGCTTTCTGGTATGCGTGGTTTGATGGCTAAGCCTCAGAAAGCAGGTGCTGAAGGTGCTCAGATTATTGAAAACCCAATTCTTTCTAACTTTAAGGAAGGTCTTTCGGTATTGGAATACTTTATTTCTACTCACGGTGCTCGTAAGGGTCTTGCGGATACTGCGTTGAAGACAGCCGATGCTGGTTATTTGACTCGTCGTCTTGTAGACGTTTCGCATGATGTGATTATTAATGAAGAAGATTGTGGTACATTGCGTGGACTGATATGTACAGCTCTTAAGAACAACGATGAAGTCATTGCTACTTTGTACGAACGTATCTTGGGACGTGTTTCTGTACATGATGTTATCCATCCTACCACAGGAAAGCTGCTGGTTGCTGCAGGAGAAGAGATTACAGAAGCTATTGCTGAAGAAATCGAAAAATCACCAATCGAAAGCGTTGAAATCCGTTCTGTATTGACTTGTGAATCGAAGAAGGGTGTTTGTGCTAAATGTTACGGACGTAACTTGGCTAGTAGCCGTATGGTTCAGAAGGGTGAAGCTGTAGGTGTTATCGCTGCTCAGTCTATCGGTGAGCCGGGTACTCAGTTGACTCTACGTACATTCCACGCCGGTGGTATTGCTGGTAACATGGCTGCCAATGCAAGTATCGTTGCCAAGAATGATGCTCGTTTGGAATTTGAAGAACTTCGTACTGTAGATGCTGTAGAAGAAACTGGAGAGTCTGTTAAGATTGTAGTTGGCCGTTTGGCTGAATTGCGCTTTGTGGATGTTCACACTGGTATTGTACTTTCTACTCATAACGTACCTTATGGTTCTAAACTGTATGCATCAGATGGTGAAGTGGTAGAAAAGGGTAAACTTATTGCTAAATGGGACCCATTTAATGCTGTCATCGTAACAGAAGTTGGTGGTAAGATTGACTTTGAGGCAGTTATTGAAAACGTAACTTACAAGGTTGAATCGGATGAAGCAACTGGTTTGCGTGAAATTATCATCACTGAATCTAAGGATAAGACTAAAGTTCCTTCATTGCATATTACCGATGAAAAGGGTGGTATTATCCGTACATATAACTTGCCGGTAGGCGGACACGTTGTGGTAGAAAACAACCAGACAGTGAAAGCTGGTGATATCTTGGTTAAGATTCCACGTGCGGTAGGTAAGGCTGGTGATATCACCGGTGGTCTTCCACGTGTAACCGAGTTGTTTGAAGCTCGTAATCCATCTAACCCTGCTATCGTTTCTGAAATTGATGGTGAAGTGACAATGGGTAAGATTAAGCGTGGTAACCGTGAAATCATTGTTACATCTAAGACTGGTGATGTGAAGAAGTATTTGGTTGCTTTGTCTAAGCAGATTCTGGTACAGGAAAACGACTATGTGCGTGCCGGTACTCCATTGTCTGATGGTGCTATCACTCCTGCCGACATCTTGGCTATCAAGGGTCCTACTGCTGTACAGGAATACATCGTGAATGAAATTCAGGATGTTTACCGTCTGCAAGGTGTGAAGATTAATGACAAGCATTTCGAAATCATCGTACGTCAGATGATGCGTAAGGTGCAGATTAACGAACCGGGTGATACTCGCTTCCTCGAACTTCAGATTGTAGATCGTTTAGAATTTAATGAAGAAAATGATCGTATTTGGGGTAAGAAAGTAGTTGTTGATGCTGGTGATTCTCAGAACTTACAACCTGGACAGATTGTTACAGCTCGTAAGTTGCGTGATGAAAACAGTATGTTGAAGCGCCGTGATATGAAACTAGTTGAAGTACGTGATGCTGTTCCTGCTACATCTACTCAGATTCTGCAAGGTATTACACGTGCTGCACTTCAGACTTCAAGCTTTATGTCTGCTGCATCATTCCAGGAAACAACTAAGGTGTTGAACGAAGCTGCTATTAACGGTAAGGTAGACCGTTTGGAAGGTATGAAAGAGAACGTTATCTGCGGTCACTTGATTCCTGCCGGAACAGGTCAGAGAGAATTTGAAAAGATTATCGTAGGTTCAAAAGATGAATACGATCGTATCTTGGCTAATCGTAAAACTGTAATTGATTATACAGAAGAATAATCAATCGTAGTAATAGAGTAAAGGGAGGCTGCTGTTGGGCAGTCTCCCTTTTTATTATTGCCTTTACACAAAAAGAGAGTCCTATCCAATTACTTGGTATGACTCTCATTTTTATGGTATTTGTCAGAATATAAAGTTTATACTTTCTCTATATAGTCGCCGTTTTCTTTAATCAGTTCGATTAATTTTTCTACCGCTTGGTCTTCTGGAATATTTTTTTCCACGCAAACCTTCTGCTTGTACAGACTGATTTTACCTCTTCCGGCTCCCACATATCCATAGTCGGCATCTGCCATTTCTCCAGGACCGTTTACGATACATCCCATGATGCCGATTTTCAATCCTTTCAGGTGAGCGGTTGCAGCCTTGATGCGTGCAATGGTTGCCTCCAAGTCATAAAGCGTACGGCCGCATCCTGGGCAAGAAATATATTCAGTCTTGGAAGTACGAACCCTTCCGGCCTGCAAGATGCCAAATGCTGTTTCATCCACTTTGGTATCGGCTATAGCTTTGTCGTGGTTGAACAATAAGATGCCGTCGCAGAACCCGTCAAAAATCAGTGCTCCCATATCTGCAGCCGATTTGAGTTGTAAATCTTCAGTATTCTTCTCCTGGTAGAACTGGAAGAACACCAAAGGATTTTTCATCCCTTGAGTCATCAGCTGATGTGCGATGCCGCGGAACTCTCCTAGGCGGTTAGGATGATTGCTTTGCGCAATGATGACAACCTCCGGATGCATGCGCAAGCAAGCCATTGCCTCTTCGTTCAGTCCCATATAAGGGGTAAAGAGGAATTTCATTTTAGCATTGCAGTGGTGCAGTTCGATGAGTTGCTGGTAATTGAAAGCTGGATATGAGCCTTCGTTGCCGTTCCATACATTAGCATCTACAATATATCCAATGTCGCTTCTTCTGTTTTCCGGCAACTGTTGTCCACAATAGATATAATCAGGTTTGAACTGTTCGTTCACTTCCAGGTTATTATCCAGGCGTGCAGTTATGACTACCGGCACATGATTTCCGCCAATATTTCCCACAGCTTCCGTTTGGCGTCTTTCCGGATTTGTGTAGTTAAATTCAGGAGCTTCTGCACCTGGAATGTACGGGTGGTTTTCACGTTGCAAGATATAGTCTACCAATTTTCTGGCCACAGGAATTTCAGCTTCCGGAGCTTCTGTCAGCGACACGCGGATGGTATCTCCCAGTCCGTCTGCCAGCAGAGCACCTATTCCCAATGCCGACTTGATGCGTCCGTCCTCTCCATCGCCTGCTTCCGTCACTCCCAAGTGTAAAGGAAATGCCATGCCTTCCTTTTCCATTTCTTCGGATAGCAGTCGTACTGTCTTTACCATGACCACTGTATTAGAAGCTTTGATAGAGATGACCACGTTGCTGAATTTCTGTTCCACGCAGATACGTAGAAACTCCATACACGATTCCACCATTCCTGCCGGTGTGTCTCCATATCTAGACATGATACGGTCGGACAATGAACCATGATTGACTCCCAGTCGGATAGCCGTATGATTCTCTTTGCAGATGTTTAAGAACGGGATAAACCGGTCTCTGATTTTCTGGATTTCCTGAGCATATTCTTCGTCAGTATATTCCAGTTTCTTGAAGGTACGAGCTGCGTCCACATAGTTTCCAGGGTTGATGCGTACTTTCTCAACATACAGAGCCGCTACCTCAGCCACCTTAGGGTTGAAGTGCACATCGGCCACCAGCGGAGTGTTATACCCTTGGCTGCGCAGTCCGATATTGATATCTTTCATATTTTCGGCTTCCCTTACCCCTTGCGTGGTCAGTCTCACATACTCTCCTCCAGCATCGATAATCCGTTTAGCCTGTTCGATGCAAGCTTCCGTATCCATAGTCACCGTATTAGTCATACTTTGTATACGGATAGGATTAGCGCCACCCATAGGAGTGGCGCCAACATATACCTCATTAGCCTTTCGGCGTGAATAATTGAAGTAATCCATTAAATTTTAATTTGTCTTATAAGCGTATTTAACTTCTTTCAGCTCTTCGTTAGCCTTTACGATTTTATTTTTCAGTCCCTCTTTGTAAGCAGCGAACTTGCCGGCCAGTTCAGTGTCGGCCAAAGCCAGCATCTGTACAGCCAAGATAGCAGCATTCATGGCCCCGTTGATAGCTACGGTAGCTACAGGGATTCCAGGAGGCATTTGGATGATAGAGTAAAGAGCATCCACACCGTCCAGAACCGAACCTTTAACGGGAACACCGATAACAGGCAAGGTAGTGTTGGCAGCAATGACTCCAGGCAGAGCAGCAGCCATACCTGCAGCAGCGATAATTACTTTGATACCTCTTCCGGCAGCTTCTTTTGCGAAAGTCTCCACTTCGGCAGGTGTACGATGAGCCGAGAGAGCATTCATTTCAAAAGGAACTTGCATTTCGTCGAGCAGTTTTGCAGCCTTCTCCATTACCGGAAGGTCCGATGTACTACCCATGATGATACTTACAATTGGTTTCATTTTTTGTACTGTTGTTTTATGTTAAGCAGAGTATCTGTCCGAACACATCGGCAGAGCCTCATTCATTAATAATCTTCTTGTATGCGTCGGCATCCAATAGCGACTCCAGTTCGTCGGGGTCGGTCATCTTGATTTTGATGAGCCATCCTTCGCCGTAAGGGTCAGAGTTTACTAGTTCCGGTTTTTCCTCCAGTTCCGGATTGATTTCCATCACTTCACCTCCTACCGGCAAGAACAAGTCGGACACTGTTTTCACCACTTCTATGCTGCCGAATACTTCACCTTTTTCCAGCGTTTCCCCTTCAGTGTTTACATCCACGAAAACGATGTCACCCAGTTGGTCCTGAGCATAGTCTGTAATGCCTACATACGCATATTCTCCTTCGGGACGAATCCATTCGTGTTCATCCGTGTACTTTAAATTGGTTGGGAAATTCATAATTTAGTTGTTTTATAAGGTTAATAGAACATTTTTTCAAATAAACAAAATTCCGATGATTCCACAAAATAAACCGACAAAAAAACCTGCTGCCACTTCATTTAAAGTATGTTGTTTCACAATGATTCGTGCCGAGCCCAGCATACCTGCCAGCAAGGTGAACAGGCAGAGCCATCCTGTTGGATTGAACTGGAAGATAAGGCTGTACGACAGGAGTCCGCCTATGATGATTCCGCAGCTTGCCATGTGGGTGCTGATTTTCCATTTCAGGTTGATGGCTGTGCAGAGGAGCATACAGATGAGGGTGGCAGTGATGATGCCGCTCATATACCTAGGCAGATGCACACGGTACATGGTGAGTAGGCAGGCCACATAGCTCATGATGGTCAGTCCGTAGGGAAGGAAACGTTTTTCCCGTTTCCCGAGTTCGTGTATTCCCCATCCGTTTACTTTGTGAAACATGAAGATGCCCAGCATAGGTAGTACAACGGTGAAGCTGGCAACCATAGAAAGCACGGTCAGTTTATATCCGATGGGTAGAATACGCAGGTAAGAGACCGAGAAAAGCATCATGAAAGCCACTAGAGGAGCCATGAAAGGAGTAAATACAGCCGATATGATGCGAGCGGCAGCATACAGTTTGTCAGGTTGTTCCGTTTTTGTTTCGGTGGTAGTCTGGCAAACGGCTTGGTCTGTGATATTAGTATTTTCCATCATATATTCAATGTATATTATCGTCTTAATCGTGCAATAGGAATATTCAGTTGTTGGCGGTATTTGGCCACTGTGCGTCGCGCTATAGGGTATCCTTTATCCTTTAGTTTTTCAGCCAGTTCATCGTCGGTGAGCGGTGCCTCCTTATTCTCTTGGTCTACACACTCTTTCAGAATCCGTTTGATTTCTCTTACCGACAATTCTTCTCCGCTTTGAGTAGTATATCCGTCGCTGAAGAAGAACTTCAGCGGGAAAATCCCGAAATTGGTCTGTGCATATTTACTGTTGCTTACTCTGGAGATAGTAGAGATATCCAGATGTGCTTTTTCCGCCACATCCTTTAGAATCATCGGTCGGAGCAGCGATTCGTCGCCTTGTTGGAAGAAAGGCAGCTGCAGGTCGATGATAGCCTGCATCGTATTGGTCAGTGTCTGTTGCCGTTGTTTCACGGCATTGATGAACCCTTGTGCAGCATCCACCTTCTGCTTGAGGAACATCATGGCCTCTTTCGATTCCCTGCTTTGGTTGGCACGGTTACGCGTATGTTCATCCAGCATATCAGTAAATTCTCTGCTCAGCCTCAGTTCCGGTACGTGCTGGTTGTTGAGAACGAAAGTCACCTCGCCGTCGTCGTCCGTATCCACCAGAAAGTCAGGAATAATCTGCTGCATATTTTTGCCTATCGTTTCCCCCATAGAGCTTCCCGGGCGAGGGTTAAGCTTGATGAGCTCCGCAGCCGCAGCCTGATACTCTTCTTCAGTAATATTGAGTTTCTGCAAGATTTTCTCCTTGTTTTTTCGGGTGAAATCTTCGCAGCACTTGTCGATGATATCATATTCAGTCTGTTTCAGCGGTGAATTATCTTTTCTTTTGATTTGCAGGAGCAGACATTCTTGCAAGTTTCTGGCTCCAATGCCGGCCGGGTCAAATTCCTGTATAACGGCGATGACGCGTTCCAGTTCCTCTTCCGTAGTGCTTATTCCCTGGTAGATGGCCAGTTCGTCCATGAGCGATTCGGTAGATTTTCTCAGCAGTCCGTCATCATCCAGTGAGCCGATGATATATTCTCCCAGCAGAGTTTCTTCGGGGGTAAGGTCCTGCATATCCAGTTGTTCTTTCAGCGTTTCGTAGAATGATACGCTGTCAGAAAAAGGTATTTCTTCAGGAAAATCGTTGCGTGAGCGGTTGTTTTCTTGCAGTTTATAGTCAGGGATGTCATCTTCCGTACGGTAGTCTCCCAGTGACAGATCCACTCCGAAGTCGGTATTTGGTTCTCCGTCTTGGTCCGTATTGAAGTCCATGTCTTCATTGTCTGCATTGTCTTGAATCTCTTTTCCCTCCTCCAGAGCCGGGTTGTCCAGCAGTTCAGAGTGGATTCTTTCTTCTAATTCCATGGTAGGCAGTTCCAGCAGTTTCACCGCCATGATTTGTTGTGGCGAAAGTGTCTGCGTTTGCTGCTGAGCTTGAGTTTGAACTTGACGTGAGTTGATAGCCATAATTACACTGATAATTTCTTTGGCAAATATAGCGATAATTAGGCATACTGATTCAAAAAACGGCTGATAAAACCATCGGTGAAAAATCAACGGGACGTTTTATACGGATCGTCGATATATTTTTGTCAGATTATGCTGACATTTTGGTGAAAATATGCCGTCGATCTCGCCAAAATATGCTGTCGATTGGATAAAAATATGCCGTCGATTTTAAAAGGGCCATTTTTTGTCATACAATATTATACTAAAGTTTCCCACCCCTAATAAAGAGGGTGGAAAGTAACAATGATTCAAATTTTATTCGTAAATTAGTAGATACTAAACAACTGATTTACAATGGAAAATAAGAATACTGTACAGATGCCAAAATAAACAATTTGAACGAGCTGACCAAGTTATTATCTGTTAAAGAACAAGCCCAAGAACAACTTTTAGTTGTCATGCGTGCATGGGGCATCGGAAAAATCGTTCAAAATCTTAAGTTTGAGAAGGTCCAAGGCTATACATGCTAGCAGACAGTTGGTTTACATGCGAATCGTTCGTTCATGCAGTCTGTGAGTTATGTGGCGGTGCGGTGCACTATATTGGTTTAGCAAAAGTGAATCCCAAGCTGCGTTATCAGACAAACAAGTCCAAGCGTCCTCAGAACATCCATGAACTGATTGCAAGATATGAACGCATAGCTTCATGCTATTGCAGAAAGTACAAGTGCAAATACATTCAGCTCAATGTAAAGATGGGCGAAGAGTCCGTACGCATTTTCATCATCAAATATGGACGAAATGCCAATTGGAAAGTGCTGCTTACTACAGACACCGCCATGCACTTCGTCAGAGCTTTCGAACTTTATGAAAGACACTGGGGGATAGAGGTCATTTTCAAGGAATGCCGTGGATATCTTGGACGGGAAAATGTCAGAGCAGAAGTTACAACGCTCAGATTGCAGACACAACCCTGTGCTTCATGATGTATCAGAGGCTGTCCTTAGCCAAACGTTTTTCTGAATACGAAACCATGGGGACCCTGTTCCGTACCGAGCGTGATAGGCTGCAGGTGCTCACCCTGTGGAACAGGACTTTGGAAGAAGTCAGACATCTATTAGAGGTATTGTCACATGAAACTGGAATTGACCTGCTGGCATGTCTCTCAACTGTAGCTACACGACAGACGGCAGGCTTTTCCACAAGAGTTTGGGCGCATCTACTATGCGATTCTGGCGATTATGCCATGCCCGATTTATGCTAAACATTTTTTAGACGTGTGTTAATTCGGTCGGCATACACTGATTTTTAGACTATCTTCCGGATTTGGCCCTTACTCCAATAGCTAATAACAGGGGTGGGAAACTTTAGTAGGATACTTGTTTTCATGTTAAATTCTATATAATATATAACGTTGTGTTATACATTTGTTATCTTTGCTCCAAAAAATAGAAATCATGGGAGTAGCAATCAAAAAACAGACTGCATTCAGACTAGATAGTGACCTGTTGGATGCTTTGAAAAGTGCCGCCAAGCGTGAGCATAGAAGTCTAAACAATTTCGTAGAGTGTATTCTTCGGGATGTGATATACACAGAACCAAACGAGGAAACAAAGGAAGCTATAGCAGAAGCACGTTCAGGCAAGAGCGCAGGAATGTTAGACCTGGGGAGCTTTGAAACATTCTTGAAATCGTTAGACGAAATTGAATGAAAACAATCCATTACAGTACGAAGGCTAAGAAGGACTTGAAGAAGTATCGCAGTAACGTCCAACTGATGACTGCCTTGTTTGATGTTTTGGATAAACTGAAGAAAGGAGAAAAAATCCCTAGCAAGTACAAACCGCATGAATTGATTGGCACATACAAAGACTGCATGGAATGCCATGTCGGCAGCGACTTTCTTCTGATTTGGATAGATGTTGCGTCTGACATGGTGGAGATTGTTCGGCTCGGGAGCCATTCTGAATTGTTCGGGAAAAAGAAGGGAAAACGGTAGTTTGCTCCTAATTCTGTTGGAAATTGTAGAGTCAACCAGCAAGTGCAACGTTACGAAATATTTTTGAAAAAGGCTTCAGTTGGTGTAGAAAAATTAAGTTTTTCTCTTGGTCTGGCATTGATTTTTCTCCTAATCTTACTTATTTTCCCATCCGTAACCTTGCTTATGTCTGTTCCCTTAGGTATGTATTGTCTGATGAG
>JARIAN010000128.1 GCA_029257865.1 Phocaeicola sp.
TCCAATATTGCTAGGGCAGAATCTGATTTGGTATTCATTAGATTCTCTGCCATATCCATTTGTTCCAATAATGTAGTATATCTGTCACAGGCTGCCAATAACATAACAATCATCAACGTAATGATGGAATAAAGGATTTTATATATAAACATATCTTATGGTATTAAATATCTATTATTTTTTAATTCACCATTAAGTCGAATTGATTATACAATGAAGTGAAAAGTCCTGCAAAATTAGTAAAATTGTTTATATGTGATTCATCATCACGTATAAAATAGAGTTTATGCACACGGCTCTTTCATTTCAATATAATAATAGAATACAATTTTAAAATAAGGTTCTGAGTAATAACATATTTCACAGCACTTTGTCATATCAGAAGATTCACCTCACTTAGTGTTGCATATAAAGTTCTATTTAGTATTCCATTGTTTGTGGTGGCATTTAGTGCTTACTCCAGTGAGGAGTTGGATTCTACATCGTTTTCTAACGAACTAGAAGTTACAACTGGAACTTGGGCTCAGATTGAGGATATTTGTAAATTGTCTGAATCTGAGTTTGAGTTTGTATAGTAAAACAGATATTGAAACTGTTTTAGATATATGTAAATTCTATGAAGAGAATATAGGAGAACAAGATTTATTCAACCCGTTGGAGGAATTAATTTGATAAATATTTATGTATAAGAGTTGTGCATATTGCTTATATTTAACAAATTAGAAGCATAGTTCAACCTGCTTGATGAAATACAATATTCTTTACTGATGGAAAGTTGAGCTACTGTCAGTGTTTAATAAAACCACGACACTGTTTTATTAAACACAAGCACCGTTTCATAAATTACAGATTGTAACTCAATTATCTGCAGGGATAACCGGCGAAATGACATTGCTGCTATGAATTTTCCTGTCAGGAAGACCTGATATTATGAATCAATTTAATTCAGCCAACGGCTTACAGTCATTTGAGTTATAATTCATAAAACAAGCAATCGCTGCGCAACCAACCTTTAACAGGCAGTTACACAGCGATAGCCAAGATTACCAATCCTTCAATATCAATTGTTCAGTCCCGGATTGGCTGCAATAGCTTCTCTAGGAAGCTGCAAAGTATAACGGGCATCATCCTGTTCCAAGATGTAGGTCTTTCCCTCCAGCACTTTCTCGATACGCGGACGTGTAGTACGACGCAAATCAAACCAGCGGTGACCTTCAAAGGCCAATTCACGCGCACGTTCATTCAAGATTTCAGCCAACAAAGCAGCCTTATCCATCTTTTCCACAGCGGCTTTCTGTAGAGCATAAGCCGCTGGAGTAAATCGTTTTTCCATCAACTCCAACAAGCGTTTACGTGCTTCGGAAAGATTATCCTGATGCGCCGCCGCTTCTGCACTGGTCAGATACAATTCACCTGTACGGACTGTACAACGGAACTCAGAGCTTCCCCCTTTCTGCGACTTGCGGTTTCCTGCTTCATCTGCCGGAGCAAAATAAGCATCCACACGAAGGTCGCCCTTCGGATAGAGTTTCAAGAAAGCAGGCAATACGGATACTGCATTCTGATAGTCATTGTTAATGGTATATTCCAACGGATTCAAGGCTTCTACCGACTGATAATGATTCGGCAATTTGAAACCAGCTACCTTGAAATCCTCCAATGTACTTTTCATGGCCAACGCTTTTTCAGCCTCTATACGGGCATTTCTCCAATCGCCCATATAAAGATATACCCTTGAACGAAGTGCCGGCACACAACCTTTGGTAAAGCGGTATGAAAGGGTTGCATCGTTCCACTTCTCTACCTTCAACAGTTCTTCAGCCCGATTCATATCTTCCAGCACTGAAGAATAGATTTCGCCTACCGTATTTCGGGTAAGCACTTTCTCTAGGTCGGTATCCAGACGCAACGGGACAGCTTTGCTCTCTGCCGCCCCCTCTTTGGTATAAGGCTGACCAAAGAGATTGACCAAAACAAAGTGCATATAGGCACGCATCAGATAAGCTTCACCTGTGAGCTGCTCAATTTCATCTCTTCTTCCTTCGACAATATCGCCGGAATGTTCGATGATGAAATTAGAGAAGAACAAGACTTCATAATAGTTTGCCCAATCGAAAGAAACGGTGGTTGTGGAGGTAGTGGAACCTTCCCATTTCTCGATGGCGCTGTAACGGTCTTTATCTCTGCTGTTACTGACAAACAGTTCGTCGGCTCCCAAACTTGCCAGGCCTCTGTTGGCAGGAACTGTAGTACAGGCATTCAGCCACAAAGCACGATATTCGGACAGTGTAGTAGGAATAACACTTCCGGTGGGCTGTATATCCAAGAACTTGTCGCATCCGGCCAGCAGGACAAGCATTACAGCCGATAGCAAATTGATATATAGTTTCTTCATTGATTTACTCTTTAAAAGTTAAGACTCAAACTGAATGTAAACGATTTCGGGATAGGTTGTGCATAAGGGTTTCCCATCGTTTCCGGGTCCAGGTAATTGCGGTAACTGGAACCAAACACAAACAGATTTCTTCCCTCAAGGGCTACAGTGGCCTGACTAGCTCCCAGTTTACGAATCAACTCAAACGGCAGTTCATATCCCAAACGGATACTCTGTATACGCATATAGTTTTGCTTCTTCACCCACATACTTGAATTGACATAAGGATTTACTTCACCGTCTACGAAGAAGAAAGCATCAAAATCAACATTCCCATCTATCAGCGCCGGCATGTTTCCTTGCGGATTCTCGGCTGTCCAGCGATTCAAGATGTCGCGGTTTGTGTTTTGCCCACGGTCGAACGAAGTCAGCGAATAGCTAGGCTGCACACGCACATATCCTCCTGCATTGAAGATACAGTTAATGCCCAATTCCCAAGCCTTATAGGTAAAAGTATTGCTAAATCCTCCGGTATAAGGAGAATCGGAGCTACCGATATATTCATACTTGTTGCGGAGTTGCTCGTAAGTCAAATCGTATGTTCCAAACCCAAATTCTTGCAGCTTGAAAAATTCCTTCATCGACTCCACCTTGCCGGTTTCCTTGTTATAGAAAGTCATTTGTCCGTTCTCATCTACTCCCGCATAAGGGAAGGCAAAGATGGCTCCGGCAGGGTACCCTTCACGGCTAGGATAGATAGCATCCTTGCGGGTAGCTTCCTTCAAGACCTTGTTCTGGTTATAGGCAAAATTGAAAGAAGTGGTCCACATAAACGATTTGGTATGAATATTACGTGTAGAAAGCCCTACTTCAATACCTTTGTTGGTCATACTTGCCCAATTGATGCTGGTAGAAGCAAATCCCGTTTCCAGCGGAAGCATCTGCATACCGATAAGGTCAACTCCTTTACGATAATAATAGTCCACACTCAGACTGATAGCTTGGTTCAAAACAGAGAAGTCCATTCCGGCATTAATGGAATGAGTCTTTTCCCAACGCAATTTGTCATTAGGAGCAGAATTGACCACAATCATATCTTCGGTATTTCCCGGAAGAATAGGCTTGGAGTTTGACTGGTACTGCCCCAAAAGGAATGGAGAGGTATTCTTGTCGATATTTCCCTGCAAACCATAAGAAGCACGAAACACCCAATTGTCCAGCCATTTTGCATTTTCCGTAAACGGCTCTTCCGAGACTCTCCACAATGCACTGACAGAATACAGAGGCAGATAACGGTATTTCTTGTCTACACCGAAGAGGTCGGAACCATCAAAACGGATGCTTCCCCCTAAAGTGTACCGGTTCATCAACGAATACGACAAGGTGGAGAATCCTGATACGTAGGCGTTCTCGATATTGGTCTTGCTATGAAGTGGAAAAGCCTTCGAGTCATCGGGAAACACCACCGGCTTGTTGGTCATAGTACGAGGGTCGTAACCATATCCCACAGAATACAGGGTAGTAGCCCAAGTACGGCGCAATTCCGAACCAACCATTATTTCAAATTCATGGATGTCTGAATAAGTGTCGCGGTAAGTACCCATAGTCTTCCAAGTGACCTGAGTGTCCGAATTTTCGTATGCCTTATGATAACCTCCCTTTGCCGGCAAGAAAGACACTTCCTGATGGCGATGGTTCTGATGCTCACGGCGCATTGCAAAAGTTTCCTGACCGGCTACCTGCTCACGTGAGCTCTTGTCCAACTGCAGTCCCACCTGAGAGGTGATTTTGAAACGGTCATCGAAACGCAATTCTACATCAAAGATGGAAGAAAGAGAATTTACCGTAGTTTCATTAGAGGTGTTCTTACGTTCCTCAAAGGCATTGAAAAGCAACTCCGAATTTCCGTTTTCGATGTCGCTGTCGTACACATAGTTTCCGTTAGCATCATACGGAGTGAGATAAGGATTGGCTATACGGGCATAAAACATCGGATTGGTAAATCCATCTGTAGCCAAATAAGAAGTGTTCTTTCTGCGATTCAAAAAGACAGAAGCGCCGAACTTCAACATATGGTTGACTTTATAGTTGGTCTTTGCAACCATATTCAAACGCTCTGAAGAAACACTAGGAATGTTTCCTTGCTCCTTGGAATATCCCAATGAAGTATAGTAAGTGGCCTTTTCGTTACCTCCCGACAAGCTCAGATTGTATTCCTGATTAAAGGCATCCTGCAAAAGGATATCGTTCCAGTCGGTATTAATCATACGCAAGGCATTGATTTCATTCTGTGCCTCGGCAGAAAGGGCATTCCATCCGTCCTTCTTAAAGGCATCGATGGCATTATAACGGTTCAAGATGCGGTAGATTTCTCCCTTGGTTTCATTCATCCCATAGTTATTCCGCATAAGCTGCAACTCAAGGTCTACTTTTTCTGATGAGTTCAACAGGTTCAGACGGTCAATATCAGTCTGTGGAGTCCAAGTAAGACGAGTGCTGAAGTTTACCTTGGTTTTTCCCACCTTACCGCTCTTGGTAGTGATGACAATGACCCCGTTGGCAGCACGTGCTCCATAGATGGCAGTAGCAGCAGCATCCTTCAACACGGTAATGTCGGCAATATCGGCAGGGTTCAGTCCGGCAATTGACGACTGCTCCACATCGTCAATACTCTTGAGCGACTCCAAGCTAGGCACATCCGTACCTTCCAAAGGAATCCCATCCAACACCCACAACGGGTCTTGCGTACCATTCAAGGAAGAAGTACCACGGATACGTATTTTTACAGGCGCACCGGGTGCTCCCGAGGTAGAAATAGCCGAAAGTCCGGCTATCTGTCCAGAAAGAGCCTGGTCTACACTTTTAACCGTTCCAAGACGTTCTTCCGAAAAATCAATCTTGGAAATGGCAGCAGTCAGTTTTCTACGTTCAATAGTCTGATAACCTGTCACCACTACATCTCCCAACATGGTAGACGAAGGTTCCATCACAATCTGATAGTTGTTCTTTCCGTTCTTCAAATCAATCTGGTAGGTAGTATAGCCCACATAGCTACACCATAGTCTCTTTACTTCGGAAGGCACCGAAATAGAAAAATTTCCGTCGATATCTGTCACTACTCCCAATGAAGCGGCACTGCTTCCAGCCTTTTTCAAGTCATCGGCAGAAACATACACAGAAACTCCTATCAAAGGTTGCTTGTCTTCCACTGCAATTACATTACCTGTAATCACCTTGTCAGCTGCCCACAAAGTACACACTTGTACTGCAAGCAAAAAAGTCAATATAAACGATTTTCTCATTAAAAAAAATGTTGGATTCAAATGATAGTGTATAATTTGCCTTCAGTATCCTTTTCCCTTGTAGAGTTATCTAGCGATGGCTCCACAAGGAAAAAGGTCCGAAAATAAAATTAGTTTTTCAGCCCCAAAGCTGTATTAATACGAAGTATCATATCATCATAATGATAACGTGCAGCGGTATCGGAAGTGTTCCGTCTAGTTTCAATCAGCTTCTTGATACGCAGCAACTCTCCACGCTTCACAGAGATAGCATCGGAAATACGATTGACCTGTCCTCCATAAAAACTCAATTCACGCTTGGCACCCATCTTTTCTGCCCGTTCCAATGTAAACTCATCGTGACTGCACCATGGTGTACTGTGGAACAAGTATGGATTAGATGAAGCAGCCAGATGCTTGTTGACTTTCACTCCCTCGTATTCGGCAGCGGCAGTAATCAAGGCATCCAAGAATCCTTTCTGAAGATTACGCTCCATTACATCCGGAACACCTCCCTTGATGGTTGTGGCAAAAATAGACTGATGCATCTTGTCCATCATCTCCACCACAGTAAAGGCTTTCTTGCCATTCTTCATCTCATTTTCTAACATACGCATCAAACGTTCGTTGGCCAGCAAATCCCAGAAGATATATCCTTGGGTATTCTTCAAGATCTGACTCGGTGAGTATTCTACTATTCCATTCGGATTCTTGCGAAGAAGGAAGGTATAATCAGAAATCTCCGTATCAAAGAGCCACTTAGGATAGCAAAGTACTTCATTAAGCAAAAAATCAAGCGAAGCAGCTTGCTTTTCTTTTTCTACGAAAGTGTAGGTCTTTACGCCATCACCTACTGTAGTGTTCTCAATATAGAGTCCTCCAATATTAGCCATTACATGATACAGATAGTTATTCCATTGCATAATCACGGCATAATACAGACGAGATGCCTCGGCATAAGTCTGCCCCTTTTCTCCGGTAGTCGTCCATTTGATGATTTCAGGAACTACGCGCTTCAAATTGGCAATTCCTAATTCAGACGAACGAACAGGGTCGTCTCCTAGGTCTTCATTTTGCGCTCTAGGATCTACTGCGGCACGTGGGTCTTGAGCTTCACTGTATTTATACATATTTCCGTCATGACGGCTCAACAAATCATAAAGCACTTCCTTTTCAGCTTCTGGAGAAGGTAATCCATACCAACGATAACCATATTCAATGGCAAAAATATCATACAGACCGATATGTGGAGAAACGGCAGTCACTCCATCTTCCGGCTGGGCAACATAATTATAGCGTGCATAGTCCATAATGGACGATGCAGTAGAGTTCATCTGGTCTGTGAAAGCCTTGCTGCGCAATGAATCTGTAGGGAAAGCCCATGATCCCATCATGTTGTGGCGCAAACCTAACGAATGGCCTACTTCATGACAAGCAACAAATCGAATGGCATCTCCCATCATATCGTCTGGAAGTTTTATCCCTCTGGCTCTAGGGTCGGTAGCACCGGTCTGTACGGTAATCCACTCTTGCACCATTGAAATCACATTGTGCCACCACATAATGTCGGCTTCTAGTATCTCTCCTGAACGAGGGTCAAGAATAGAAGGCCCCATCGCATTGGATTTCCATGAAGCGGCATAGCTGAGCACTGAATAGTTGATGTCGTCCGCATTCTCAGCAATGCTATCAGGCAATTCACGTGCAATAATCGCATTCTTAAATCCGGCACGTTCAAAAGCTACCTGCCAGTCTTCGATACCTTGCTTGATATATTTCCTCCAACGATAAGGAGTGGAATTTTCAATATAAAAAACAATTGGTTTCTGAGGTTCCACCAATTCACCGCGCAAATAGGCTTCACGGTCTTCCGGACGTGGCTCCATTCTCCAACGGGTGATGTATTTCTTTTCTTCTGCCTTCTGCTGTGAATCGCTGAAGTAGAACTTGTCTTGTGTGAAATAACCTACTTTCTGATTATCCAAACGCCCCATCATCGGTTTCTCTGGAAGTAATACCAAAGAGGAACTCACTACCACTGTAACATTAACAGTCGACATTCCTTCTCGAACTTTTGTGGTCAATTCTGATGTTGCCACTATATTGTCTTTGTAAGATTTGATGGAAAGAATCTTCGATAAATCTTTTACAACGGAAGTTCCTAGATTAATATTATCAAAAACATTGTTAACACTAGTGCTTGAACCATCATAAATACCATTTACTTCTATCAATACTGAGGTAGAATCGGCATTGCAAGACTCTACCTTGAAACTATGAATCAAAGGAGATATATAGTTATCTTGCACAGAACGGGTAATGGCATCTCCCTCTGGAGACTCTGGCAGCGGACGATTCTGTCTCAACATAATCTTCTTAGCCTGCTTATCCCACTCAAATCGTACCATTTGAGTTTCGTAATTGGTACCACGGTTCACTCCTGCGTCATTCAATTCAAGAGGCACTTGCTGAAGTTTATTAACAACCAACATGTCTCGCTGAAATAATGATGCCGGAATCTTAAAATAAAACTTGTCATCCTTAGAATAAACATCAAACATCCCACTTGATACCAAATTCTCAGATGAAGCAATCTGCTCAAATGGATTTTTCTTAACTTCTTCTTGTGCTGACTTTGATTTCTTCTTTTTCAAAGAAAATAGTTTAGCTGCAGGCGCGGCATTATAATCACTTACATTACCAGCCGTCATAAACATTGGAATACTAACTAAAACTCCTGCTAAAACATTTACTAGTAGGGGTATATTCTTACGCATAGATCGATATTTATTAAAACTCCTGCAAAAATACTAATTTCCTCGCAGTTATTTAATTAATAATAAATAAAATCTGTATTTTAATAACATTCTGATCTTACCTTGCTACTAGAACATTACAAGTAAGCACTCAACGCCTCTAATCTCTTAACAAAAAAATTATGAGTCCGAGTTATTCATTTTCAACATTGATTTCTTGATACCTTTAAAAACATCACTTGAAACAAATTTGTCAAGACTATAATTTTTAATACATTCAGCTTCAATGCGGTAAAATTCACCTATCTTTTTCATAAACCAAGCAATATTGATTCATATTCTTATTAATAGATAAACTATCTAGTCTATACCATATCTGCTCCCAATAATAGAAAATGAATACAGATGAACATGATACCAGTAAGATTGAAAATCCGGATGCCCATCTCCGCGCCACCGAAGGTGCAAGAACAAGACATGTCACGCATAAGCATAAAAAAAGCCCCGAAGCGTTTCCGCTCGGGGCTCAATAAAACGGCGACTACCTACTCTCCCACAGTCTGCAGTACCATCGGCGTGACGAAGCTTAACTTCTCTGTTCGGAATGGGAAGAGGTGGAACCT
>JARIAN010000140.1 GCA_029257865.1 Phocaeicola sp.
TCAGACATGGTTAAAGTACAAATAAAATCCGAACAAATCACACCTTTTGGCGGGATCTTTTCCATTATGGAGCAATTTGATGCTCTTTTATCCAAAGTAATAGATTCAACATTAGGAAAACACGGTCTACCTGCTGATGACTGCGTTTATAAGAAACTTCTACAAACCGATTATCAAAAGAATGAACGTAAAGGAATTCGAACTATCTACAACAAGTCGTATCAGGACTTTCGTATTCAAATTCATTTCCGTCCCGACCAAATGGATTAAAACATCCAGAGAGTACAGACTGAACATCTATACCGTTAACCCGGCTTATGCAAAAGTCTTCAATGCAAGTGACTGATTCCTTTCTCTTATGGGTTGTATGGCGTATTACCTCAAGTCGCTTTGTGGGGTAAGGGGAAGATATGCTTAACTCATGTTATATATGAATCGTTGAAATTCGAGTTATTTTACAAAATATCCATTTACAACACGAGAGTCGAGATAATTTGCGGAAATTAGGATATATTGCTTTTCAATAATTTAATTTAAATAAATTTCTCAAAAATACATTCTTCCATTTTTTCAACAAAGAAAAATCAGTATTTGAGTCCTCTTTAAAAAGTACATTTTCCCAATTTCATCCCCTCTCAGAAGTATCTGTAGGACGTTAATTTCTGTCAAAAAACACTTTTTGTAGTGGACTCAGTATTTTAACTTGAAAATACGGCAATCGACTGTTACTATACAACAACCCCCACCATTCTATCAGTTTTTTCAATCTTTAGGTGGGGCTTGTTATATAGTCTTTACTCAATATAATCCTTTAACTGTTTAGCTAGCAATTCATATCCTTTATGGTTAGGATGAAGACCATCTATAAATAACTTTTCGTTAACCTTACCGTTTTTGTCAAGTAGCGGAGCAGAAACATCCAGTACTTTGACTACAGTATCGCCAACAAAAGATTTTTCCAACAATGAATTCAATCTAACCAGTCTGACTTCACGGCCGCGTCGAGGCAAAATCTTCACCACATACAGTTTAGCTTTGGGTTGTTTCTTCTTTACTATTGACACTACTTCTCTTATGCCGTCAACAATTTCTTCATCCGTATTAAAGTCAAGGTTGTTTGTTCCTATCATCATGAATACTTGTCGAGCATCAAAACCATCCAACTCTCCATGTAATATACGCCATTCAATATTCTCAATTCGGTCCCATCCATATCCTAAGTTTACAGCGCGCCGTTTCTTGAACATTTTCTGCCATACATCATCAGCCTCACGACGCTTTTCATAAGGTTCTCCTCCCCAAAAATGCGTAATCGAATTACCTATCATCACTATTTCGGGCTGATGAGCAGCATTATGCGTCAAAACATCCTCATGTCGTTTGGCCCAATTGTAGGTAAACGAATCGCGATGTTGACGGCACGGCTTGAATTTCAACGAAGCCAGTTCGGGAAATAACAACGACGATATTCTCGGATAATAGGCATCTGCATACTGCTGCATACCTAAGTCGCTAGCATGTACACCATCTACTTGACTATCCATAGACAGCCCCAGTTCTTCAAAGGTAAGGTAATGCAAGTTTCCTGTTTCTTCCTTCATTTCCTCATAAACTTTACGAAGTTCTACGTTAGTCCGTTTAAAGTCATTTCCACGTTTATCATTCGTGAAATGTCCCATATATCCGTCATGCTCTACCAACAATATCGGAGCTTTACTTTTAGTGCGCAACAGCCTAAGTCCTTTCTTCATACGAGGAGCAATGAAAGCTGTTTGGTCTCCTGCCATATTAGGCATACAGTCTATGACGAACAGAGCCGCATCTATTTCAGACAATAGTTCAAAGAAAGTTTCATCCAACTTTCCGTTGCCTGAAAATCCCAAGTTAATGATAGGCATATCCAGTCGTCGCTGCAGGATATTGGTCCATGCCATTCCTGGACGAGAGGCACAGGCTCCCTGCGCAATAGAAGTACCATATACCACTACAGGCTTTTCGGACGAAGGGCGTAGAAACTCAAAGCGGCTTCCCTGAAGTACACCAATCTGCAACGACTTGACACCATTATACAAAGGCAGGAAAAGCGTAAATTCACTACCCTTGCCATGATTATTACGATAAGTCAGATTCGTGTAATGATAACGCACCGTATCACCGAACTGATAGTTACCCTGACACCAAAACTGCCGTCCTTCACTGTCTGTAGTATAAAGATCCACCCCACTTACTCCCGTAGAAGGCATGTGAGGCATAGAAAGCCCACCGGTCACCGTATATTTCACCTCTACAGAAGGAGCGTCAGTATAAAACTTTACATAAAGTCCGGCCGTCTGTAGTGACAAATTCCACAAAGGCAATCTCACAGTTTCTTTTGCGCGTTGCGGTAACCGCTGATAAGCACTGCCTATTTCTTTATTCCAATAGCGTCCCTGTATAGGGAGGAGCGAGTCGGTTGCCGGATTATACCATGAAGTTTGCGCACTTATCCCGTAGAAAGGTACGAAAATCAGGATAACCATTCCTACTAATTTAAATAACTTTTTTACCATAGCAATGCCTTATTTCTGTAACAATCATTTCTCCAACAATTTTTTCAGCTTTTCAGCCACACACTCATATCCCTTTGGCGTAAGATGGATATAATCGCCCGCATACAAGCCATCTTTGATTATTCCATCGCTATCAACAAACCATTCTGTAGGATTCACGTACTGTACACTACCGCCGAAACTATGCTTTGCCAGCATCTCATGTATACAATCACATTGTTTACGTACAGCACTGTCTTTCTCTTTCCCTGAAGGGAACAACCCCAACAAAACAATCTTAGATTCCGGGAACTGACGGCAAGCCTCCTCAGTTACAGTCACTATACCTTCGGCTATATCTTCAGCACTATCCTTTCCGCCAATCAGATTATTAATTCCGATAGCTATCACCACTGTTTCCGGACGGCAACGGTTATAATTACCATAGCGAACACGCCACAAAAGATTTTGAGTACGGTCGCCGGAAATACCGGCACTCTCCCATATACCCTCACCCATTACATTGTCCATGGCATCTTTTCCCGGCTTGTAGGTCACTAAATTCCGAGAACCGCCCCATCCTTGAGTTATGGAATTACCCAACAACAGCAATTTCAGTCGTTTGCCTTCCAACGCAGTTTCAATATCTTCGGCCACAGCATGCCATTCCGAACCATTGGTCCATCCAGCCGCCGAACGGAATTCATTACCAGGAACGGCATACGTACATACGTTGTCCATCCGTCCGGTGGATTTAAGAATAAAACGTACTATAGGTTCAGGATTATTCAACGAATGTGGATGATGTCCTATCCCTGGTTTGTGAATCACAGTTATAGGCTTTCCCAAAGCTTTCATTTCCTTTTCAAATACATCAGTATTCTCTGCAACAGGCACTATAACATCGGCATCACCAACAACATGGAGTACTGGAATACCTGCCTTGGCAATCTTCCTCGCATGGTTAAGCGGATTCTTTCTCCACTTCAAGGCTTCGGCTTCATCATCAAAGCCATAAGCTGCCAACATACGCTTTATATCCGTCTCTGAACCTTTATACGCCCCCTTTCCCATCGGCCAGCTCTTGATGTCCATAACCGGAGCATCTGCATAAATACATGCCACCTTTTTAGGATTCTGTGCTGCCCAATTATATACGATAAGACCTCCACGGCTCATACCTTCAAGCACTGCTCTTTTTTGAAAACCGTTCTTAATCAGATACTTGTAAAAATCATTCCAACGCTTTACAGCCTTGTCCGCCCCATACAAGTCTCCCACCTCGCAATATACCACATGAAATCCATGCTCAAGCAAATCAATGTCTGTCTGAGGTTCGTGTCCCCAAAAGCGCGCACGCCAGATCCACGGATTCCCTTCGGCAGCCTTTGCCGGTTTGACTATTTTACATGCAACACCATTCAACTCAAAATCGTATCCCTGATAGCCATGAAAATTGAACTGGACAGCACCTTCAGGAATAAAGCCTGAGTGAGTAGCCTTGGCTTCATTCAAGATATACCTGCCTATTTTCTTTGCCATATCACCAGCCCCCAGCGAAGAAGGATGCAAGCGGTCGGGCATTATAGGCTGTTTCCACTGATTTCCAAACAGATTGAACAAATTAATTATTTCCAGTTTGTTCTTCCATGCCAAATGTTCGACAAGCGGCCTTACTTGCTGCTCTATAATCTCTGGACTGATGGTGTTTTTCTCTGTCAGGAAACAACGTACCGGAGTGAGAAGGATGATACGCGGATGCGATTCAAGAGAACGGTACGTATCAATAAGCGACTGATAATCAATAACGAACTGTTCTTTATTCCAGTTGTGAGGTTTCGTATCATTTGTTCCAAGTTTTATGAGGACAATGTCCGGCTGGAATGCTTTCGATTCTTTATAAACGGATGTTTTCACATAAGGATAGTCGCCCGACACAAGTGCTGTAGCACCATTCGAACCGAAATTTTTCACTTCATATCCATCGCCTAAATAATACTGCAACTGCGACGGATAACTGTTTTTCTCTCTATTTGCAATTCCTGCACCATAAGTAATACTATTCCCAACACAGGCCACCTTGATACGTTCTGCCCAGGAACCTGCTGTGCTTGCAAGAAAAGCAAGACATACTAAAAAAATTTTTTTCATGATTTTATCTTCATATCATTAACATAAATAGTAGTATTGGCATCAGTCTGGCTCCAGTATCTGAAGTATTCAATCTGGAACTCACCTCCATTATCTGCATCCGAAGGCAGCCCCCACCAGGACGGAAAAGCTTCACTGTCGAAATTGATGGTTTCAGGTGAATGCCAGAAGTCATTCTTGCGACGTCGAATTTCCTTACCGTCAACATACCATATCAGTTCATCACGCGTCCATTTCAATCCTGCCACAAACGTACGTTCAGCCCATGGTTGTTCACTCATATACTCCACATGATCGCTGATTTGCAACTGATGCGTTTTTACAATATAATGTGAAGTGGCAAAATAAGTTTTAGGATAAGAAGGAGACTTGTCGTGCCGTCCACAAATTTCGAAGATATCTATTTCCTCTTGTTTGATGGAATCCTGTACATACAGCCAGAATGCACTCGACAAAGCTGAGTTCATTGGTCGACACTTGATTTCAAAAAAGCCATACAGCACTTTCTTCTTGCTCTGTACAGCGGCCGATGTAAACGTATGATAACCTTCCAGAGCATCCTTTACCTCCTCACGCTTACCCGAAAGAATCAACATTCCATCTTCCACACGCACATTCTCCTTGCGGAAAAGCGATGGCTGCCGTCCTTTCCATGTAGGGTTATTATCATACCACTTGTCCGAATCAAGTACAGAACCTTCGAATTCATCACTTAGTTCTTCGTTATACACCCATTCTTCATTACCGGATGGAATCATCGGCACAGGGAAAGCGTTACTTTTAGTCTGAACATTTGCTGTATTTGTACAGCTTATCATAGCTGCCGCCATAAGAAAAGCAGCCATAGTAAAATAATTCTTCTTCATCCTTAAATCCGCAACACATTTCAAAAAATAATTTTAAAGCACTGAGTGATAGTATATTACCCAGTGCCTTGCCATGTCAAAAGATTCACTTAACTTAGTGTTGCTAATAAAAGTTCATAAATCTTCATCAGACATGGTTAAAGTACAAATAAAATCCGAACAAATCA
>JARIAN010000141.1 GCA_029257865.1 Phocaeicola sp.
TATTAATATCGATGTTTTCTTATTTTGGTGTAATGGCACAAGATTTAGGGAAATTGAATAAAGTACAAAGAGATAAATATCTTGTTGATTTAAGTACTCAGGTAATAAAGAAATTTGGTCCTGATTAATTTTGGAATGTTACTCCTATAATTACAGAAGGTGTATTTGAAAGTGATGATAAGCGTTCAGAAATTAAGAATAATATAGGACGTAAGTATTATGAAGTTACTTATTCTTATGATAAATCTAAAGAAGTTTTAGATTTTGATTTCTCTGCGAAAGTTCGTATTTGGAAGGATAACGGAGAGCCTTGTGATGTTGTTTTTGGAAATGGTTATGGTAAGAATTTCTTTTTCTTGAGTTATAAGGAGCAAACGGATACACGAGCTATTATAGAAGTTGTTCCTTATCAGCAGGCAAGTAATCCTAATGAGGATATTTGGATAAAAGAATAAATTAAATAGTGAAGGATAGTGGTTTTTAAACCATTGTCCTTCACTATTTTTTATAAATGAAGCCCTTGTTTTATTCCTAGAACTTTTTGTAGTTTATTCCAAAGCTCCCGAAAGAAGGTTTTGAAGTGTGTATCGTTCATCCAAATTGTGGTGATTCCATTTTGGCTTTTGGCGATGTCTATCTTTACGTTCTTGACCGGATAGGATTTTCTTCTTTCCCTATCGTAAAGGTTTCCGGTGTAGTTTATTTCCTTTCCGGTAAGTAGGGTTCACTGAAAAATAGTTTTCTTAAAATATTATACTCTTGTCGAAAGAGCATATTTATAATGAGGATATCCGATTCCGTAATAATTTTCATTATTCAGAACGGATATTTCCATTTTTCTTATCATTAAAATTAGTGCATAAAGAAGTTCTCTTAGGAACTTCTTTACGTTTTTCGCAAAGTAACAACACGCAGTCCACGAAGCTCCTGTATCAGGCAGCTTTGCTCTGATATTATTAGCTCTGTATATTCGTTTGGCAGTACCGAACGTTACTTCCACTTCGTTTCTCTCACCAACATTTTTTGCCATCAGCTGCTGGTATTCCTTTGTTTGCTGTTCTGTTTCCTCATCAGACAATCCCATTTTATGTTTGATAAGAAGGGCACCGATGATGATGCGCACAGGTTTATTACCTGCGCCGCCATGACGATTATTCAGTTTAGCATTATAAATCTTTTCAATCTTATCCCATGTTACAGAAACAGAAGCCTTTGAGGAATACTTGAGATAGAGAAGGTTGAAATCAACTACAAGGCTTTGGATATGATATATACTGCCATGCACGGTATGCAGCGTATGAGCAGTTTCGGAAAGTTCCGTGAGATGATAGGTGATGAAGTGCTGAACAAGTTCCGGGACGAGGATTTGGAATTGAATGTGAAAGGTTTAAACGTGGAGGACGGTGTTTATACTTGGTATATGTCGGCAAAAGACCGTGTTGCGAACTGGTTCAATATGGAAACCGGGGAAGCATTGTGCCGTTATGAGGTAACGAGCAAGGACGAAAATCTTTAGGATATCTACCTTGAAAAAGAAAAAAGTCCTCCTGAATAGTTTAATATCAGATTTTTAGAACAACTAATTGATATTTTTCATAATTTTATGGTTGTTAATTTAAAACTAAAAGTTATGAAGAAGGTGTTTTATTTATTAGGCGTTGTTTTGTGCTTATTTTCTTGTCAACAAAACGAACAAGTTGTGAATGAAGGAACACAAGAAACTATTGATTCTCGTGCAACTAAGAGTGATATTCAAGATGCAGCTGAATTGAATTTGAATATTACTGATTACATGAAAATGAATGATGAAGTTAAAAACATGAGACGTGCTTCCATCATTATGTCGCAGTATGTAACGTTGGATAAGGTAAACAGAAAATACTCTGTGGATATATCCGAAGAAAAAGCTCTTGATTTGGGTGTAGATAAGGCTAATTATGATAGGGTTGTTTCTGAAATAGATAACTTGAATAAGGCTTTAGTTGATAATCCTGATATTGAGTTGATGGATTTAAAACAACAATATAAAGATTATAGGGAAAAATTGGATTCTGGTTTTTTATTAGATAGGGTCATGAATGATTCTAAAGCGGAGGTTTATGGCCCGAATTCAACAAGTGGAACTATAACCACAAATGGTAATGATTTTGGGAAAGATGCTTTTTATCCCGCTTATGAAGTATATGCAGTTCGTTTTCTTTGTAGACCTGCTGCATCTATAGCAACTTTATGTACTTGTAAAACAGAAGTATCAGGTGCATGGAATACGAAATCTGGAATGGCTTCTATTTTTTCTAATGTTACATTGGATGTAGGCATTGCTTATTCAGGTTCAGACGTATGTGCAACATTGTATTTTGGTACAATGGATTCTAATGGAGGAACTGCAGCTTGGGAAGCTTTAAAGCAGTGATTAGATAAATATATTATAGAATTAGAAGAAGGAAGTAGAGGGGTGTTCCACTACTTCCTTCTTTATTTTATTATAAATGTAGTCCTTTGCCAGTATCAAGTCCCAGTACCTTTTGGAGTTTGCTCCATAGTTCCCTGAAGAAAGTCCTGAAGTGTGTATCGTTCATCCAAATGGTGGTTACTCCGTTCCGGCTTTTGGCTATGTCTATCTTTACGTTCTTGACCGGATAGGATTTTCTTCTTTCCCTATCGTACAGATTTCCGGTGTATGTTATTTCCTTTCCGGTAAGTAGTTGCCGGATATCGCTGTTCTCTATTCCCATTGACTGGAGTTCCTCGATATTCTCCTTTGTGTTTTCCATGCTCGGGAACATTTCGGTAATGGCTTTCATCCGGACTTCTCCGTTCCTGATTGCCATGCGGTGTGTGTCTCTCTCCCTTGCCAGTTCCGTGTTTGCGGTTCTGATGTGTCCTGACTTCGTCACTTTTTACTTTCTAAAAAATACATCTATTGAAAATCAGCAACTTAGCCAACAGAAAGGGTGATTTAGGGTGACGCAAGTACAAAAAACCGTATATTAAAGGCATGTTTGTTCGTAAGAAAAAGAACAGGTCGGGGACAACGAGTGTTGTAGTAGTCGACAAGCACGGTGGAAAGTTCAAGGAGCTACATACCGTTGGCATTGCAAGTTCAGATGAGGAGATTGAAAAGCTGTGTGTCCAAGGCAAAGCCTAGATAGACTCTTATCTTGGTGTTCAAGAACTTGACTTTGATGGTCCGAAGTGTAAAGATGAAGAGCTTCGTGCTGCCGAAACGATGCTTGGTAATGTGGAATCAATATTGTTGAACGGAGCAAAACTTGTTCTTGACAAGTTTTATGATTCCATAGGCTTCAACCGTGTCAGTAATGAAATCCTGCGTCATCTTGTAGTGTCCAGACTATGCCAGACCATGAGCAAGATGGCGACTGTAGACTATCTTAAAAGTCATTTTGACGAAGATGTAGATTTGAACAAGATATACCGTTATCTTAACAAACTTTACAATACGCAGAAAGACGCTGTACAACGCGTAAGTGTTGAACATACCTTCTCTGTGCTCGGTGGTCATGTTGAGATGCTTTTCTATGATGTCACCTCACTATACTTTGAAAGCTTTCGGGAAGATGAACTTCGAACTCCCGGATTCTCCAAAGATGGAAAAACAGCCGAGACTCAGATCATTTTAGGACTTCTTGTATGTGAGAATGGCTATCCACTTGCATACAACATATTCAATGGCATACCCCATACCTAAATGGAATCATGTCGCACAAAATAATCCCTAAGATAAGTCCAATAATATACGAAAGCGAAATAATAAATAGTAACGAACAATTCATAGGCAAAAAATTGTTTAAATATGGCAATTATCCTATTCAAAAAATAAATTTCTATACCAAATGAATACGCTTAACAAACAAGTAATAATAATAAAAGGAGCAGCAATCAAACATGCTGTAACAAAATCTGTATGGAAAATATAAATACTAATAGACGCAGGAAGCCAAGCAGAAAGTATTCCAAAATACATACTTTTTGAGGATGAATAAGGATTTTTTTTCGGATGAATACTGCGTCCACAATTAGCACAAAGTACAGAATGTTCCTTCCCCTTATTTAGATAACACAAACATTGACGCAAAGTCAATGTTTTACCACAATAAGGACATCTACAATAATTACTCATACTAAACTATAATCCAAAAACAGCTCCCATTACTGCTCCTGCTGGTCCAGCAGCAGAACCCCATAATGCTGTTTGTGCAACACATTTCAAAAAAAAATAAATTAAAGTACTGAGTGATAGTATATTACCCAGTGCCTTGCCATGTCAAAAGATTCACTTAACTTAGTGTTGCTAATAAAAGTTCATAAATCTTCATCAGACATGGTTAAAGTACAAATAAAATCCGAACAAATCA
>JARIAN010000035.1 GCA_029257865.1 Phocaeicola sp.
ATATATCACAGAAATCTTTTCAGCACGTACCTTAAACGCATCCTGAAGAAAATTCTTTGCACAATAAGTGACACAAACTATATGGTCGGCCTCCGAATAAGATAAAGCCTCACAATGATTGGAGACCTAATCCTTATATGCGGGATTTTCCTTGTCTATATAAAACTGTCTGTACATTTTGTTAAAACGACGTATATCACTATTGAAAAATGATTTCCAAGGGATACAGTGGAGATGGGTTACAATTTTACAAGCTTTATGGTGTGTTTTCACAAGCAGTGCAAAATTCATCAAATTAAGCGTATGCAAATGAAGTATGATATTTTCCTTATCACGAAAAAAGGGAGCCAGTATATTATAAGCCTGAACATTATACCGTTCCGTCCAAAATTTTTCAGTAATCATCTCATCCGGTGTCTGAGGCATAGGAATAAAAACCTCTTTATATCCCTTTTCTTCCGATTCATACCATAAAATCATTCGTGAATCATAGCGGAAATGTATCCTACACACATTGACAAAAGGATACCGCTTCAAATTTTCTGCAAGAACAGACATATACCGATCTACACCAGATGTATGTCCAGATACATTTATATCTGCCAAAAAAAGATTGATATTTTTCATACTACGTACTTAGTTTATAACGGAAACAATTCCTCATTTCTGATATGTCCCGTAAGTTCATTGACTGCACCTAACAACAACCTTGAAATACCAGCCTGATAACCAGCCTTTGCATGAGAAGTAGAGATACTTGCGGATAACCTGGAAGACCAATCCGGTTCATTCACATCAAACAAATAGTCTGCCACATTCCTATATATTACACCAGCTTCTTCATCAGGATAAAAACGAAAGAGAAAGTCTGTCATACTCATAAGAGACATTCTATGCGGATTGACCTCACGTAACGCTATATCAATCTGATACATAGAACTTCTCTTCCACTTCTCTTGACCTGACTCCGATGCTATTTTATACAGTGCATATCCTATATTATACCTGCTAGTCCAAACTCCTTTTTCATACTGCACAAGATACGTATCTATCAGTTCTTCGGCTACAGAAGGCACTTCACTTCTACGCAGCAATTCCAAATATACTTCAAGAGAAAAAAGAAAATCATATTTTATTTTTCCAGTCGCAGATTTGAATAAGTTCAGCGTATTTATCAATGATTTTCCATACAAATCAAGTAGTTCATTCCACTTTTTCAAAGCCCTTTTATCTCCATTGTACTGATAATGAGAGCGAAGAAAATACATCACTTTCATACTCTTACCGTTAATAGGTTTAGAAGAGTTTGTTTCTTTTTCTAGCGTATCGTATATGATTTGCAGATTACCTCCAAACAACTCTTTCAAGTCTGCCTCCAGCATAGCATTACGTATAAGATATATCAATACATACCCAATGCCGCACAAGCCATTTTCAAAACTTATATCCTTTGTTCTTGTAAGCAGTGCCTCCTGAAAAGTTTGAAAAGCCTGTTCTTCTATATATTCATCATGCAGAAATACAGCGGTTTCAAAAAGAGATAAAGCCATTCCCGACTTACCTGAATATAAGCCACTGGAACTTACAGAACACGCATTTAACATCACGTAATCTGCAAGCCTTCTTAATATATTTTCATTAATATTCATAGATTTATTGTTTAAGATACATTTCTTCAAGGCTTTGATTTTCCTTAAAATCATACAAAGCCATACTTCTCAGACGAAAATAGCTGGTATAGGCTTCTTTTATTGCAGAGTAGTACCGCTGCATAGTATCATACTGTTTTTGGCGAGCGGAAGTCAGCTCATAAACTGAAATTTCGCCTAGTTCAAAGCTTTTTATAGCCAGTCTGTACTGTTCACAGGATAGCTGATATGCTTTTCCCGAAAGCCTCCATAACCATATCGAATGGCTATA
>JARIAN010000024.1 GCA_029257865.1 Phocaeicola sp.
CTGTAGCCGAAGGATTGGCAACGTTTTCCTAAGGTTGAATCAATCACATTGGATAAAAGAGCATCAAATTGCTCCATGATTGAAAATATTCCGCCAAAAGGGGTGATTTTCTCCGATTTTATTTGTACTTTAGCCATGTCAGATGAAGATTTATGAACTTTTATTAGCAACACTAAGTTAAGTGAATCTTCTGACATGACAAAGTACTGGGCAATATATTATTACTCAGTACTTTAATTTATTTTTTTTTTGAAAAGTGTTGCGGATTTAAGGATTATGAAAATAAGAGTTTTTAGCTTTTCTGTAGTGCTCTTTTGTTTGATAACCTCTATATCTTTCAGCTTGTATGCACAAAGGTTGAATGGTCCTTGGTTTGGCGAGCTGAATGTAGGAGGAAACAAGCTGGGAATTATATTTAAGTTTAGCAATCAGAATGGGGTTTTAAGTTGTACGATGGATGTACCCATGCAAAGTCTTAAAGATTTTGGGATACAAGTAGTAAAGCAAACGGAAACTCAAATAGAATTAAAGTCTACTCCTTTGGGGGCTTCGTTTAAGGGTGAAATAGCGAATAAGAATTTAATCAAAGGTTTTTGGTCTCAATCGGGGGCAACCTTACCTTTAGACTTGAAGCCTGGAGTGGGGGAAAAGGTCATACGTCCGCAAGAACCTCACGGGCCTTTTGCTTATGAAACCAAAGAACTTGCTTTTTATAATTCTAAAGATGACGTATGGTTGGTAGGAACTTTGACTTACCCTTTAAATTATAGTTTGAAAATAAATTGCCCTGTGGTGCTATTGGTTTCAGGAAGTGGTCCACAAAATCGGGATGAAGAAATTTATGGTCATAAGCCTTTTCTCGTTTTGGCAGATTATCTTGCAAGGAATGGGATTGCATCGCTAAGGTATGACGATAGAGGAGTTGGAAAATCTACAGGTGATTTGAGGAATTGTACAACGGAAGATTTTATGGAAGATGCAAGAGCCGGTGTCAATCATTTGAAGAATAAATATCATTTCAATAAAATAGGTGTTATCGGTCATAGCGAAGGAGGGCTGATTGCATTTATGTTGGCGGCTGCTAATGAAATCGATTTTATGGTCAGTATGGCAGGAACGGGCATCAAAGGAGATTCTTTAATGCTTGAACAGATAAATGCCATAAATAGGAGTGCAGGACAATCTGCTTGTATCAATATGGACCAGATGAAGCAACAGCTGGGGGCACAAATGGATAATCCGTGGATGAAATGGTTCTTTCAATACGACCCTACACAGGTGATAGCTTCCGTAAAAATTCCTGTGATGGCATTGAATGGTAGTAAAGATGTGCAGGTATCGGCAAAGAGCAACCTGTCTGCTATCAGGAGTTTGTTGAAGAATGGTCATTCTAAGAACTTGGTTAAAGAATATCCCGGATTGAATCATTTGTTTCAGCATTGTAATACTGGAGGAGGCTTTGAATATTATGAAATAGAGGAAACTCTATCGGCCGAAGTGCTGAAAGATATTGCTGTATGGATAAACCAACTGTAGTCGGTTAAGATGAAACAGCCCTGTTCATTCCGGGAAACCGGGAATAGAACAGGGCTGCTGTTAGCTTTGTATTTATCAGATTTTATTTGCGGTAAGTGATCTTGCGTTCAGCAATACCATAAGGTTCTCCGTCGAAAGTGATGACCATACGTGTCCAGTTACCTTGTTCATCTACTTGAGGATATTGGTAAACAGCTTTTCCGCTTTCGAGCAATGAGCAAGATTCCAGCCATCCTTTAGAGTTATATTGGTATTCTGTTACAGCCAGATAACTGTCCATCTCACTATATGAAGAAACCTTGATGATGCGTCCGTTTTCATCTTTGACAGTATAGTCTTTTGGGGTTTCACCATGTTCAATGCATTTTCCGTTTACATATTCAAATTTTGATTCATCTACGGGATATTCGCTGGTGGATTTAGTGCCGTTGATATATAGATTTTGAATCATTTTGATTTGTTTGCCTCCTTGATACTCATAGATGTTTTCTTGATAGATTTTGCCGTTCTGAAAAACCTTTTCAGTGCTTACTTGTCCATTCTGGTAAGTATAGGTTGTAAGATATTTGGTAGCATCGATGACACTGATTACAGAGTCAAGTTCTCCGTTTTGATTATAGATTCGGGTATCTTCGTCGGGGAAAAGTTCTGTTTCTCGGTAAGGGTCCGGTTTCCCGTCTTTCACTATTTTGTCTCCCTGCATTTTAGCATTGTAGATAAGAGTCTGCACTTTATGTACATTACCGCTCAGCCCGTCTTTTGAGGCATTGTTTCCGTAAGATGTGGAAGTGTTGTTTCCACAAGCTGCAAGGCATATAGAAGCCAAGGCAGCCATAAATAGTCTGTTCATAATAGTTTGTTATTAGTTAAAATCCATAAAACTGCTTGTGTAAATCGGTATAGCTTTTCTCTGTCAGGAATACAATTTTTGCAAATTCTGAAAAATCGTAAGAGTGGCAATTGATGAAGATAGGTGAGCCTTCGCTGTGGCAAGGAACACCGGCCTGTATCATTTGTCCATCGATATATTCACATTGTAAGGTGTTCATGTTGCTGGCATTGTGGCTGAACGGGTTGATTTGTCCCAGTTTGATGAGAAAATCATTGTCTTTCATCAAGGCATAATACAGTCGGGTGTCCTTTAAAGAATATTCGCCTTCGGCACAGTCTTTTTGCGAATTTCTCACTATAATGTCACGTTGAGGTGTTACGATGACATGCACGTAGACGCTCCCTGTCATATCGCCTCCATGATAATCTGTAATTTTGGCTTCTGTCACTTGGAAGTCCGGATATGTGTTTTCGATACAAGGTATGGTGCCCCCTATCAGTTTCTTTCCTTTTTCTGTTGCTTCTGTCATCTTTTCAGCAACATACTGGTGGTGCTTGTTGAGTGCTTTTTGATAACTTTTTATATCCTTGTGCTTTCTGGCCTGCTCTTTAAAGGCTGTTTCTTTAGCGGCAATATCTACAAAGATTCTCGGAACGTCACCCAGCGGATGCTTGTTGTCGGCCTTTTCACTTGATGAGTTTCCGCTTCCACATGAAGATAAGACGAAAGTTCCACCCAATAAGGCAGACAAAATCATTGAAGTAATTTTTTTCATAGATAAAACGGTTTTATAAGTTGTGTTTTGTTGTATATTGTTTTCTCAAAGATAAATAAAATATTTGTAAAAATGTTTTTATTTGGAGATATTTATTCGACTGGAAGTGGTTGATATGTCTTGGCTTTTTGTCTGCTTTCGCTATGTTTGAGATAGTATAAGTGGAGGTTTTGAATAATCAAGGTTTGTTTGCTCCTGTTTTGACATAAAACAGCCCTGTTCTATTCCTAGTTTGCTGGAGTAGAACAGGGCTGTTGGATATGAACAGAGACTGTTTGTAAGTCTTTATTTCTTCTTCAGTTCTTCTGCAGGGACGATGCGGTACAGCTTGTCGCTAGGGCGCATTCTTTCCGGAACCTTGAATGATACATGTACACCTTTCTTTACTACATCTACAGGCTTGAGGTCTACACGTGCTTCTTCTAGAGTGACATACATTGCTCCGGTAGTAGGTCCGGTAATCAGCAACTTGTCGCCCACCTTGATTTCTGTAGCTTCGATAAGGAATTCAGCCACACCGATATTGGCAAAATACTTGATGCCACGGCCGGCATAGACCTTGCGTTCGGTAGCTTCCGAACCGTAGTTCTTGCTCCATTCTCCCAAGCGTTGTCCCAGGTAATATCCGTTCCAGAAACCACGGTTGAAGACCGTCTTCAGGCGGTTGTCCCATTCAGTTTTTTTCTCTTCGGTGAAGGTGCCGTCCAAATATGACTGGATAGCCTCCTTATAGCATTCTACTACGGTGTGCACATACTCTGGTCCGCGTGCACGTCCCTCAATCTTGAACACTCTTACACCGGCTTCAATCATTTCATCCATAAAGTGGATGGTCTTTAAGTCTTTCGGCGACATGATATACTGGTTGTCTACCTCCAGTTCGATATCGCTTTCCTTGTCTTTTACGATATAAGAGCGGCGGCACACCTGCATGCAGGCGCCTCTGTTGGCCGAAGCGTTTTGCTCGTTAAGGCTGAGGTAACATTTGCCGGAAACAGCCATGCACAAAGCACCGTGGCAGAACATTTCGATACGTACCGGTTGTCCTAACGGTCCTACGATATGTTGTTCCTGAATGGCATCATAAATCTTGCGGACCTGCTTCAAGTTCAGTTCTCGTGCCAGTACCACAACATCGGCAAACTGTGCATAAAACTTCAGAGCTTCCGCATTGCTGATATTCAACTGGGTGGAGAGGTGGACTTCTTGTCCAATCTGATTGCAATATGACATCACAGCCACATCGGCGGCAATGACGGCACTGATGCCTGCTTCCTTGGCAGCATCTACAATCTTGCGCATCAAGGCAACATCTTCATCATAGATGATTGTATTGACGGTGAGGTAGCTCTTTACCCCATGTTCGTCGCACACCTTGGCTATTTCACGCAAGTCGTCGATGGTGAAAGTGCTGGCAGAGCGGGCGCGCATATTCAGACTTTCTATTCCGAAGTAAATGGAATCTGCTCCGGCATGTATGGCAGCAGCCAGTGACTCGCGAGAGCCTACCGGTGCCATGATTTCAAAATCTTTTATTGAGTAACTCATCTTTTCTTGTTGATTTAGAGTGCAAAGGTAGCTATTTTTCCGTAATTTTGCAGTCTGGCTCAGACTTATCCGTTCAGAAATTGGAATAGATTAACAAAGATGTATCCCTCTGAGAGAAGGAGAAGGGCTGGCTTTCTGTCGATTAATTAAAAGAGAAGAAACATGAAGATCAGAAACATAGACTTAGGAGAGAAGCCTGTATTGCTGGCTCCCATGGAAGATGTGACCGACCCGGCTTTCCGTTTGCTGTGCAAGGAGTTCGGAGCCGATATGGTGTACACCGAATTTGTATCGAGTGACGCACTGATTCGGTCGGTAGGAAAGACTATGCTGAAACTGAATATCAGTGAGGGGGAACGTCCGGTAGCTATTCAGATTTACGGAAAGGATACAGATACGATGGTAGAGGCTGCCCGTATCGTGGAGCAGGCTCAGCCCGATATCCTTGATTTGAACTTTGGCTGCCCGGTGAAGCGTGTGGCTGGCAAGGGAGCCGGTTCGGGCATGTTGCAGAATGTGCCGAAGATGTTGGAAATCACCAAGGCGGTGGTGGATGCTGTGAAGATTCCGGTTACGGTAAAGACTCGTCTGGGATGGGATTCGGAATCGAAAATTATTGTGGATTTGGCAGAACAGTTGCAGGATTGCGGGATTGAAGCGTTGACTATTCATGGACGTACTCGTGCGCAGATGTATACGGGGGAAGCCGACTGGACATTGATTGGGGAAGTGAAGAAGAACCCTCGTATGCGCATCCCTGTTATTGGCAATGGAGATGTTACCACTCCGGAGCGTGCCAAAGAATGTTTTGATCGGTATGGTGTGGATGCCATCATGATTGGTCGTGCCAGTTTCGGGCGTCCGTGGATTTTTAAGGAAGTGAAACATTATCTGGAAACGGGAGAACTCTTGCCTCCTTTGAGTTTTAAGTGGAGGATGGATGTGTTGCGCCGTGAAGTGGCCGATAGTGTGAACCTTTTAGATGAAAGGCGAGGCATCTTGCACGTACGCCGTCATTTGGCTGCCTCACCATTATTTAAAGGAATTCCTAATTTCAAGGATACTCGTATAGCGATGCTCCGTGCCGAGAAACTGGAGGAACTGAATGCCATTCTTGACCATATAGAAGTTACTTTTGGCAATGTGATGGAAGAGACTGTATAAGTATGATAAAAGAATCAGCCGTGATGCAGGTATGAAGCACATCACGGCTGATTCTTTTATCTCATAGCCTTGAAAGGAGGGGTGATAAACCACTTTTTATATAAGGTGGAAGCTAACCAATAGACGGGGAAGGCTGAGAGCAGTCCTACTAGAGAGTCTATCAGATAATGGGCTTGTATATAGACCGTTGCTCCACACAATAGAAGATAGAAGGGGGCAAGCAGGAACGTCAGCTTGTGGTTGATACGCCAGGCCATTATCATTGTAATGGTGGAAATGCCCACGTGCGAACTTGGAAAAGCAGCAGTGGGGCGTTCGCCTATCTCTTGCGAAGCTTCAACCAGACGGAAGAAGAAGCCGTTGTCGTATCCTGGCCCTGGTATCAGATAATGGTTGGTGTTGAAATAGTCACCAATGGCAGGGAATATTCCTTCGTATACCTTGTCCATCCCGATAGCTGGAAAATAAAACTGCGGGCCTGCTACCGGAACCAATATGTAGAACAGGTAGTAGATGAAGAACGAGGCTGTCAGCACAAAGCATATTTTCTCAAACCATTCAAATCGTTTGGCAAAATAAAACACTACTACTATCAGCATCATAGGATAATAGAAGAAATATCCCATATTGAACGGTTCGCTCCACCAAATGGACGGAAAATGTTTTGAGAACTCAACGGCTGGTTGACAGTGGAACAATAGCTGCTCAATGTGGGCGAAGACATGGTCCAAGTTAGGAAATAGGCGGTTGAATTCATAAGTGTCCGGATACCAGTAAGACAGCAGACTCATCTGAAAGACCATACGGACAAAGGCTGTCAGCCGGCAGGGGAGCAGTTGGTACAGGTAAATAAGGGCGAACGTACCTCCGGCAATGGCCAAACGGTCTAGCAACATACTTTCCGGGTGGTCCATACGGGAATATAGTATTAAGATAAGAATTGCGGTGAGCACATTATAAATCAGGCTGACCGTTTCTACGGCGAAAAGTCCTTTTCCGCTTTTCACCCGTTCAAATAGTTTTATAGCCATCCTTCTTTCTTATACCAAGCGATTATTTCTTTTACTCCTCTCTCTAATGGATATTCAGGGTGGTATCCCAATTCCTCTACCAGTGGAGATATGTCGCATTGCCAGTTGCGCTGCTTCATTATCTGATATTTGTCGGAATTGAGTGTGCTGGCACGGCGCAGCCATCCCGAAACGGTTCCTATAACCCCCGACAAGATACGCAGCATCCACAAAGGGCACGTGATGCGTATCCACCAGGGATTGCCCAGTTCTTTGCGGATTAAGTCGGAGAAAGTGCGGCTGCTGTAGACTTTTCCGTCGCTTACAAAGTAGGCACGGTGGGTAGCTTGTTTTTCAACGGCCAGATAAACGGCCTGCACCAAGTCTTTTACATATACAAAAGTAATGTCTTGGCGACGGAAGCCAGCAGCGAAGTCAATATGATTACGGATTGATTTTGCCATCAGAAAGTAGTCCTTTTCGCGTGGCCCATACACTCCGGTAGGGCGGAAAATGACGTATGGAAAACCACTCAGGCTTTTCATATATTCTTCTGCATGCAGTTTGCTCACTCCGTAGGCTGTATTGGGCAGCGGAGTGTCATGCTCCTGTATTGGAGTGTAGTCTTTTTCGCGTATCGGACCATAGATACTGAGTGAACTGATGAAGATGAACTGAGAAGGGCATATCTCCAGTCTTTTCAAGGTCTCGATGAAATGGCGTGTCGCCCAGTAGTTGCCGATTTCGAAATCGGCCTTGTCACGGCATTTGGTCACTCCGGCACAATGTATGATGCAGTCCCATCCTCCATGCTCTTCTTTATGTTTCTGCAGTTGTTGTGAAAGACGTTCCGAGTCGGTGAAGTCTAGTTCGGCAAAGTGGATTCGTTCGTCTTTCAGGTAAGCCCTACTGCTGCTTTTCCTTATTCCGGCCCAAACTTCCATGCCACGGGCTAATCCTCCTTCTATCAGGAAACTGCCTATGAAGCCGCTGGCTCCAGTTACTAATATTTTTTTATTCATTAAATCTTCATTTTTAGCGTGCAAAAGTGCAAAGATAATCTTTTCCACCTTAAAAATATAATAACTTATATATCTTAATTCCATTTATTTTGCTTACTTTGTAGTAAAGATTTCATTCCATTTCCTTTGATGCTTTAGCTTGAGAAGCCTGGAGGGGTGGATTTAAAAACAATGTGATTATGGCTAAAAATAAAAAAGAGAAAAAGGGCGGAAAACGCATGAAGAAAAAAGACCTGGCAGAATTGCTGGTGAATTATTTCCGCATGAAGCCAACTGAAAGTTTTGGCCTGAAACAAATTTTCCTGGGACTGAAGCTGACTACTCATCCACTGAAGATGCTCTGTGCAGACATTGTGCAGGAAATGATTGACGACAACTTCCTGATAGAAGCTGAAAAAGGACGCTATAAACTGAATGACAAAGGACAGATTCTTGTAGGTACTTTTGTGCGCAAGAGTAATGGAAAGAATTCTTTCATTCCGGAAGATGGTGGAGAGGCTATCTTTATTGCCGATGCAAATTCTGCACATGCCATGAACAATGACAAGGTGAAGGTGGCTCTTTGTGCCAAACGCCGTCGTCATGACTTGGAAGGGCAGGTGATAGAGATTCTGGAACATTCCGACAATACGTTTGTGGGCACACTGAAGGTGAGCAAGAACTATGCTTTCCTGCTTACGGAAACTTCTACCTTGGCCAATGATATCTTTATCCCGAAAGACAAGTTGAAAGGGGGAAAAGATGGTGACAAGGCTGTAGTGAAGATAACCGAATGGCCGGAAGAGGCGAAGAATCCGTTTGGACAGGTAATTGATGTGTTGGGTAAGGCTGGTGACAATACTACCGAGATGCATGCTATCTTGGCAGAATATGGCTTGCCGTATGTTTATCCGGCTGCTGTAGAGGCTGCCGCTGAAAAGATTCCGGCTGAAATCACTCCTGAGGATTATGCCGAAAGAGAGGATTTCAGAGATACGGTGACGTTTACTATCGACCCGAAAGATGCCAAGGACTTTGACGATGCGTTGTCTATCAAACAGTTGAAACCAAACCTTTGGGAAGTGGGAGTACATATTGCCGATGTTTCGCACTATGTGAGAGAAGGTAGTGTGATAGATAAGGAGGCGGTGAAACGAGCTACCTCTGTCTATTTGGTAGACCGTACCGTTCCGATGTTGCCCGAACGTCTTTGTAACTTTATTTGCTCTCTCCGCCCAGATGAAGAGAAACTGGCTTATTCAGTAATCTTTGATATGAATGAAAAAGCGGAAATCAAGGATTATCGTATTCGCCATACAGTAATCAAGTCAGACCGTCGTTTTGCGTATGAAGAAGCTCAGCAGATTATTGAAACCGGTGAGGGAGACTATAAGGATGAAATCCTGCAGTTGAACAGCCTGGCAAAAATCTTGCGTGAGAAACGTATGGCTGCTGGAGCTATCAATTTTGACCGCTGCGAGGTGAGATTTGAAATTGACGAGACTGGCAAACCGCTGAGTGTCTATTTCAAGGAGGCGAAAGAGGCCAATAAACTGATTGAGGAGTTTATGTTGCTTGCCAACCGTACGGTGGCAGAACATATCGGAAAGGTGCCAAAAAACAAGAAACCAAAGGTGTTCCCTTATCGTATCCATGATTTGCCGGACCCTGACAAACTGGATAACTTGAGTCAGTTTATCGCTCGTTTTGGCTATAAGATACGTACTGGAGGCAGCAAGACTGATGTGTCCAAGTCAATTAACCGTTTGCTCAGCGACATTGATGGCAAGAAAGAGCAGAATCTGATTGAAACAGTGTCTTTACGTGCTATGCAGAAAGCCCGTTATTCTATCTATAATATCGGCCACTATGGATTGGCATTTGACTATTATACTCACTTTACTTCACCTATCCGTCGCTATCCGGACTTGATGGTGCATCGTCTGCTTACCCGTTACCTGGATGGAGGACGTACAGCACAGGCCGACAAGTACGAGAATCTATGTGAACATAGTTCGGCAATGGAGCAGACTGCTGCCAGTGCAGAACGTGCTTCTATCAAGTACAAGCAGGTGGAATTTATGAGTGAACGTATCGGAAATGTATACGAAGGAGTGATTTCCGGAGTGACAGAGTGGGGACTTTATGTAGAAATTAACGAAAACAAATGTGAAGGCATGGTGCCGATGCGTGATTTGGGCAATGATTATTATGAGTTCGATGAAAAGAACTATTGCCTGATAGGTCGCCGTCATCACCATAAGTTCGGTTTGGGAGACCCTGTGAAGATTAAGGTGGCAAGAGCCAACTTGGAAAAGAAACAGCTTGACTTTACATTGGCCGACGAATAATAAAAGCAGTTTGCAAGATATAAAAAGCGCACAAGGAAGTTTTTCCTTGTGCGCTTTTTATATACCTTTGCAACACCTTATATAATGTTGTTTTTTTTAGGCTTGAAAATAGACTTGTATATTCAGTTGCAATGTAGAAATGGCATATTTGTTACACAAGTATAAATCTTTCATTAATTACGGATTTTTTTCTGTAATAACTTCTTTCAATTCAAAATAAACTACTACTTTTGTAGCGTTGAAAGAGCAAACAATGCTTTAGAGCATATTTCATCTTTCAGCATTGCTGTTCTGCAAGAAATAAACATTTGATATAATATAACCGAATTAATCATTTGAAACAATGGCAAATTTAGATCTTACTAAATACGGCATTACTGGTGCCGTAGAAGTATTGCACAATCCTTCATACGAAGTATTGTTCGCAGAAGAAACAAAAGCTGGATTGGAAGGCTTTGAAGTAGGTCAGGAAACTGAACTGGGTGCAGTAAACGTAATGACTGGTATCTACACTGGTCGTTCTCCTAAAGATAAATTCTTGGTAAAAGATGCTACTAGCGAAAATACTGTATGGTGGACATCTGAAGAATACAAAAACGACAACAAACCAGTTTCTACTGAAACTTGGAATGAACTGAAAGCATTGGCTGCTAAAGAATTGTCAAACAAGAAACTTTATGTTGTTGATGGTTTCTGTGGTGCTAACGAAGCTACTTGCTTGAAAGTACGTTTCATTATGGAAGTTGCATGGCAGGCTCACTTCGTGACTAACATGTTTATCCGTCCTTCTAAAGAACAGTTGGAAAACTTCGAACCAGATTTCGTTGTTTACAACGCTTCTAAAGCTAAAGTTGAAAACTACAAAGAATTGGGCTTGAACTCAGAAACTGCAGTTGTATTCAACTTGACTACTAAAGAACAGGTTATCCTTAACACTTGGTATGGTGGTGAAATGAAGAAAGGTATGTTCTCTATGATGAACTACTTCAACCCATTGCGCGGTATCGCTTCTATGCACTGCTCTGCAAACACTAACATGGAAGAAACTGAATCAGCTATCTTCTTTGGTTTGTCAGGTACAGGTAAGACCACTTTGTCTACAGACCCAAAACGTAAATTGATCGGTGACGACGAACACGGATGGGATAACGAAGGTGTATTCAACTACGAAGGTGGTTGCTATGCTAAGGTTATCAACTTGGATAAGGAATCTGAAC